>NZ_CP061294.1:1071447-1428596 GCF_018687515.1 Polynucleobacter sp. MWH-Spelu-300-X4
GATAAATTTTCTTGGTCTTTGATTGCCTTTAGACCATAACCAATCTCATTAGCTAAATTCTCAAACAAATGAACTTCACTATCACTAAATGCATTAGGGATTTTTGAATATACAGCCAAAGCACCAATAACGGCCTCGGCGCTTTTAATAGGGACAGAAACAATACAACGTATGCCATATGATTTTGCACGTGCCCTCCACGGCTCAAACCTAGGATCTATATCACCGTCTAAAATAATGACTGGTTGTCCTAATCGAATCGAGCTACCAACAGGCCCCTTGCCCGACAAAGTATCTTCAGACCAACTGACCACCAAGCCATCCGTATAAGATTTTGAAGGCCCAGCTACGCCTGCAACACGCACTGTTTTATCAATGTCAGCATCAGCCATACCGACCCACGCCACCACATAAGGCGCTTGACTAACAATGGCATTACAAACATCATTAATCAACTCTGCTGGCGATCTCCCATGAGATAGAGCCATTGCCGCCTGAGCATAGGCCAAAATAGCCCAATTTTGCTTCTCTTGAGTTAAGGTGCTAATAGCTAGCTGACGTTCGCTTTTCTTTCTAGAGGTGATATCTCGAATATTGCACTGAATAACTTTAGCCTCACCCACATCGTAAACATTGCTAACAAACTCAACATCAATCACATTGCCAGTTTTATGCCTTAAAGGGAGATTTTCATAACGAATGTAGCCTTTTTCGCGCAATACATTAAATGCATGAACGGCTAAATCTTTATCGACTATAGCGCCAATTTGCCACAATTGACGCCCTACAATTTCACTAGCTTCATAGCCCAACATGTCCAACAAAAAAGGGTTAGCCTCGTCGATTTTTCCAGTCTCAAAATCAACAATCAATATGCCATCTTGCGCCGTCTCAAAAAGTCGGCGGTAACGAAGATTAAACTCAGGCTCATTAAAGTTACTGGCTGTCATCTTTCCAGTTTACGCCCTAATAATTAATTCTCAAATATATTGATGAATTTCATTAGCAAATAAAAAAGAGTCCTCAGACTCTTTTTTATTTTCATAGGTCAAACGTACCGATTAATCTAGTAAATCTAGATTTCTAACGGCGCCCTTGTCCGCACTAGTTGCCAACATTGCGTAAGCCTTTAATGCCGCAGATACTTTGCGCGGACGAGGTTTAGCTGGTTTCCAACCCAGCTTATCTTGTTCGGTGCGGCGCTTAGCCAATTCCTCATCACTCACCAAAACATCAATTGTGCGGTTAGGAATATCAATTCGAATACGATCACCATTACGCACCAAGCCAATCGTACCGCCAGCAGCAGCTTCTGGTGAACAGTGTCCAATCGATAAACCAGATGTACCGCCAGAGAATCGTCCATCTGTTAATAAAGCACAAGCTTTACCTAAACCTTTAGATTTAATATAACTTGTTGGATATAACATTTCCTGCATACCAGGACCACCCTTAGGTCCTTCATAGCGAACGATCACTACATCACCAGCCTTAACTTGATCATTCAAAATGTTCTCCACTGCTTCATCTTGGCTTTCGACCACATGAGCAGGCCCCTCAAAAACCAACAAGCTATCATCAACGCCAGCAGTCTTAACAACACATCCATCTAAAGCAATATTGCCATGCAAAACTGCTAAACCACCCTCTTTGCTAAAAGCATGATCTAAGGATCGAATACAACCTTCAGCACGATCCACATCCAAACTTGGCCAACGAGTATTTTGGCTAAAGGCTACCTGAGAAGGTATTCCCGCAGGACCCGCCATATAAAATGTTTTTACTGCATTACTAGGGTTACGAGCGATATCCCACTGATCTAAAGCATCCTTCATAGTTTTAGCATGCACAGTTGGCACATCAGTATGTAATTTGCCCGCACGATCTAACTCGCCCAAAATAGCCATGATGCCACCGGCACGATGCACATCTTCAATATGATATTTATTTGTATTAGGTGCTACCTTGCATAACTGAGGCACCACCTTTGACATACGATCAATATCAGCCATCGTAAAATTAATATTTGCTTCTTGAGCGATCGCCAACAAATGCAAAATCGTATTAGTAGATCCACCCATAGCGATATCTAAAGCAATCGCATTTTCAAAAGCCTTAAAACCAACAGCACGAGGCAAAATAGATTCGTCATCTTGTTCATAGTATTGTTTGCATAGCTCAACAACTTGACGACCGGCTTGCTTAAATAATTGCTCACGATCAGCGTGCGTAGCAACTACAGTGCCATTACCCGGCAAAGACAAGCCCAAAGCTTCAGTCAAACAGTTCATTGAGTTAGCTGTAAACATGCCTGAACATGAACCACAAGTTGGACAGGCGGAACGTTCAACTTCAGCCAAATCAGCATCTGATACTTTGCTATCAGCCGCCATCACCATAGCGTCAATCAAATCAAGTTTTTTAACTTCGATTGTTTTTGTATCAGGATTAGCTAGGCGAACCTTACCTGCTTCCATAGGACCACCGGAAACAAAAATAACTGGGATATTTAGGCGCATAGCAGCCATCAACATACCCGGCGTAATTTTGTCGCAATTAGAAATACATACCAAAGCATCTGCGCAGTGCGCATTAACCATGTATTCAACAGAATCAGCAATAATGTCTCGACTAGGCAATGAGTACAACATGCCATCATGTCCCATAGCAATACCATCATCTACAGCGATGGTATTAAATTCTTTAGCAACACCACCAGCAGCCTCAATCTCACGAGCAACCAATTGACCCAAGTCTTTCAAATGCACATGACCAGGAACAAACTGAGTAAATGAATTGGCTATTGCGATGATTGGCTTACTAAAGTCAGCATCCTTCATACCTGTAGCTCGCCATAAAGAACGAGCACCCGCCATATTACGGCCAGCAGTAGATGTTTTGGAACGATAAGCAGGCATATTAAAAGCTCCCTAATATTTCTCAATGTGTTCTTGAATTGCTCAAGGTAGTAACAAGGATATTACAGCAGGATGGGAATATTTATCTCACCCCATCAAACCCTAAACCACCTAGGAAAAAGGGTTGGAATATATCCAACCCTTTTATTTACCTATTGTTTTGGCGGAGACGAGAAGATTCGAACTTCCGATCCAGGTTTTGCCCAGATGCTCCCTTAGCAGGGGAGTGCCTTCGACCACTCGGCCACGTCTCCTTATGTTGCTTCATAGTTAATTAACCATGAAACGACATAGATTTTAAATTACTTTTGCTCTAATCCAAAGGCTTTATGAAGCGCACGTACTGCTAGCTCCATATATTTCTCATCAATCAAGACTGAAATCTTGATTTCACTTGTAGAAATCATCTGGATATTGATACCTTCTTCTGACAACGTACGGAACATTTGACTAGCAATACCTACGTGAGAACGCATACCCACACCCACAACAGAAACTTTAGATACCTTTGGATCACCTAAAATTTCTTTAGCTTGAATGTGACCTTGTACGCTACCCTTCAAAAGATCCAAAGCCTTTTGATAGTCGCCACGTGGCACTGTGAATGTGAAATCAGTCTTACCGTCAACAGATTGATTCTGAATAATCATATCCACATCAATGTTGGCATCCGCAATCGGACCCAAAATTTGATATGCAATACCTGGCTTATCAGGCACGCCCAATACAGTAATTTTTGCTTCGTCGCGGGCGAAAGCAATACCCGAAATGACAGCAGCTTCCATAGTTTCTTCTTCCTCGAAAGTAATCAAAGTACCCGAATTCATTTCTTGTTCGAGTGGCATCATTGGATCAGTTAAAGATGATAGTACGCGTGTTTTAACGCGATATTTACCAGCAAATTCAACCGAACGAATTTGCAATACTTTTGAACCCAAGCTGGCCATTTCCAACATTTCTTCAAAAGTAATTTTGTCTAAACGGCGTGCATCTTCACACACACGTGGGTCGGTTGTATAAACACCATCCACATCCGTATAAATTAAACACTCATCAGCGTTTAACGCAGCAGCCACAGCCACAGCAGACGTATCAGAACCACCACGACCTAGGGTTGTGATATTCCCCTTCTCGTCCACACCCTGGAAGCCTGTAATCACTACGGCTTTACCAGCATTTAAATCCGCCTTAACTTTATCGCCGTCAATACCTTGAATACGAGCTTTAGTATAAGAAGAGTCTGTCTTAATAACTACTTGCCAACCCGCATAACTGACAGCAGGAACACCTTGAGCTTGCAAGGCAAGCGCTAATAAACCTGAACTGACCTGCTCACCTGTAGAAGCAATTTGATCTAGCTCACGTGGGTCAGGGTTCGCATTAATTTCTTTAGCAAGACCTAACAATCGGTTAGTTTCACCTGACATAGCTGAAGGCACAACCACCACTTGATGGCCAGCTTTCATCCACTTAGCAACTCGTTTGGCCACATTCTGAATGCGCTCAACCGAGCCCATCGATGTACCGCCGTATTTATGAACAATTAGAGCCATGTGTTGAAAATATCGTAAAAATCGCACCACAAGGGTGCGCAAAATAGCAAAACTGTGATTTTACACGTTAACCGCTAGATCTATTAAGAATTTCAGTTACATCCTAAAAAACCCACTCTAATAAAAAAATAAATGAACCCATTAATCAATCTAACCTGAGAGCAATTCTCTTTTTTGATGCGAATCATTTTGCTATTCCTTGCACATTTACCAAATTAATTTCCCTACTTTCAAAATAGGTGTAATATATACGCAGATTGCGTATTATTTAAAAATGGATGCAATCTTTATAGAGTTACCAATTTTTAGCAAGCTAAGAGAAAACTATCTTGATGACGATGGATACAGAGAGCTACAAACACTACTCATCCAGAACCCGATTGCCGGAGATGTGATTCAAGGTACAGGTGGATTGAGAAAGTTAAGATTTGTAGACCACCTAAGAAACAAAGGTAAAAGAGGTGGCATAAGAATTATTTACTACTGGCGGGTTAACAAATTTCAATTTTATTTATTTACCCTTTACAACAAAAATGAAATGTCAGATCTAACCCAAGCAGAAAAGAAAAAACTAAAAGAGCTCCTAGATAGAGAAATTAAATTAAGGTCCAATTATGAAAAAACGTAATCTATTCTCAGAATTATCAGAAGGCCTAAACGCTTTAGAAAAAGAACGCTCAGGAAAACTTACCTTTAGAAAATATAAAGTACCAGTAAAGCCAGCCCCTAAAATCACCGTCAGCGAATTAACATCCCTGCGAGAGAAATTAGGACTATCTCTACCAGTGTTTGCCAACTTTATCCGAACAAATCCAAGAACAATTGAAAATTGGGAGCAAGGTCGAGCAAAACCAAATGCTCAAGCTGCACTCATCATTAAGTTGGTATCCAAGTATCCCCAAACCCTAGAGATGATTGCCAGTATTTAACTAGATAACCACTCAAGACCAATTCTTGGCCCTTCCACGCTCTGCCAATCAGCGCTGATACCAATACCAGCTACAGCCACTAATTCATCTCCAATGTAGAGCAGAGGCACATCTCTTTGCCAAGGCGGAATACTCGCTTCCTGATAGAGATTCTTAAGCGATTTTCTAGGGCGATTAATTTGAACTTTAAATTTCTCACCACCCTGCCTTTCCATGGTGTTGATTAAACCTTTTTTCTTCGCCTCGTTAAAACGATCTGCCGCTATTCCAACTTTTTTACTTTTGGCCGGCAACTTTTTAAAAGCCCATTCGCCAGTTGGGTGGTTTGACTCAGTTCGTTTGCTTTGCTTGGGTTCTCGAACTTTCTCCACAAAAAGATGTTCACGCCACAAACGAATGAGTACCCCATCATGCTCCCACTGCAATTGAGCATCTTTTCTCACCTGTTGCAAATCAACAAACCAAGCAGTTAACCGTTCCTCACTGGGATACGCCAAGTCCTGCCTACTCAGCCAACGCCTTAAAGCATTTTTGGCTCTAGGCTGATTAGTTTTATAGAGTCTCAATAAATTAGTTTTTGATAAACCTTTTGCACTTTCAATTAAACCCAAATCAATATCAGCCAAATGATTTAATAACTCTTGCGCTTCAGCCATATGCCTAGCGCTTCGAGCTAGATTACGAATAGCGCCTGGCTGAACTTCCTCTAATTGAGGCAACAATGTTTTTCTAATCGCATTACGACGATAAGCCTCGTCTTGATTACTTGGATCTTCAATCCAAGTTAATTGATTTTCCTTGGCGTAGGCTTCAAGCTCTTCCTTACGCAACTCCAAAAATGGCCGCCAAATATAAATTTGACTAGATTTAGCTTGTTTCAATGGCGGCATACCCGACAAACCAGCTAAGCCAGATCCACGCATGAGCTGAATCAAAATGGTCTCAGCTTGATCATCTTGATGATGCGCCACTAAGAGATTTTCAATTTGATGCACTTGGCACATCTCGCGCAAGGCTTGATAACGATGCTCCCTAGCCTGCGCCTCTATATTGGAAGAATGAGATAGTTGGATATTTCTTGTATCAAAATGACAACCCAACTTTGCAGCCACCTGCCGACAATGTCTTTGCCACTTCGTTGCCTGCTTCTGAATACCATGATGTACATGAAAGGCATACACATTTTGAGCGCCATGAGCCATGACGGTCGCATGTAATAAAACAGCGGAATCCAGACCACCACTAAAAGCGACTGCCAATTTAGCAGACGCTAGTGACTTACTTTTCTTGATTAGTGTCTTTGAACTTGCCATAGCTCATCAAGCGCTCATGACGACGCTCAAGTAGCTCATCCACGCCCATTGTTTGGAACTGACGCAATGAGTCTGCCAAGGCCCGTTTTAACATCGTAGCCATACCAGCATGATCTCGATGCGCACCACCCAATGGCTCACTAACAATCTTGTCAATCAAACCTAACGCTTTTAAACGATGTGCTGTCAATGCCAATTGCTCGGCAGCTTCAGGCGCTTTTTCGGCAGTCTTCCACAAAATAGAAGCGCACCCCTCCGGGGAAATAACTGAGTATGTCGCGTATTGCAACATCTGCACCACATCTCCCATCGCAATCGCTAGCGCACCACCTGAACCACCCTCACCAATAATGGTGGAAATAATAGGCACCCTTAATTCAGCTTGAACAAATAAATTATGACCAATAGCCTCGGATTGATTTCGCTCTTCAGCATCAATACCTGGGAAAGCGCCTGGCGTATCAACAAATGTGAATACAGGGATGTTGAATTTTTCAGCCAAACGCATCAAACGCTTCGCCTTACGATAGCCTTCGGGACGGCTCATGCCAAAATTACGCATAGCGCGCTCTTTGGTATCGCGGCCTTTTTGGTGGCCAATGACCAAGCAAGGCATACCGTTAAATCTAGCTAAACCGCCAATAATCGACTGGTCATCCGAAAAGTTTCTATCCCCATGTAACTCATGGAAATCCGTGAAAATGTTATTCACATAATCCATCGTGTAAGGACGTTGCGGATGACGTGCAATTTGGGCTACTTGCCAAGGCGTTAAACGCGCGTACAAGTCTTTAGTTAAAAGCTGGCTTTTCTCGGATAGCTTATTGATCTCTTCTGAGATATCAACAGCCGACTCATCTTGCACAAAACGCAACTCTTCAATTTTTTGTTCGAGTTCCGCGATCGGCTGTTCAAATTCTAGGAAAGTAATTTTCATGGGCTCTATTCTAATATCTCTTAGGGTAGGTGCCTAACATTCGGTCAAAAAGATCAATATTCGACAGGAATAGGATCCATACTACGCCACATATACCAAGTCGCAACGGTACGCCAGGGCGCCCAATTGGCAGCCACTTCTTTGGCCTCACTCCTAGATACAGGCTCTTTACTGAAATAAGCCACAGAAATGCCCTTAATGAGCCCAATATCGTCTAAAGGAAGCACATCTGGTCTCATCAGGTAAAAAATGAGGAACATTTCTGCTGTCCAGCGGCCAATTCCTCTGATAGCCGTTAACTCAGCAATAATCGTCTCATCATCCAAAGCATCCCAATTAGCGGCATGAAGACCGCCATTCTCAAAATGCTGAGCCAAATCCTTCATATACTCCACTTTTCGAACTGAAAGGCCTGCTTCTCGCAGTTGCATCATTTCGAGCTTTAGAACAGCCGATGGCGTGAAGTGCTTGGTTGTTTTTAATACCCTATCCCATACCGACTGAGCAGCCTTAACGGAAATCTGCTGCCCCACAATAGCCCTTGCCAAGGTCTGGAAAGCATCTCCTCTAGTTTTCAAGAACTCAGCCTTAGGGTATTTGGGAATAATCTTGCGCATGATGCGATCCTGCTTCATCAATGCTGCGCAAGCGTCCTCCCAGTAATCAGGTGCCAATAGCTCGCCTGCTGACTTAGCAGTCTTTTTAGCCACCTTTGTCACCATCAAGCACGTCTCCACAAAGTCACACCACCAGGCTTATCCTCTAAAACAATGCCGCTCGCCAAAAGTTCTTGGCGAATCTGATCTGCCTTAGCGAAGTCTTTGGCCTGCTTAGCGTCAGCTCTAGCCTGTATAGCGGCTTCAATAGCAACCGTATCATTCTCTGCCACGTCACTGCCACCACCAGCCTGTAAAAACGCCTGGGGATCTCTTTGCAATAAACCCAGAAATCTAGCTAACTGCTTTAACTCTCTAGCTAAATCTCTTTTTTCATCACCACTAGCTTTATTTACCTCGGCTGCCAATTCAAACAAAATGGCAATCGCTTCTGGCGTATTAAAGTCATCATTCATTACCGTAACGAACCGACTTCGCCAAGTACTTGCCTTACCATAATTGGGAATATCTTCCACAGATGCCAAGGCGTTATACAAACGCGTTAGACCCTGTTTAGCTTCTTCCAAGTGAGCATCACTATAGTTCAAAGGACTACGATAGTGCGCCTTCAGAATAAAGAAACGCACTACTTCAGGATCAAACTCTTTCAACACATCACGAATCGTAAAGAAATTGCCTAATGACTTAGACATCTTCTCTTCGTTCACACGCACAAAACCATTGTGCATCCAAGTGTTCACAAAAGGTTTACCTGTCTCTGCCGCAAAAGCACCTTCACTTTGAGCAATCTCGTTTTCATGATGCGGAAACTGCAAATCAGCCCCACCGCCATGAATATCGAAGGTTTTACCTAATAAATCGCAACTCATTGCAGAACATTCAATATGCCAACCTGGACGACCCACTCCCCATGGAGACTCCCACTTGGTATCAGAGGGCTCATCTTCTTTAGCAGATTTCCACAACACAAAATCCAAAGGGTCCTGCTTACTTGTAGCAACAGCCACTCTTTCACCTGCACGTAAATCATCTAAAGATTTGCCGGATAAGCGCCCATAATTTTTGAAATTGCGCACCGCATAGTTCACATCGCCATCATCAGCCTGATAGGCATAATTATTTTTAATTAAACGAGTAATGATGTCTTGCATCTGCGTCACATATTCAGTAGCTCTTGGCTCGTGATCAGGACGCTCAATCCCCAAAGCATCAGCGTCTTCGTGCATGGCATCTATAAAACGTTGGGTTAAAGCCTTAATTGTTTCTTTATTTTCAACCGCGCGCTTAATGATCTTGTCATCTATATCAGTAATATTGCGGACATAGGTAACCTCTAGACCAGAAGCACGCAACCAACGTTGCACCATATCAAACACCACCATCACACGCGCATGCCCAATATGGCAGTAATCATAGACCGTCATCCCGCAAACATACATTTTCACCTTGCCAGGCTCAATCGGAACAAAGGTTTCTTTACTGCGCGTTAACGTATTAAAAATCTGCAACATAGGGGAAATTTAAATTTTTATTAATAGTGTATTTTGCTACTGCTTTTAGTGCTGTCTTAAGTCTTATTATGAGAACTCAACTCTTTTTGTTAGACTGACTGTTGAGTATAGCTAATTCAAATAACAAATTCTTTCAAAATCATGCTACAGCCAACTTATCGCCCCAACCCCTTAAAAAAACGCTTAATGCTCTCCCTATGGGCATCTAGCCTTATTGGAGCATTGGTTCTAACTGCCACATTACCAGCAAAAAATGCTGAAGCACAGGCACTTCAGCTCCCAGGCTCAACTACCACATCGACTGGCTCGAACATATCTAGGCCGACCAAATCAGGACTTGCCGCCCAATCTGACCCTTCTCCTTTTGAAAATAATGGCAATGCGGTTCAATCAGCGCAAATGCAACCATCTTTAGCATCACCTTTCATTGTTTTACAAAAAGTACCTGAACCTAAGAACAAAAATGCTATTCCGCAAGATATTTATAAGTTAATTGGGGATAAAAAATACCCTGAAGCGATTACCGCCATTGATAAAGAACTAGCTAGCAACCCTAGGAATGTTCAACTTAGATTCATCCGCTCCCGAATTCAAATCGAAATGGGTGAAATAGAGGCTGCTAAAAAAACATTGCTAGAACTCACCCAACAGTTCCCTGAGCTTCCTGAACCCTATAACAATCTAGCGGTTCTTCATGCGCAATCAGGCAACCTAGATCAAGCTAAAGAGTACCTTGAGCTTGCCCTCAAGGTTCAACCTGCTTTTCCAGCCGCCTTAGAAAACCTAGGCGACGTTTACACACGTTTGGCTGCTAGAGCCTACGGCAAAGCTTACTCACTCAATAAACGACTCATAAGTAGTGAAAGAAAGATGAAATTAGCCACTCAGATTCTGAATTAATTTCTAATTATTTTTACAATCTCAAACAATCGCTGTATTTATATTTTCAATTTTATTTAGCTTAAAAAAGGACCTAACATGGCAAAAGTACTACTAAAAACTAGCATGGGTAACATCACTCTAGATTTGAATGATGAATTAGCCCCTAAATCAACCGCCAACTTTTTAGAGTACGTTCGCTCAGGCCATTACAACGACACCATTTTCCATCGTGTGATTGGTAACTTCATGATTCAAGGTGGTGGCATGACATCTGGCATGAAACAAAAATCAACACGCGCACCCATTGATAACGAAGCAGACAACGGCTTACCAAACAAACGTGGGTCTGTTGCAATGGCTCGCACTAGCGATCCTCACTCTGCGACAGCTCAATTTTTTATTAATACAGTTGATAACGCATTTCTTAACTTCTCAGCACCTACAGCTCAAGGTTGGGGTTACGCTGTTTTTGGCGAAGTGACTGATGGCTTAGATGTGGTTGATGCCATTCGCAAAGTACCAACTGGCAGCTCAGGCTTTCATCAAGATGTTCCAAAAGAAGATGTAACAATCATCGAAGCAACTATTTTGGAAGAGTAATTAAGATGCACGCGAGCGCCGTTCTCATTTCTGATATTCACCTCACACCGTCCATGCCTAGGACGGCCCAACGTTTTTTTGAATTTCTTGAAAATGAAGCGCGCGCTCATGAAGCTTTAATTATTTTGGGTGATTTATTTGAATTTTGGGTTGGCGATGATGCCAAAGCAAAATCTCCATTCCATCTTGAAGTGGCACAAAAGCTTAGAGCCCTTAGTCAAGCGGGTACTAAGGTTTACTTCATGCATGGCAATCGTGACTTTTTATTAAGTACTCATTACTCGCAAAAAGCTAACTTAGAAATCTTAAGAGACCCCCAAGTAATGACCATTGCTGGAAAAACTTGGTTGCTAACTCATGGTGATTTGCTTTGTACAGCCGATGTTAACTACCAACGCTATCGTTCATGCGTACGCAAACCTTGGGTGCAAAAGTTATTTCTTAAATTACCAACAGCTCTGAGAGTTGCCATAGCAAGTAATTTACGCAGCAAAAGTACAGCCACATACCATCGAGCACAACGATTCACCCCAGATGTTGTCAAAGTAAAAGGTGACGTCACCATCAATGCCACTGCTGAATTAGTGGCAATGACCAACTGCAACCATTTAATTCACGGACACACTCATCGCCCTGGCTACCACCAAGAAAGCCTCGGCGGCCAATCATGGGAACGCTGGGTCTTATCGGATTGGGATTTTGATCACCCTGAAACTGTGCTACCCAAAGGCAACGCATTAAGCATCACCTCTGAGGGCATCAAAGTATTAGATCTTGTTAGATCTTAGTATTTATCGATTAACTTAAACTTTTGAATGGTGGCGCAATGTGTTGACCATTTGGCCAAAAATACGTGGATTAGCAGCCATAACCTCACCCGTATGAAGGTAAGACTCTTCCCCAGCATAATTACCTACCAAACCACCCGACTCAGTAATTAATAAAGCGCCAGCGGCAATATCCCAAGGCTTCAAGCCCTGCTCAAAAAATCCATCTACGCGGCCTGCAGCAACATAAGCTAAATCTAAAGAAGCGGCTCCAGGACGACGCAAACCAGCGCACTGACGAGTCATCTCAACAAAGGCTTTTACATAAGCTTCAACATCTTGATCTTCCCGATAAGGAAAGCCCGTTGCAATTAAAGCTTCAGTCATTTTTAAACGACCTGCCACACGTAATCTACGGTTATTTAAATAAGCACCAGCTCCACGAGTTGCTGTAAATAGCTCATCACGATTAGGGTCATAAACAACGGCTTGCTGAGTTACACCATCAACGGCTAAAGCAATTGAAACAGCGTATTGAGGGAATCCGTGAATGAAATTTGTGGTGCCATCTAATGGATCGATGATCCACACATGGCTTGGTTGATCAGCGGCTTGTGAACCGGCAGTCTCACCTGTTTCTTCCGCTAAAAATCCGTGATCCGGGTAAGCTTCTCTTAAAGTCTCGATAATGGCAGCTTCAGCTGCCTGATCGACTTCAGTAACAAAATCGTTGTGTTGTTTACGGGTAACCTGAATACGCTCGCTGTTTAGCGAAGCTCGGTTGATAATATTTCCTGCGCGACGAGCGGCCTTAATGGCCACATTAAGCATGGGGTGCATAGTATTTTAAGTAACACAACGAATTGGAGAAGAGCAATGTCCAGCGATAAAGCTGCACGACGAAAACCGATTTTAGCTCGAAACGAAGAAGTTTTGGGAGTTTTGAAGCAAGCGTGGCCTATTCGCTGGGTCATGATGCGCACCAGCCACCCTGGAAATGTTGGCTCTGCGGCTCGCGCACTCAAAACAATGGGGTTTCATGAACTACATCTAGTCAATCCGGTTTATCAACACATGGCTAAAAAAGCGGAAGCCATTTCTTTATCCAGCGGCGCTTTTGATGTACTAGAAGGATCGCAAAATCATGAATCCCTTATTCACGCTGTTGGCGATAGCCAGCTGGTATTTGGCTTAACTACACGAGACCGTGAATTTGGCCCACCGGCAATCCCTCTTAGCCAAGCGATTCAAATGGCTGCTAACGCAGCCATCAAGCAAACAAGCGTCTCTTTTGTCTTTGGTACTGAAAGGACGGGGTTAGACAATGAAGATCTAAAGCATTGCACCCACAGGGTTTGGATTGATGCCAACCCAGACTACCCCTCATTGAACCTTGCTCAAGCCATGATGATTGTCACGTATTCCATGAGACAAGGCCTCATGGATGCACTATCTATTAAATCTGAAAATTTAATGAGTGCCACCTCAGATTTAGCTGATCAAATGGCCATTAGCGCCATGCTAGAACATTGGCAACAAGGTTTAGAAGCTATTGGCTATTTAGATCCTGCCAACCCTAAAAAACTCATGCCAAGACTCCAAGCCTTATTTGCCAGATCAGGTCTCCATAAAGAAGAAATTGATCTTTTACGCGGGATTGCGAAACAAATGCTTCTACACGGTAAAATCAAATAATGCCTTTATTCGAACACATTGACTCCATTATTGCCCGCGACCCAGCGGCTCGTAGCCGCCTAGAGGTCATCCTTTGCTATCCAGGCTTACATGCCATCTGGCTCCATCGTATCGCGCATTTTCTATGGCATTTAGGACTCAAACTGCTAGCAAGAATCGTTTCGCACACCGCACGCTTCATAACAGGTATTGAAATCCATCCCGCCGTTATCGTTGGCAAACGCGTCTTTATTGATCATGGATTAGGCGTTGTCATTGGTGAAACAACTGTCATCGGTGACGACTGCACGATCTATCAAGGTGTCACCTTGGGCGGAACTTCTTTATACAAAGGCACGAAACGCCACCCAACCTTAGAGTCTGGAGTAGTTGTTAGTGCAGGCGCTAAGGTATTAGGTGGCTTTACCGTAGGCAAAGATGCACGCATTGGATCTAATGCCGTGGTACTAAAAGAAGTACCTGCAGGCGCTACTGCTGTTGGCATCCCTGCTCGCATTGTGCAAACCCAAGACTCTCAACACTCATTTACCGCTTACGGTATTACCCCTGAAGATCTTAGCTAAACGATGAATCCACTGGAGTTGGCTAAGCATACGCCTGCGATGCAGCAGTTCTTGCGAATCAAAGCAGAACATCCGCACTCTTTGGTGTTCTTTCGTATGGGAGATTTTTATGAACTCTTCTTTGAAGATGCAGAAAAAGCAGCGCGTATTCTAGACATCACTCTCACACAGCGTGGGCAGTCAGCCGGCAACCCGATCAAAATGGCCGGCATCCCCTACCATGCCGCAGAACAATATTTAGCCAAGTTAGTTAAATCTGGTGAATCCGTTGCCATTGCAGAACAAGTAGGCGACCCTGCGGAAAGTAAGGGGCCAGTAGAACGCAAAGTTATGCGTGTGATTACACCAGGGACGCTGACTGATTCAGCTCTGATGAATGAGCGTCACGACGCCCCATTGCTAGCCATATGCCCTAACAATAAAAAAGGGGCATGGGGCTTAGCTTGGTTAACAGTGGCCAGTGGCAATTTACGCATCACACAATGCGACCCAGAAGAACTAGCTCAATATTTGGCCCGCATTCAAGCAGTTGAAATACTCTGTCCATTAGGCACTGAAAAACAAATCAAAGACGCTTTAAGCGACTCTCATTGGGCTGAGATCCACTTATCCGGTAACAGCATTCCAGATTGGGTTTGGACACCTGATGAAGGCTCACGCCGCCTACAAGACATCTTTCAAATGAGCAGCCTGCAAGGCATCGGCATTGATCAAGAAGACAAGTTTGCCGTAGCGCTTGCAGCTGTAGCAGCCGTACTTGCCTACGGCGCTAATACGCAAGGTTTGGGTTGGCATGGAAAATTGCCTCATATTCAAAAATGCCAAGTTGAAGAAGATGCCAGTTATATCGGTATCGATGCCGCCACAAGAAGAAATTTAGAAATAACAGAAACGCTCCGTGGAGAAACTGAGCCGACACTTTTTTCATTGCTAGACACTTGTTCAAGCGCCATGGGTAGTCGCCTTTTAAGACACTGGTTACATCACCCACTTAGAAATGCAACGACGATTCAAAATAGACATCAAGCAATTGAATCATTCATCAACAATGCTTTTGCTTTGGAACACATTCGTAGTGCTTTAAGACAAATTGCCGATGTGGAACGCATTAGTGCACGTTTAGCTTTGGGAAGTGCAAGGCCTCGAGACCTTAGCAGCCTACGCGACACATTAGCTTCATTACCAGATCTTGCTGAAAAGCTAAAACCATTGGGTCAAAGCTCAACACTCTTAAATGAGTTAGCTGATGCACTAGCTAAAGCACCACCAGTTCTAGGTTTATTGCAACAGGCTATCGCCCCAGAACCATCAGTAGTTATCCGTGAAGGCGGTGTTATTGCCGATGGCTACAACACTGAATTAGATGAGTTACGTCGCCTAGGTGATGACTGCGGTCAATTCTTACTCGAACTCGAAACACGTGAACGCGAAAGAACTGGAATCGCCAATCTACGTGTTGAATTCAATAAAGTTCACGGCTTTTTTATTGAAGTCACCAATGGTCAAGCAGATAAAGTTCCAGAAGATTATCGCCGTAGACAAACACTCAAAAATGCTGAGCGCTACATCACGCCAGAACTAAAAGCTTTTGAAGATAAAGCTCTTTCCGCTAAAGAGCGTAGCTTTGCTTTAGAAAAACAGCTATATGAAGCTTTACTTATTGAACTACAACAGCACGTCAGTGCCTGTCAGGAAACTGCTGGGGCACTCGCCCAGACTGATGTATTGGCAACTTTTGCCGAGCGCGCCCAAACATTAGACTGGCATCGAGCCAACTTAACTGAACAAACTGGTCTTCATATTGAAGGTGGCCGACATCCAGTTGTAGAGGATCAATTAGCGAAACGCTCTGAATCTTTTTCACCCAACGACGCTCACTTTGATAATGGTCGTCGCATGCTTTTAATTACGGGGCCTAATATGGGTGGTAAATCAACTTATATGCGGCAAATCGCATTAGTTGTTTTATTAGCCTATGTAGGCTCTTATGTACCAGCGACACAAGCAACCATAGGGCCTATTGATCGCATTTTCACACGCATTGGTGCTGCAGATGATTTGGCGAGTGGTCGCTCAACATTCATGGTTGAAATGACGGAAGCTGCGGCTATCCTCCATCGGTCCACCCCTCAATCCTTAGTCTTAATGGATGAAATCGGTCGAGGCACATCTACTTTTGACGGCTTAGCACTCGCTTGGGCAATTGCTCAACAACTCTTATCTAAAAACCAATCGTGGACTTTATTTGCCACACACTACTTAGAATTAGCAAGTCTTCCGAGCAAGTATCCCCAATGTGCCAATGTACATCTTAGCGCCGTCGAAAAAGGCCAAGGTATTGTTTTTCTACATACCGTGCAACCGGGGCATGCTAACCAAAGTTACGGCTTGCAAGTAGCTCAATTAGCAGGCGTACCCCAAGAAGTCATTAAAGAGGCGAAAAAACATTTGTACCGCCTAGAAGAAACTGCAAATCAAGATAGCAAGCAAGTAGATTTATTTAGTCATGTGCATGAACCAGAAGTTAGCTCCACTCACCCAGACCAGGAAAAAGCCTTAGCACTTCTCAAAGACTTTGAAATGATTAACCCTGACAGCTTAAGCCCCAAGGAAGCTCTCGATATTCTTTATCAATTAAAAAATAAGCCTTAATTAAAATATTTAATTAAGGCTTATTTTTGTAACTAATTTCTATGCACGCAGGTGCATCCAATATCAATGCAAGGTTGGGCGCTGCCCCTGTAAAGGTGGCGTTGGATAATCATCCTCCTCATCCAAACCATCACCCTCAACATCCAATCCAAAAGCTCCCTTAGGATGCCCCTCTTCCACTTCCTCTTCTGTAGCTTCACGCACATCGGAAATCTGCAACCAAAATTTAAGAGCCAACCCAGCTAAAGGATGATTGCCATCCAATACCACTTTATCTTCAGCCAAATCAGTGACGGTATAAATAAGCGCATCATCCTCGTCAATATCAGAATCAGCGTCAGCATCATCTAACAAACCCTCAAACTGCATACCAACTTCAAGCGGCTCTGGAAAGCGCGTACGGGCTTCGATTTTTAATAATTCAGGGTCATAATCACCAAAAGCATCAGCTGGCTCTAATTGAATCGTGGTCTCATAGCCAATATCATGCCCATCTACCGCTTCTTCTATTTTTGGAAAAGTGCCATCATATCCACCATGCAAATAAACCATGGGACCTGATGACTCCTCAATCAAATTTCCTTGAGCATCTGTTAAACGGTATTTAAGTGAAACAATAGTATTCTTTTGTACTTTCATAAAACGTATTTTACGTGACTACGCTCAATAAAGCCGCAAACCAATCATGAAATCAAATAAGACCTCCGTATATCAACCTCCTAAGCCCCCTCAACCACTTCCAATACAGGAAACTTGGGCCTTACTGGGGGGAATGAGTCCAGAACGATTTATGAAGGAATATTGGCAGAAAAAACCGCTTTTAGTTCGAGGGGCTATTCCTGCCTTTGCCTTAGCCAAAATTTCTGGGGGAGGCTTAAATAGCCCCATATCCATGGCCGAATTAGCCGAACTATCATCCCGCAAAACAGTTGAATCACGCTTGGTTCAAAGCAAACCTTGGTCGCTTAATCACGGCCCCTTTAAACCTAAAACACTGCCAAAACTGAGCGACCCTGATTGGACGTTATTAGTACAAGGTGTTAATGGCCACCATCCCGCAGCTAAAACAGTTATGTCTTGGTTTAGATTTATCCCTGAAGCTCGCCTGGATGACTTAATGATTAGCATTGCTGGCCCGGGCGGTGGTGTTGGCCCCCACTTGGACTCTTATGATGTGTTCTTAATTCAAATGGCTGGTCACAGAAATTGGAGAATTTCGACTCAAACAGACCTCAGCTTAAAAGAAGGCCTCCCCTTAAAAATTTTAAAAAACTTTAAGCCAACCAATGACTGGGTATTAGAACCTGGAGACATGTTGTACCTACCTCCCAATGTGGCGCATGATGGTATTGCAGTAGACGCTGGCTGCCAAACTTGGTCTGTGGGGTTCAAGGTTCCAAACTATAAAGATCTTATCTCGGAGATACTATGGCGCACCACAGAAGCTCTAGAGAACGATCCAAAGCTTAATCAACTCTACAAAGACCCACAACAAAGAGCTATTCAAGATCCAGCGCTTGTTCCTCAAGAGCTCATTGATTCTGTTTATGAAAAACTCAATAAAATTCATTGGAGTAAAAGCGATATTTCCTGCACGCTAGCTAGCATCTTGAGTGAACCTAAGCCGCAAACGTACTTCATCGCGCCCCAATCGTTGCTAGATTTACAGGCCTTTAAAAAAGCCATAACAAAACAAGGCATTAGCCTATCACCGCTCTCAAAAATCCTACATGATCAAGAGTTTTACTACCTCAACGGTGAAAGTGTCAGCGACGACACTGAAGATGACTGGGTCTTCTGGAAAAAAATATCTATAAATCAATCCCTTACAAAGGCGGAGTGTATTCAACTGAGTAAACTTATTGAGGATTCCCAAAACCCATGGTTTGAGGCCTATTGCTCCGGTTGGCTAACTCTGAATTCTCTCTAGGGTTAACGCTAGTATTTTTTAAAAAACTATTTATAATCGTTGGCTGATACTTTTAGGTCTTAGCTCGCTAAGTCATTTAAGCATCCGGTCTAAATCACCGTTAGATGATTAGCTAATCTTTTAAGGAAATAAAATGAAAAAATCACTATTGATCGCTTCTTTGTTAGCAGTTGCTTTGGCAGCTTGTGGTAAAAAAGAAACTCCAGCTCCAGCTGCTCCAGCTGCTGACGCTGCTGCTCCAGCTGCTCCAGCTGCTGCTCCAGCTGCTCCTGCTGCAGAACCAGCTAAGAAGTAATCCTTCTTAAGATGTAAAAAAGCCACCTTCGGGTGGCTTTTTTTATGGGCACAAAAAAGGCCAGATTAATCTGGCCTTTTTCTATTACTTACCTAACTGCTGATCCAACAAGGTCAGCAACTGAATCGCTACCTCACCAACCTCAGGGGTACCTTTGTCATCCTGCACTGTCACAACAATCGTGCCTGATGATTCTTTAACGATCACACGATAGCGCTTAGCTCGCTTCATATCTTCATCAGACTTGCTACTGAACATTTTTTCCCAGAAGCCGCGATCACCTGATAAATCTTTTGGATTCAAGAAACGTACAAAATAAATACCTTGCGTGCGATCACGATCATCAACCATAAAGTTAGAACGATCTAAACCAACACCAATCTCACGCCACGCACGATCAAAGTTAGCAGGGAACTCTAAACGAGGCGTTAACTCTTTCTTCAAATAAGATACTTTTGGTGCACTTGGTGCTTTGCTACCAATCGATGCTCTAGCCGCAGTTTCTGTATAACCAAGACGTTGCATCAAACGAGCCAAGAATTCAGCTTCTAGCTCAGGATCATTAGCACGTGCAGTCCAAATAGTTTGACTCTTATCATTACCAGTCAATTGCTCAACTGCACCACGATGAGTAATATAAATTTCTGTCTCACCTTTAGCATTAGTTTCTAAACGCGTGCGGAATTTGTCACGCTCGCCTGTTGAATATAGAGAATCTAAAACTTTTCCTAAAGTTCTTCTAATAAAGTCTTGTGGAATCTTGGCGCGGTTCTCAGCCCAGTCAGTTTCCATGATGCCAGTTTCAGGCGAATCCGTTAACAATAGAAATCCAGACTCTTGCCAAAATTCACGCACACTTGGATACACACCCTTCGCTGGCTTTGAAACCACCAACCAACGGCGATCACCTTCTCTTTCAATGCGCATACCTTGAACAACTGGCAAAACTGTTTCTTTACCTTCAGGCTTAGCAGTAGCAGCTACAGCAGTAAAACCAGATAAAGTTGCACCACCATCAGGCACCACATAACGCTTATCACCATTAACCACAGTCATATCTGGCGGAAACGCTAAATTAGGTCCTTTTTTTTCACCAGCTGACTTGTAGTCAATTGTGTCGCCAGAAAATGTCGTTGAGCAAGCTGACATCAACAAGCTGGTTGTCATAGCCAGCAGAATAGTTGCCAAGCTAGATTTTGAAGATAAGTGACGCATAAAGTTTCCTAAGTAATATCTGTTAACTGTTGATTACACCAATAAGCCAGCAGCTTTTAAAGCTTGTCTAACTTGTTCTTGTGAGGCATCACTCAAAGTTGTTAGAGGTAATCGAATGCCAGAATCCATCCTACCCATAGCATGCAATGCCCATTTCACAGGAATTGGATTAGCTTCAATGAACATTGATTTATGGACTGCTAAAAGCTTATATTGAATTTCTCTCGTTCTAGCCATATCCCCAGCCATGGCAGCTACGCATAATTCATGCATTAATTTAGGGGCAACGTTAGCCGTTACAGAAATATTACCCTGCCCCCCCATCAACATAAGGAATAACGCAGTTAAGTCATCGCCTGAGTACACTGCGAAATCATGAGCCCCAGCCGCCTTTAGCCCAGCGATTAATTGAGTGCCGCGCTCCAAGTTTCCGGTAGCATCTTTAATACCTGTAATACCTGGCACCTTAGCTAAACGGATCACGGTTTCATTAGCCATATCAGCAACTGTACGGCCTGGCACGTTATACAAAATAACAGGCAAATCAACTTTTTCAGCAATCGTCTTGAAATGCTGATACATGCCTTCTTGAGTCGGCTTGTTGTAATAAGGCACTACTTGCAAGCTAGCATCAGCGCCAACTTTTTTGGCGTACTCGGTTAATTCAATCGCTTCGCTTGTTGAATTACCGCCTGTGCCAGCAATAATAGGAATACGTTTTGCTGTATGTTCTACAGTTACCTTGATGAGCTCACAATGCTCTTCCACAGAAACAGTCGGTGATTCGCCGGTAGTTCCAACGATCACAATACCGTCCGTACCCTCAGCTATATGCCAATCAATTAACTGGCGTAAAGCAGGTAAATCAAGACTGCCATCGGCATGCATAGGCGTGACGATAGCCACCAAACTTCCAGAGATGTTTTTAGCTAATTTAGTCATGTTTTTGATTGTAGCGGAACAGCGCAGATTCTCTGAATACAAGCAGGTTTAGGCAACTGAATTTGAACGTCTTCATAGGCCAAAATCTTCATCTTTTCAGAAAATCCAAGCAATTCATTAGGTCGTAATAAAAAATTGGGGTTACTTGGCTTGCCAAAAGCCTCATTGCCAAGTGCAAAAGTTTCATAAATCAGAACCCCACCATCGTTAAGTAACTCAGGTAGGCACATCAAAAAGGGGCGATATAGGTAATTAGTCACCACCACCCCATCAAAAGACTTGGCAAACTCAGAACCAGAAAATGGCCAATTATTTTGTTCTAAATCAATGAGTTGTGTTTTTATATTTAACTGCAGTTGGCGTGCTTTATCAGTAATTTCCTGCAAAACTTGAGGATTACAATCAATCGCTAGCACCTCATAACCTTGAGTAGCTAGGTAAATAGCATGGCGCCCAGTACCACAGGCATAGTCTAATATTCGCCCCCCTGGGCGAATATTAGATGCATGCTGAGTAACCCAGTCAGAGGCTTGTAAATCAGCCTCCAAGGCCGATTTAACTGTAATCAAGCCCCATCGCCTCGCGTACATCACGCATCGTCTCTTGAGCCACTTTACGAGCCTTATCGCAGCCATCAGCAATAATGGCTCTCAATAGACTTGGGTCATCTAAATAAATTTGAGCGCGCTCCATCATTGGCTGCTGCTCTTTTAAAATACCTTGAATAACTGGTTGTTTACACTCAATACAACCAATTCCAGCGCTCTTGCAACCTTTTTCAGCCCACGCTCTAGTCTCATCATCGGAATAAACCTGATGTAACTGCCAAACTGGGCAACGAGCAGGATCCCCCGCATCCGTTTTACGAATACGCGCAGGGTCTGTAGGCATGGTTCTGACCTTCTTCTCGATTGAAGCTGCATCCTCACGCAAAGCTATCGTATTGCCATAAGACTTTGACATCTTCTGCCCATCTAAACCAGGCATACGAGATTCTTTTGTCAACAAAGCCTGAGGCTCTGGAAGAATAATCTTTCTAGCACCCTCTAGATAACCGAATAAACGCTCACGATCACCCATAGAAAGGCTCTGCGCATCAGCCAATACAGCTCTTGCCTGTTCAAGCGCCTCTTCATGCCCTTTTTCCTGATACTCAGTACGTAACTCCAAATACAACTTTGTACGCTTGCTACCTAATTTTTTAGCGGCCTCTAGCGCCTTTTCTTCAAAGCCAGGCTCGCGACCGTAGAGGTAGTTAAAGCGACGAGCCACCTCACGAGTCATCTCTACGTGTGGAATCTGATCTTCACCAACAGGCACATGCTGCGCTCTATAGATCAAAATATCCGAAGCCATCATTAATGGATAACCTAAGAATCCATAAGTCTGCAAATCTTTTTCTTTAAGCTTTTCAATTTGATCTTTATAGGTAGGAACACGCTCCAACCAACCCAATGGCGTCCCCATCGCTAATAATAAAAATAGTTCTGCGTGCTCAGGAATTTTGCTTTGAATAAACAAGGTAGCCTGAGTTGGATCAATACCCGCCGCCAACCAATCAATCACCATATCCCAAACGGAAGACTCAATGATGTCTGGCGTTTCATAGTGAGTGGTCAAAGCATGCCAATCTGCCACAAAGAAATAGCAAGGGTACTCGGCCTGTAACTTAACCCAATTCTTAAGAACACCATGGTAGTGGCCTAAGTGCAAAGCGCCCGTTGGACGCATACCGGATAAAACTCGTTCAGAAAACATATATCTCTTATTGAAACACCGACCAAACAGGTCGTAATTGCGTAGGTAGATTAGGTAATTGTCCCAAATCCGTATGGCTCTCTTGGGGGTCATGAAAATCAGACCCTCTAGAAGCCAAAAAATCATACTGCTGCGCTACTTTAGCAAATGTTTTGAACTCAGTGGCACTATGGCTGCCCGTAACCACTTCAATCCCCTTGCCACCCAAATCTTTAAATTGCTCATATAGCTGCGTTAATTGCAAAGAGGTATAGCGATATCTCCCTGGGTGCGCAATAACTGCCACCCCGCCAGCCCCTGTAATCCATTGAACAGCATTATCAAGGGTTGCCCATGAATGGGCCACAAAACCAGGTTTACCTTCAATTAAATAATTGGCAAAAACTTCATCTGTATCTTTGCAAACACCGGCTTCCACTAAATATCTAGCAAAATGCGTTCGAGAAACTAATTCTGGGTTGCCCACAAAATGAAGCGCCCCTTCATAAGCATTAGGGATACCCACTTTCTCTAACTGCGCTGACATTTCTTTCGCGCGTTCAGACCGACCATTACGAGTTCTATATAAGCCATCTATCAACAGCTTGTTTTCGTCATCAACACCAAGGCCGACAATGTGTACTGTTTGCCCAGACCAAGTAACAGATATCTCCACACCCGAAACATATTGCATACCCAATTCAGTAGCTGCTTGTTTAGCTCGCTTCTGGCCACCCAACTCATCATGATCTGTTAAGGCCCACAACTGCACGCCATTATTTTTTGCACGGGCTGCCAATGCTTCTGGAGTTAATGTCCCATCAGAAACCACGGAATGGCAATGCAAATCGGCATTGATTGTGTGCATAGCTAGATTTTACTAGTCAATTAAGTTAAACGCGTATCCACAATACGCCTAGGGGCCTCAAGGTATTCCTTGGACTGCATCTCAATAATTCTTGAAACTGTCCGATGGAACTCGTTAGCCATCTGTCCTTCCGTATAAAGCAGCTCTGCTGCCACCTCTGCAGAAATAATTAATTTCACTTTGTGGTCATAAAACACATCAATGAGCCAAGTAAAGCGCCTTGCCTCACTGGCCATCTTTGGAGGCATGTATGGGACATCTGAAAGCAAAACCGTATGAAATAAATTAGCGATTTCCAAATAATCATTCTGCGAACGCGGCCCACCGCACAAAGTCTTAAAATCAAACCAAGCAACGCCACCGGCACGTCTAACTGCACGAATTTCTCGAGCCTCAATATGAAGTGTTGGGTCTTGTTCATCGTGGGCCTCTGCCACGCTTTCAAAGACCTTATTCATAGTCGCAGTTGTTTCAGGACCCAATGGACAGTAATACGCTTTTACTTGCTCCATCACTTTTTGACGGTAGTCCACTCCGGCATCGACATTCATGATGTCAAGCTTCTCTTGCAATAAGGCGATGGCTGGCAAGATACGATCCCTGTGCAACCCATCTGGATAAAGCAAATCCGGACGATAGTTAGAAGTCATGACAAATTGCACGCGATTCTTAAATAATGAATCTAACAATTTATACAAAATCATGGCATCAGCCACATCACTCACGTGAAACTCATCAAAGCAAATTAAGCGATAACGCTTAGCAATATTTTTCCCCAATATATCTAGGGGATCTGCTTTACCACGTAGATCTTGCAACTCTCGGTGAACTTCTCTCATGAATTCATGAAAGTGCAAACGAGTTTTCTTTTCAACTGGTGAAGATTCATAAAAACAGTCCATCAAGAATGATTTGCCACGCCCAACTCCACCCCACATATAAACACCGCGAGGCAGATCCGGGAAACGCATCATTTTTGCTAATTTGCCACTACGTACTTCTTTATACGATAACCATTCATTTTGGCAACGTTGCAAGCGATCAATAGCAGCCTGCTGCGCAGCATCGCTACCGTAGCCCCGCTTAGCTAATTCTTGTTGATAAAACTCAGTTACTTTCATGACCTGTCAATACAAAAATTTTGGGGACCAAAGAGTTTTCTTAAAAAAAACTCAGTAGCCCCCAAGGATTGCTATGAATAAAAGAGCATTACATATTTAACGCACGTTTATCTGTAGCCAATGCTGCCTCTCTCACAACTTCAGAAAGACTTGGGTGTGGATGGCATACACGACCGATATCTTCAGCTGCAGCCTTAAACTCCATTGCTACCGCAGCTTCAGCAATCAAATCAGAAGCGGCATTACCAATGATATGTACACCCAAGATTTCATCAGTTTGAGCATCAGCCAATACTTTGACAAAACCATCAGCAGCACCCATACCTAAAGCACGACCATTCGCAGCGAATGGGAATTGGCCTGGTTTATAAGCACGACCTTCAGCTTTTAACTGTTGCTCAGTTTTACCAACCCAAGCAATTTCAGGAGATGTATAAATAACCCAAGGAATACAGTTGTAATCAATATGTGGCTTTTGACCAGCAATCACTTCTGCAACCAACACACCCTCATCTTCAGCTTTATGAGCCAACATAGGTCCGCGAACCACATCACCAATAGCGTAAACGCCAGGAGCTGATGTTGCGCATGTGTGGTTATCAATAGGGATAAAGCCACGCTCATCAGCCTTAAGGCCAATCGCATCAAGATTAAGACCATCTGTATTTGGCACGCGGCCTACAGAAACAATTAAACGATCACACTCCAAAGTTTGAGCAGCACCAGTACTGTCTGTGTAAGCAACCGTTACGCCCTTCTTCGTTGTTTTTACATCGCCAATCTTCACGCCTAAATTAATCTTCAAACCCTGCTTAGTGAATAGCTTCTGCGCTTCCTTTGCTACACCTTCATCACAAGCAGCCAAGAAACCTGGCAATGCTTCAAGAATAGTTACCTCAGCACCAAGGCGACGCCAAACAGAACCCAATTCCAAGCCAATAACACCAGCACCAATCACGCCTAATTTCTTAGGAGTTGCGCCAAACTTCAAGGCACCTTCGTTATCGCAAATAAGCTCGTTATCTACTGGCATACCTGGCAAATGACGGGCTTTAGATCCTGTTGCAATAATCACATTTTTGGCAGTTACAGTTCCAGCATCTTTGCCATCAATCTTAATTTGATAACCTTCAGCGCCTTTACCAGCAAATGAAGCATGACCTTTTAACAATGTGATTTTGTTCTTACGGAATAAGAACTGAATGCCACCTGTCATTTTTGTCACGATGTCATCTTTACGAGCAATGACCTTCTTAACATCAACGCTCACATCTTTCACAGTAATACCGTGATCAGATACGTGGTGCGCGATATTTTCATACTCTTCAGATGTTGCTAACAATGCCTTCGATGGAATACAACCCACGTTCAAACATGTACCACCCAAACGTGGCTCACCCTTAGGATCATCGTAAGCATTGCTTTCGGCGCAAGCCACCTTAAAACCTAACTGAGCCGCGCGGATTGCAGCAATGTAACCGCCAGGGCCGCCACCAATCACAACGACATCAAAATTTTGACTCATGTTTATCTCTCTAACTTTTTAGCTAATTAAAGATCCAATAAAAGACGCGCTGGATCTTCCAAGGCTTCTTTCATAGCAACTAAACCTAATACAGCTTCACGACCATCAATGATGCGGTGGTCATAAGACATTGCTAGGTAATTAATTGGGCGAACAACTACTTGACCGTTTTCAACCACTGCACGGTCTTTCGTTGCATGAATACCTAAAATCGCAGATTGTGGCGGATTAATAATCGGTGTAGACAACATTGAGCCGAAAATACCCCCGTTAGAAATTGAGAATGTACCGCCTGAAAGGTCATCTAATGTCAACTTACCATCACGAGCCTTCACGCCGAACTCAGCAATTTTCTTCTCGATATCAGCCAAACTCATTTGATCAGCATCGCGCAAAATAGGCACAACCAAACCACGTGGTGAACCTACCGCAATACCAATATCAAAATAACCGTGATAAATGATGTCATTGCCATCAACAGATGCATTCAAAATCGGATATTTCTTCAAAGCATGTACAGCAGCTTTAACAAAGAAAGACATAAAGCCCAACTTAGTACCATGCTCTTTCTCGAACTGATCTTTATATTTATTACGCATCGCCATCACTGGCGCCATATTGACTTCATTGAATGTTGTCAAAATGGCATTCGTTTGTTGAGATTGCAATAGACGCTCTGCAATACGTGCGCGCAAACGGCTCATTGGCACGCGCTCTTCTGGACGACCACTAGCACTGCTCACCACTGGAGCTGCTGCAGGAGCAGCTTTAGCCACCGGCGCTGTGCCTGACAAAGTTGCCAATACATCACCCTTAGTAATACGACCATCCTTACCAGAACCAGCTACTGCTGATAAATTATTTTCAGCCATTAATTTAGCTGCTGATGGCATTGCCTTTGCACTTGTTGCTGGAGCTGCTGGAGCCGCAGCAGGCGCTGGGGCTGCTGTCGCTGGAGCAGGTGCAGCAGCAGGAGCCGCGGCCGCAGCTTTAGCAGCGCTATCAATTTTTGCAATCACTTGATCAGAAACAACTGTACCGCCATCACCAACAATAATTTCAGCCAATACACCTGCTGATGGAGCTGGCACTTCTAAAACAACTTTGTCTGTTTCGATTTCAATCAAGATTTCATCTTGAGCAACTGCTTCGCCGGCCTTCTTCTTCCAGGTCAACATTGTTGCTTCTGCAACTGATTCAGATAACTGTGGAACTTTGACGTCTACGATAGCCATGTTCTTTTCCCTTTTGTATAAAGTATTTATTAGTTAAATTGCTTAAATTATTTAGTTAATACAAAGCCTTTAAGCTTTGCAAATGCGGCATCCACGAGAGCTTTTTGTTGATCTTGGTGCAAATGCGCATAACCACATGCTGGGGATGCAGACGCTGGACGACCTGCATAACCCAACTTCTGACCATCAGTCATATTTTCATGAATGTTATGTTGCACAAAGAACCAAGCACCCTGATTTTGTGGCTCATCTTGACACCAAACAATTTCAGCTAACTTTGGATATTTCTTCAATTCAGCAGCAAAAGCTTTGTGTGGGAATGGATATAACTGTTCCACACGAATCAAGGCCACATCATCAGCCTTTTTCGCCTCACGAGCTTTCACTAAATCGTAGTAAACTTTGCCTGAGCAAGCCACAAGACGCGTTACTTTTTTCGCATCAATCTTGTCATCTAACTCACCAATCACTGTGCGGAACTCACCTTTTGTGAACTCCGTAATTGGAGATGTTGCATCTTTATTTCTTAATAAAGATTTAGGCGTCATGATGATCAAAGGCTTACGGAACTGACGAATCATTTGACGACGCAACAAATGGAAAATTTGCGATGCAGTCGTTGGTTGAACCACTTGCATATTCATATCAGCGCATAGCTGCATGAAACGCTCAGGGCGAGCTGATGAGTGCTCAGGACCTTGACCCTCATAACCATGAGGCAACATCATCACAAGACCATTGGCACGACCCCATTTCACTTCACCAGAGGCGATAAACTGGTCAATCACCACTTGAGCACCGTTCACAAAGTCACCGAATTGAGCTTCCCAAATAGTTAATGTATTTGGTTCAGCTGCAGCGTAACCATATTCAAAACCAAGAACAGCCTCTTCAGACAAGATAGAGTCAATCACCGTAAATGGCGCTTGACCATCCGCAACGTGCTGCAATGGAATATAAGTACCTGTATCCCACTTCTCACGGTTTTGATCATGAATCACAGCGTGGCGGTGTGTAAAGGTGCCACGACCTGAATCTTCACCTGATAAGCGAATTGGATAACCACTGGCCACCAAAGAGGCAAAAGCCATATGCTCACCCATACCCCAGTCAACATTTACTTCGCCACGACCCATAGCCGCACGATTATTCAAAACGTTATCTACTAGGTTATGAGGCTTGAAGCCTTCTGGTACTTTTGTAATACGCTCAGCCAAACGCTTCCACTCTGTTAGAGGAATCGCTGTATCAGCAGAGTCGGTCCACTTCTTATTAAGGAATGGACTCCAATCAACGGCATATTTACCTTTGAAATTAGAAATCACTGGATCAACTGTGTGCTTACCTGCTTCCATAGCAGCACGATAGGCTTTCACCATCTCATCACCACCACCAGCAGGCAATACATTTAAAGCTTCTAACTTGTCCGCGTACAACTTGCGAGTACCAGGATGTTGAGCAATCTTTTTGTACATCAACGGCTGCGTTAATGCAGGCGTATCTTGTTCGTTGTGTCCCAATTTACGGAAACAGATGATATCAATCGCGATATCTTTCTTAAATGTATTGCGATACTCAACTGCCAAGTTGGTCGCCCACACTACCGCCTCAGGATCATCGCCATTAACGTGCAATACAGGCGCTTCAATCGTCTTTAAAATATCAGTACAGTAAAGCGTTGAACGTAAGTCACGCGGATCAGAAGTTGTAAAACCGATCTGGTTATTAATCACGATGTGCAATGTGCCGCCTGTGTAATAACCGCGAACTTCAGCCATCGCCAAAGTTTCTTGAACCACACCTTGACCGGCAATCGCAGCATCACCGTGCACCAAAATCGGCATCACTTGTGCACCAGTCAAATCACCGCGGCGATCCATACGTGCGCGCACAGAACCTTCCACCACCGGGTTCACAATCTCTAAATGAGATGGGTTAAATGCTAACGATAAGTGAACTGGACCACCTGGCGTTGTTACGTCACTTGAGAAACCTTGGTGATACTTCACGTCACCCGCTGGTAAATCTTCTGGCGCTGTATGTTCAAACTCAGCGAACAAATCTTTAGGCATCTTGCCTAAAGTATTCACCAACACATTTAAACGGCCACGGTGAGCCATACCAATAACAATCTCTTGTACACCAGCAAGACCAGCAGCACGAACAGTTTCATCCATAGAAGCGATAAAGCTTTCACCGCCCTCCAATGAGAAACGTTTTTGCCCCACATATTTAGTATGCAAATAACGCTCTAAACCTTCAGCTGCTGTTAAGCGCTCAAGAATCTGTTGTTTCTTTTCTGGACTGTAAGACGGTGTTGAACGGGCAGACTCCAATTTCTCCTGCCACCAACGTTTCATCTTTTGATCAGTGATATACATGAACTCAGCACCAACTGTGCCGCAATAAGTCTGGCGCAAGTTTTGTAGCAACTCACGCAATGTCATATTGTCTTTGCCAAAGAAAGTGTTACTTGTATTGAACACAATCTCCATATCTGCATCGCCTAAGCCATAGAAAGACGGCTCAAGCTCAGGAATATTCGGGCGCTCTGTGCGCTTTAGTGGGTCTAAATCAGCCCAACGTGTACCGACGTTACGGTGAGCAGCAATCAATTGCTGAACAGCCACGCGCTTACGACCCAATTCAGAATCTGCTGAGTCATTAATAACTCTAATAGGACCTTGCTTAGCTCTTTCAGCAAAAGCGTTAACGACAGGCGCATGCGGCACGTCACGCTTAGTTGTTCCATCTACAGCAGGAACGTGCTGAACATTGTCGAAATACTCTCGCCAATAATCAGAAACAGAAGCTGGATTTTCAAGATAGGCTTCGTAGAGTTCTTCTACGTAAGGGGCGTTACCGCCGAAGAGATAAGAACTACCTCTGTAGGACTGCATCATATTGCTCACCTTTCATCGGGTATCCCGAATTTGTAGTGGGTTAAACCTTCCGCGACACGGCTTGACCGGTTAGCGGATTGCGAACTAGTTGTAACTGCAACGGAAGGATGTTCCGCAGATAAGAGCTTAACACGGCTAAGCACCTATTTGCCTTACTTTTTTACTGAATATGACTGTAAACCTTAGCTTTCAGGTCTGCAGTTAGGTCTTTCCCCTAATAAAATAAGGATTATTAGCAAGAGTCTTGTAAGAAATCCCCTACAAGAAAATCAGAATTGCCCGATTTTCAAAAATTAAAAACCTTTTTACCATTTAATTTCCTTTAAATACTTAACAGGAAATAAATAATGGAAGTTAAAAATCTTGAAAATCCTAAGGATTACTTGAGCACTCGCCAAAGCGCGCGTTATCTACAAGTATCACTGGGTACCGTCCAAAAGATGGTTGAGACCGGCGAATTACTTGCTTGGAAAACCCAAGGTGGTCACCGCCGAATCCTAACATCCTCACTAGAGCAACTATTGAAAAGAAGGCGCTTAGGTATACGGCAACGGTGTGGGGCACAATTTTTACTGTTAGCCATCATGAAACGCGAAGCTTCTTTTGAGGGATTTTCAGCCTTAACTGAACATTGGAAATCTGAGGTCAATCTACATATGTCAGCCGATAGTCTAGAGGCTCTCATGCAAGCAGTATCGCTGGCCCCAGATGTGATTTATATAGATGCCCAAATATCACCTGTAGAACAAGTTCACTTAACGAGTTATCTCAGCAAAAATACCCATACTCGCAATATTCCCATATTAGTTGAAGATGGATTTTTAAAATTACACCCTCAAATATTAGATATATCACCAGAAAATAAAGTATTAATGGATTCAGGTACAAACTCAATAAGGGTTGGTAAAAAGCATAAAAACCCATTAATAAGATCATATAAATCAGATTTATTACTTTTGGAAAATGGGGCTACCAATATCAAGTTTAGTGAAAAATTAGAAGCACTAATTCTTGATTGCATGGCTAAGAAATGCGAAGCGGCCTGATATACAGGCCGCCATTGATTTACTATATATATTAATTAGATAGCAAATTGAGTTCGATCTTTACCTTCAATCCATTTTGGAGCCTTACCGCGACCAGTCCAGGTTTCACCTGTAGCTGCGTTGCGGTATTTAGCTGCAACTTTACCACCTCGTGAACCAGCCGCACCTTTACGCGCAAATAAATCTGAAGCACTTAAACCATACTGCTCAATAATTGCCTTAGCTTTGGTAATGCCCTCTGCCTTTTCAGCAGCCTGAGCTTCTAAAATTTGCTTTTCTAAAGCCGCTTTTTGAGCCAACAATTCTTGATATGTTGCCATTATTTCCCCGTGTTTAATGAATTATTCATATTAGATTAAAAATCTACGAGATTATTATATACAAATTATTAATTAATCCATAATTTTTATTAATTTATATATTTATTAAATATATAAATAATATTAATTTAATTAGATTATATAAACTCGGGTAATAAAAAAGCCTGAAACATGAGCTTCAGGCTTTGTTTGGTCGGGGCGAGAGGATTTGAACCTCCGACCACTTGCACCCCATGCAAGTACGCTACCAGGCTGCGCTACGCCCCGAAAATTGATTAACTAGAAAGAATATGAAGGACAGCTAATAAATCAGCTCTAATGGAGCCAGCATCTGATGCATCCACCGTGGCACCACCACCCTGTTCTTCCAACCTGATTCTTGCGCCACTAATCGTAAAGCCTTCTTCATAGAGAAGCTCACGAATACGACGAATCAAAACAACCTCGTGATGTTGGTAATAACGTCTATTACCGCGTCGCTTCTGGGGCTTTAACTGATTAAATTCCTGCTCCCAATAACGCAAAACATGAGGTTTGACGTCACAAAGATCGCCCACTTCACCAATCGTGAAGTAGCGTTTCGCTGGAATTGGAGGGAGCAAATCCCCGGCAATCATGCCGCTACCATTCTTTTCCATAGGTAAAACTCGTTAGAGCTTAGGATCAACCTTATCTTTAAGCTTTTGACTAGCGTGGAATGTCACCACGCGTCTAGCTGAAATAGGAACTAACTCACCTGTCTTAGGGTTGCGACCAGGCCTTGCTGATTTCTCGCGTAACTGGAAATTCCCAAATCCTGAAATCTTGACGTCAACACCAGCCTCTAAAGAAGTACCCACCGTCTCAAAGAAGGCGTCAATTAAATCTTTAGCTTCACGCTTATTCAACCCAACTTGGTCAAACAAGGCATCTGATAATTCTGCTTTAGTAATCGTACCTGTTTCATTCATTTCAGGACTCCGTTTTTCGCTTTTTGTTACTTTTGTTATTAAGTATTAACGAATTCTAGCTTCGCATTTTACGCTCATCGCTTCTATGAGGCTAGAAATCACTGGTTCTACTTGCGCATCTTGTAATGTAACTGAATCATCTGACAAAGTAATGCGGAAAGCTAAACTTTTCTCATTTTCAGCCATGCCACCCATACGACCAGCTGTCGGCTTAAACTCATCAAACAATTCAATCTTCTTAATAAGCACTTGTTTGGATGATTTCATCGCATCCAACAATTGCGCAGCCGTTACCGATTGCTTAACCACCACCGCTAGGTCACGCGTTACAACTGGGAATTTACTAATCGTCGCAATTGTAGGCAAACCAATTTCAACAATAGCCGCCCAATCAATTTCAAATAATACTGGCGCAGCGGGTAAATCATAAGCTTGTTGCAAACGTGGATGCAACTCACCAATAAATCCCAACACGATATCCTTACCGCGATAACGTACTACCACTTCAGCGCTACGGCCGGGGTGAAGTGCAGGATGATCAACTTTTCTCGTTGTGAATTCCAGTGGCGCCAACAAGGCTTCAAGATCACCTTTAACATCAAAGAAGTCAACCGCTCTTGTAGGAATCCCCCACTGCTCAGGTAGAGCACTACCGTAGGCTAAACCTGCTACATGAATTGGCTGATCATACCCAGCAATACTTAACTCACCAGCTTGTGCGTTGGCATTGCGCTGGAATACACGACCCACTTCAAACAAACGCACGCGCGTCGCTTTACGATTTAAATTTTGGCGCAAGTTCTGCACCAAACCACCAATCAAATTACTACGCATTACTGACAACTGACTAGCAATTGGATTTAGAACTTTAATAGGATTTTGATTACCAGCTAGCTTTTCTTCTGTATCAGCATCAATAAAACCAAAATTTAATACTTCTTGATAAGCTCTTCCTGCGATCGCATGACGGAGACTATGAATATCTCTTCGCGCCTCATCCGTTCCTTGCATGCGTTGTTCTGCAATAGGCGGATTAGCTGGAATATTTTCAAAACCATAAAGTCTTGCAACTTCTTCGATCAAATCTTCTTCAATCTCAATATCAAAACGATAACTTGGCGGGTTAACAACAAAAGCCTCATTACCTTCACGTTGATATTTCAAACCAATACGGTCAAAAAGTTCCGCAATGACATCTGCGGTTAATGGCACGCCAATCACACGCTGCGCTCTAGCCACTCTTAAACGTACAGGTGTACGTTTTGGTAAATCTAATACTTGATCATTTACTGGGCCAACTTGCCCACCGCAAATTTCACGGATAAGGCCAGAAATAAATTCAAGCGCATCAACCGTACCAGCAGGATCGACACCGCGTTCAAAACGATGCGCAGCATCTGTAGAAAAATTAAAACGGCGTGAACGCCCTTGGATTGCCACAGGCCACCAGAAAGCAGATTCAACATAAATATCTTGTGTGTCTAATGTCACGGAAGTTGGGTTACCACCCATAATGCCAGCAAGACTTTCTAGACCTTGCTCGTCGGCAATAACGCCAACAGACTGACCACTCAATGGCGCAACAGAAACTGTTTGCCCATTTAGAAGTTCTAATTGTTCGCCTTCTCGCCCCCAACGAACAGTTAATCCGCCTTTTAATTTTTGGAGATCAAATACATGTGTTGGTTGACCAATCGCCAACATAGCGTAGTTAGAAATATCAACCAAAGCTGAAATACTTCTTTGACCGGCGCCCTCTAAACAACGCACCATCCATGCTGGCGTCTTAGCTTTTGCATTAACGCCTTTAATCACTCGACCAGCAAAACGACCACATAAATCAGATGACTCAACTTTAACGGGTACAGTTTCTTGAATGTTTACTTGTTGAGCTTCTATTTTTGGCGCACATAATTTAGCGCCTGTAATTGCAGCAACCTCACGCGCGACACCCAAAACAGATAAGCAATCAGCTTTATTAGGCGTTAGCTTGATAACAAAAATTGTGTCATCAAGTTTTAAGTATTCTCGAATATTTTGACCAACCGGCGCATCAGCTGGCAACTCCATGATGCCATCGGATTCCTGAGGAATACCCAACTCATTACCTGAGCACAGCATGCCTTGAGATTCAACACCACGCAATTTACCTAACTTGATAGCAAAAGGTTTGCCGCCTTCTTCAGATGGAGGCAACTGAGCACCCACTAAAGCACAAGGTATCTTAATGCCCACACGTGCATTGGGAGCACCACAAACAATTTGTAGCACCTCACCACCCGCATGGACTTTACAAACACGTAAACGATCAGCGTCCGGATGCTGAGTAGCTTCTAAAATTTCCGCGACCACCACACTTGAAAATGGCGGCGCTAATGAACGAGTTTCTTCAACCTCAAGACCAGCCATGGTCAAAGCATGAGACAACTCTTCCGTTGTTAAATCAGGATTAACGTACTGTCTGAGCCAAGATTCTGAAAATTGCATAGTAGTTGCTCAGTATGAATTAAGCTGGAAATTGAGACAAGAAACGAATGTCGTTTTCAAAGAATAGGCGCAAATCATCGATGCCATAACGTAGCATCGTTAAACGCTCCAAACCTGAACCAAACGCAAAACCTATATAACGCTCTGGATCTAAACCCATGTTACGTAACACCGTTGGGTGAACTTGGCCTGCACCAGAAATTTCTAACCAACGGCCAGCCAATTTGCCAGAACCAAAAGCCATATCAATTTCTGCAGATGGCTCTGTGAATGGGAAATAAGATGGTCTGAAACGAACATCAATCGCGTCTGTCTCAAAGAAAGTTTTAAGGAAGTCTGTATATACCCCTTTTAGATCAGCAAAAGAAACATTCTCCGCGATCCACAAACCTTCCACCTGATTAAACATTGGCGAGTGCGTTGCATCACTATCCACACGGTATGTGCGCCCTGGCGCAATAACCTTAATCGGCGGCATTACTGCTTCTTTAGCATAGCGCTCTACATGCGAACTAGCGTAACGAACTTGCATAGGGCTAGTATGCGTACGCAACAACAGTGGTTTATTTTTCTCATCAACACCTTCCACATAGAAAGTGTCTTGCATCGAGCGAGCCGGATGATTCTCAGGACTATTTAATGCCGTGAAATTGAACCAATCATTTTCAATTTCAGGACCATCAGCCACATCAAAACCAATCGAACGGAAAATTTGCTCAACGCGCTCCCAAGTGCGCATTACTGGATGCAAACTACCAACATCTTGACCTCTACCAGGCAAAGTAATATCGATGGCTTCCGCACTTAAACGAGCTTCTAAAACAGCATTAGCCATAGCTTCGCGGCGCTCATTTAGCGCAGCCTCTACAGCTGATTTAACTTTATTGATTTCTGCACCGGCAGCTTTACGAGCCTCAGGCTCTAACGCACCTAGCGCTTTAAGACGCTCTGTGAGTAATCCGGATTTTCCGAGGTAACGTGCCTTGGCGTCTTCGAGGGCCGCCGAATCGGCGGCACCTGCGAAGTCCCGCTTGGCATCCTCGACAACTTGGTCGAGTGAAACCATCTGCGGGTCCTACTTAAGCTACAACAGTTTTGATACGAGCGACTAAGGCAGCAAACGCTGGCTTGTCGTTGATAGCCATATCAGAGAGAACCTTACGGTCCAACTCAATACCAGCTCTCTTCATACCATTCATGAATACGCTGTATGTCACATCGTATTGACGAACTGCGGCATTGATACGTGTAATCCACAAAGCACGGAATACGCGCTTTTTGTTGCGACGGTCGCGATAGGCATATTGACCTGCACGCATAACCGCTTGCTTAGCAATACGGAATACATTCTTACGACGACCACGGTAACCCTTGGCAGCGTCGATAACTTTTTTATGACGGGCTCTTGCTGTAACCCCGCGTTTAACTCTTGGCATTTGATTCTCCTGGGATTAAGCGTAAGGCATCATTGAACGCACTGATTTCACATCAGAATCGTGCAACGTTACTGCACCGCGAAGGTGACGTTTATTTTTAGTCGTCTTCTTGGTCAGAATATGGCGCTTAAACGCTTGACCACGTTTGATAGAACCGCTACCGCGAACTCTAAAACGCTTAGCTGCACCGCTTTTGGTTTTCATCTTGGGCATAACTGCTCCCTTTTCACTAATTTGTACGACTTAGGTGGCAATCGACGATTGCACTTCTATTACCCAGACATACTTTTTATAGGACTTTCGTCCATCTCCGCTTCCTTAACAAAGTTAATTCAGCGGGTTACCACACTTACTTCTTTTTGATAGGTGCCAACACCATAACCATTTGGCGACCTTCCATTTTTGGAAACTGCTCTACTTGCCCGTAAGGCTCTAGATCAGCTTTCAATCTTTCCAACATACGCACACCAATTTCTTGATGGGCTAATTCACGACCTCTGAAACGCAAAGTGATTTTTGTTTTATCACCTTCTTCTAAGAACTTCATCAGATTGCGCAACTTAACGTTGTAATCACCGTCATCAGTACCAGGGCGGAATTTTATTTCCTTAACCTGAATAACCTTTTGCTTTAACTTTGCTTCATGAGCCTTCTTAGCTTCTTGGTACTTAAATTTGCCGTAATCCATCACACGACAAACTGGAGGCTCTGCCGTTGGGGCAATCTCCACCAAATCTAATTCACTCTCTTCCGCCTGTCTTAAAGCATCGGCTAATTTCACCACACCAAGTGGTTCACTGTCGTTGCCAATCAATCGCACTTCGGGGGCAGTAATTTCCCGATTAATACGATGCGTTTTCTCAGTAGCTATTTCGCGTTTCCTTCAAAAATTTTTAACAAGACCTTACTCACCTCAGGCTAGCTGGGGTCCGACCTTCTGGGATACATCCTGTTGGAGTCGGGCAAGGAAGTCATCGATAGACATAACGCCTAAATCAATACCACCTCTGGCACGTACGGCCACCGCATTTGCATCACTCTCTTTATCGCCTATAACCAGTAGATAAGGGATTTTCTGCAAAGCGTGTTCTCGGATTTTAAACGTTATTTTCTCATTTCGCAAATCAGACTCAGCTCTAAACCCTTGTTTTTTTAGGATTTGCTGAACTTTTTCCGCATATTCGGCTGAATTTCCGGAAATATTCATGATTACGCACTGAGTTGGTGCAAGCCAAGTAGGCATTGCTCCTGCGTGATTTTCGATCAAAATACCAATAAATCGCTCTAAAGAACCCACAATCGCGCGATGCAACATCACCGGCACTTTACGGTCATTGTCGGCAGAAACATACTCTGCCCCTAAGCGTAAAGGCATTGAAAAGTCGACTTGCATCGTACCGCATTGCCATGAACGACCAATCGAGTCCTTTAAGTGATACTCAATCTTAGGCCCATAGAAGGCACCTTCGCCCGGTAACTCTTCCCAAGTTTGATTAGATGCTTTCAATGCATTTCTCAAGGCCTCTTCCGCCTTATCCCAAATAGCATCATCCCCTACCCGTTTTGCAGGTCGAAGTGCTAATTTGACAGCGACCTCGGTAAACCCAAAGTCGTTATAAACCTCTCTAACAGCCCTATCAAAAGCAGCCACTTCTGACTGAATCTGATCTTCTGTACAAAAAATATGGCCGTCATCTTGCGTAAATCCACGCACACGCATCAAACCATGCAAAGCACCTGAAGACTCATTACGGTGACACTGGCCAAACTCACCATAACGTAAAGGTAACTCGCGATAACTATGCAAACCGGCGTTATAAATTTGTACATGGCCAGGGCAATTCATCGGCTTTAGGGCGTAAGCGCGATTCTCAGACTCAGTCGTAAACATATTGTCTTTATAGTTTTCCCAGTGGCCAGATTTTTCCCACAAGGCCCGATCCAAGATTTGCGGTGCTTTAACTTCCAAATAATTATTATCTTGGTATACGCGACGCATGTATTGCTCTACCTGCTGCCAAATCGTCCATCCTTTTGGATGCCAGAAAATAAGGCCTGGAGCCTCCTCCTGGAAATGGAATAAATCTAATTGCTTACCCAATTTACGGTGATCACGCTTTTCAGCTTCCTCCAACATATGAAGATAAGCTTCTTGGTCTTCTTTCTTAGTCCAAGCTGTACCGTAAATACGCTGCAACATTTCATTATTGCTATCACCGCGCCAATAAGCGCCAGCAACTTTCATTAACTTAAATACTTTTAATTTTCCAGTTGAAGGCACATGAGGGCCACGGCATAAATCCGTAAACTCGCCTTCAGAGTACAAAGAAACATCCTCATTAGAGGGAATGCTTTCGATTAACTCGGCCTTGTAACTTTCCCCTAAACCTTTGAAGAACTTAACAGCCTCATCGCGAGGAACAACGCGACGCTCGACCTTCTCATCTTTTTTTGCCAACTCAGCCATGCGCTTTTCAATCGCCGCCAAATCATCAGGCGTAAATGGTCGGCTATAAGCAAAATCGTAATAAAAGCCAGATTCAATAACCGGTCCAATCGTCACTTGGGCATCCGGATAAAGCTCTTTAACTGCATAAGCTAATAAGTGGGCAGTTGAGTGGCGAATAACTTCAAGACCTTCAGGATCTTTATCCGTCACGATGGCCAAGTTCACATCACTATTAATTAGATAACTGGTGTCTACCAATTGACCATTAACCTTACCTGCTAAAGCAGCTTTAGCCAAACCAGCACCAATACTTTGCGCCACGTCAGACACAGTTAACGGAGCAGCGTACTCACGCTTTGATCCATCAGGTAATGTGACAACAACCATGAACTTACTCCAAAAAATTAGCGCGGTGCTCTGGGATCTTTTTTGGAACCTAGGGCTTGCCGCGCCTATTTATATCTACATCTAAATTCGTTGGTAGGCTCGATTGGAATCGAACCAACGACCTCTACCATGTCAAGGTAGCGCTCTAACCAACTGAGCTACGAGCCTATTAAGACCGCAAGTTTATCACTTATCGGTCACTTTCTTCTTGCTTCTGTAACGCCCTTCACTTCCATCAAGGCTGCTATGGCCGTTTGCAATCCATCTGTAGAAGGTATTTCTATAGTGAACTGCATACTTGCCAAGCCCTTACGAGACTGTGTTTTTACTCCAGTCACATTAATCTTCAACCTTGAAAATACCTCAGAGATATCTCTTAACAACCCTTGCCTATCAAGAGCAATCAACGCGATATCCACAGGGAATAATGCTTTTGATTGATGGGGAGCTCGCACACCCCACTCCGTCAAAACCACCCGTTCTGGCGCCCGCGCTAATAACTGTTTAAAAGTGCTGCAATCTTGCCGATGAATCGATACCCCGCGCCCGCGCGTCACAAAACCACTAATAAGATCAGGAGGCACCGGATGGCAGCACCTAGATAATTGAGTTAATAATGAATCAACCCCCACTACCAACACATCCCCACGTCCTGTTTTAGCTTTACTTTTACGAAGAATAATTTCTGGCAAATCTGCCTTAGGAGTTTCTTCAATGGGAGTCTCTTTTAAATCTTCCTGGTCGGTTTGCTGAGCGTTGAACCAAGCTCTTACCTTGGTTTTTGCCCGATGCGTTGCCAAATAGCCGCGCTCGGCATTTAACCAATCCAAGGAAGGACCGCCCTGTTTAACTGAAATAATTTCAACAGTCTGTCCATTTTTCAAGGCCGTATCTAATGGCACCATCGCGCCATCAACACGCGCACCACGACAACGATGCCCCAAATCGGTATGTACTGAATAAGCAAAATCAATCGGGGTAGCGCCTTGCTGCAGAGGAATTACTTGGCCTAAAGGCGTTAAGACATAAATCTGCTCATCTAACTCCTGACCTTTAAGCTGATCCCAAGCGTCTTCCTTCCAGGCAATTAATTGCCGAGCCCAAGCTATTCTCTGATCGTATTCAGTTTTTGCGCTGACTGTTCCAGAGTAACCTTGTTTACCCGCTTCTTTGTAACGCCAATGTGCAGCAACACCATACTCGGCTTGCTGATGCATCTCATGCGTTCTAACCTGCACCTCAAAAGAAACGCCATTCGCATCCATCACAACCGTATGCAAAGATTGATAACCATTGGGCTTGGGTCTTGCAATGTAATCATCAAACTCTTTAGGAATCGGCTGCCACACATGGTGAACAATCCCTAAAACGGCATAGCAATCTTTTATATCATCAACAAGAATACGAAATGCTCTTACATCGTATAGCTGCGCGAAATCTAAAGCCTTACCTTGCATCTTTTTCCAAATGCTATAGATATGCTTCGGCCTACCCTGAACATCACCTTCAATCTGCGCCTGGGTTAATTCTTGCTGCAAGCGCTCCATCACTTGCGCGACGAAACCTTCGCGCTCAATACGTTTTGAATCCAATAACTTGGCAATCTGTTTATAAGTATCAGGAGCTAAACAACGGAAAGCTAAATCCTCCATTTCCCATTTAATCTGCCAAATACCCAAACGATTAGCTAAGGTTGCATCAACATCTAGGATGTCTTGCGCCCAATCAGTCCTAACGTCAATTCTTTGAGACGTAACCCAACGAAGCGTCTGAAGCACAGAAGCCAGGTGCAATAACACCACGCGTAAATCATGCGCAAAAGCCAATAGCATTTTGCGCAAAACTTCCACTTGCATCTGCGCGCTTTGACCTAATTTATTTGCCGGCTGCCTAGCAATTTTTAATTGCGCGGCACGCAATCCTCGATAACCCAAAATCAATTGAGCGACTTCAGATCCCAACTGCTTTTCCAATGCATCTTTACCAAGTTGAGAATCCAAATGCCGAGCAGCGATACAGCTAGCATCGTCTAGCCTTAAAGAAGTCAGAATCGCTTCCACGCCCAAAGCATGGGCATGAGCATCCTCACCGAACAAAAGATCAGAATTAGATAAAAAACTCACGTACTAAGGATACCTGTTCTGGTGTAATAAATGCAGGCGCATGACCAACACCAGGAATTTCAATACTTCTTGCACGTGGATTACGCTGGCACATTTCAGCGACCGTCTTAGCTGACAACAAATCTGAATCCCCACCACGCACAATCAGCATATCAGCCTTAATTGCCTCATAGGCTTTCCAAGTCATCATTTCGCCAACCACAGCAGTGGCAGAACTCAATGCCTCAAAAGGTTTTGCAATGCTAGGGTCATAATGCAAAACCCAAGCATCTCCACGTTTCACAAGATGAGGTCCGTTATAAGCCTTCCATTGTTCAGGTGGAAATGTGCCAAATGGCGCACAAATTCGATTTAAGTAAATCAGACCTTCTTTTTTACTTGCAAAGCGTAAAGGCTTTCCAACGTAATCGCCTAAACGACTCAAAGCTGTTGGTTCAATTCTTGGCCCCACATCATTCAAAATCATGCGACGGATCGGTGAATGCTCTTGAGCGGCCACAAATGTACCAATCAAACCACCCATAGATGTCCCAAACCAATCAACCTTACTCAATCCAAGCTGAGCAATTAGCGCCATCATGTCAGAGGCATATTGGGGAATGCCATACAACATAGGATTTGGTAGCCAATCAGAATCACCACGACCAACAATATCTGGGCAAATTACACGGTAATAATCACTCATTGCTCGCGCCAAAACAGTAAAGTCGCTTCCTCGACGAGTTAGACCATGGACGCAAATCAATACGTTCGGATTATTAGAATCACCCCATTCGTGATAAGCCATCTTATGCAACCCTGATGGGCTCGCACACTGAATGTAAGCAGTTCGAGATTGAGGATCTGGAGCATCCTCGTTTTCTTCAATAGCAATTGGCAACGGATCCGATACAAGCTCTGCAACAACGCCAACGGCTAGAAGAGTCTCTTCAGAGATATTCTCTTTAATACCAAAAAGACGTTTCAGCAGTTTTTTAAGCATTACTGAGCAACCCAACCACCATCCATATTCCAAGCCACACCACGAATCTGCGTAGCAGCAGGACTACAGAAAAATACAGCCAAAGCAGCTAACTGTTCTGGCGTCACAAACTCACCAGAAGGTTGCTTCTCAGATAACAGAGCTTTCTTAGCTTCTTCATTACTTAAGCCATCCCGCTCGGCACGCGCGTCCACCTGCTTTTGCACCAAAGGTGTTAGTACCCAACCTGGACAAATCGCATTACAAGTCACACCCGTTTGAGCAGTTTCCAAAGCTGTCACCTTTGTCAAACCAACGATGCCATGTTTAGCCGCTACATAAGCAGACTTCTGAGCAGATGCCACCAACCCATGAACAGAAGCCAAATTGATAATACGTCCCCAATTACGCTCCTTCATTTTAGGAAGCGCTAAACGAGTCGTATGAAATGCTGAACTCAAGTTAATCGCAATAATCGCATCCCAACGATCAACCGGAAAATCTTCAATATTGGCCACATGCTGAATACCTGCGTTATTCACCAAAATATCAACTGCACCAAAACGCTTTTGAGCAAAAGCCATCATATCTTCAATTTCAGAAGCTTTACTCATATCAGCACCGTGGTACTCAACCTCAACGCCCAGCGCTTTTACTTCAGCGATTGCAGCAGCACTATCACCAAAACCATTCATCACAATATTGGCGCCCTGCTCAGCAAAGGCTTTTGCAATCCCCAACCCAATACCGCTAGTAGAACCCGTCACTAATGCTGTTTTGCCTTTTAACATGCTCATGAAAAATAACTCCAAGAATAATTAATGGGATAAAGCTATATAAATTGATTAAAAATTAACTAGGCATCTCTGGCTGAAGCGTCACATGGTCAATCTGATGCTTCTCTCTTAGCACTAGGTGAATTCTTCTTAAAGTCTCAGGCCAATCCTGCAAATCTCTAATTTCAACATGACCAATTAAAGCTGGCTCACCAGGCGTCATCTCCCAAACATGCAAATCATGAACTGCCAAAACTCCCGACACTGCACGTAAATCAGCGCCTACTGCAACATAATTAATATGGTGAGGCACACCTTGCATCAAAAAATGATAAGACTCTTTCAACACCTCAATAGTTGAACGTAATACCAAGACACAAACGAATAAAGAAAGAATTGGGTCAATCTGCATCCAACCGGTGTACTGAATAACCAAGCCTGCAATCAATGCAGCAACCGAACCCAACAAATCTCCCATTACATGAACTAAAGCAGCACGGGTATTAACACTTTTTTTATCTTTAGATAAAACCCATGCCACCACAATATTGATACACAACCCCAACGCAGCAACAATGGTCACCGTCTGTCCTTGAACATCATGTGGCGCATTAAAACGACTTAACGCTTCAACAGCAATCCACACAACCAATAACAACATCGCTAAACCATTAATAAAAGCAGCTAGAGATTCCGCGCGGCCAAACCCAAAAGAATGTTTTTCAGAAGGTGGGCGCTTTGCAATGATTTGCGCCAACAAGGCTAAGCCGAGCGATGCCGCATCGGTCACCATATGACCCGCATCTGAAATCAACGCCAGAGATTCCGCCCAAAAACCAGCGAACACCTCAACACCTGCAAACAAGAAGGTTAGCAAAAGCGCCGTTAAGAGAATTCCTAACTGGCGCTCTTCGCGGTAATGCAAATGTTGCGCATCCCCTTTTTTATGAGCATGTAAGTGGCTAGCGTGGTGAGCACTCATCAATAACCTTTTTAAACAGCGCTGGTATCTAATGGGCAACCGGTCTTAGCAATCACCTCTTCTTTTGTGATGCCAGGAGCCAACTCAATCAACTTCAAACCTTCTTTCGTCACATCCATCACAGCAATATCAGTGATGATGCGATTCACTACACCCACACCCGTTAACGGCAAGTTGCACTCTTTCAAAATTTTAATGTCTTCTGTGCCATCTTTTTTCTTGGCTACATGTTCCATCAACACCACAACATGCTTAACACCAGCCACTAAATCCATGGCGCCGCCCATGCCTTTCACCATCTTGCCCGGAATCATCCAGTTAGCTAAATCACCTTTTTCACTAACCTGCATCGCGCCCAGAATGGCAATATTGATTTTTCCGCCACGAATCATGCCGAAAGAATCTGCAGAAGAGAAAATCGCTGACCCCGGTAAAGTTGTAATTGTTTGTTTGCCCGCGTTAATTAAGTCAGCATCGACCTTATCTTCGGTTGGGAAAGGACCAATACCTAATAAACCGTTCTCAGACTGAAGCCATACTTCAATATCTTTAGGCACATGATTCGCCACCAAAGTTGGCAAACCAATACCCAAGTTAACGTAGTAACCGTCTTTTAATTCTTTCGCTGCACGCGCAGCCATCTCATCACGAGTCCATGCCATGATTCTTACTCCTTAAACCTTAGTGATTGTGCGCTGTTCAATGCGCTTCTCTGGATGTTTATTCAACACAATGCGATGCACATAAATACTTGGCGTGTGAACATCCGCTGGCTCAAATGTGCCGTTCTCAACAATCTCTTCGACTTCTACAACCGTTAACTTACCCGCCATAGCACACATAGGATTGAAGTTACGAGCAGTATGGCGATAAATTAAATTACCTGCCTTATCAGCCTTCCAAGCTTTCACTAAAGCAATATCAGCCACTAAAGATCGCTCCATGACATACTTCTCGCCATCAAACTCTCGAATCTCTTTACCTTCAGCAACAATGGTGCCAACACCAGTCTTAGTAAAAAAGGCTGGGATACCACACCCGCCAGCACGGAGTTTTTCAGCCAAAGTTCCTTGAGGTGTGAATTCCAACTCAAGCTCACCAGCCAAATACTGGCGCTCAAACTCTTTATTCTCACCAACATATGATGAAACCATTTTTTTAATTTGACGCGTTTCTAGCAGTTGCCCCAAACCGAATCCATCAACACCAGCATTATTTGAAATAGCGGTTAGATTCTTAACACCTGTATCACGCAGAGCAGCGATTAAGGCTTCTGGAATACCGCACAAACCAAATCCACCCACAGCAAAAGTTTGGCCGTCTTTGACGATATCAGCCAAGGCCTCTTTTGCCGAACCGAAAACCTTATTCATTAAAAACTCCCTATTGATTTAAAAATAGCCCGCTTTTTAATTAAGCAAGCTACGTGCCAACTCACCAAAATTCCCATATAAATCAATTAACTTGACGCAAACAAGGTGATCAAGAAAATCTCATATATTGCATATATATCTATATTCTAATTGCATGAAATCCCCCACCGCAGGATTCACCCAGAATTCGCCCATAGAGAAGAATAGTAAACAACACGACTGTCTCCATTACCATGTCGTTATAGTATGTTTTGGAAATGTATTTAATGTGTCAAAACAGCGCATTAGCGGTTTGATACTGCACAATTTTGGAGAGTATGAATGAATACAAGCAAAGAGATTCTTGAGCAATTTGGTCCTAGAGAATCCATGGACTACGACGTGGTTGTCGTAGGTGGTGGTCCTGCAGGATTGTCTGCAGCCATTCGCTTAAAACAACTCTCCACTGAAAAAGGTCAAGAAATCTCAGTTTGCGTCTTAGAAAAAGGCTCTGAAGTGGGCGCCCATATTTTGTCAGGCGCGGTCATGGACCCCATCGGCATCAATGAGCTCATACCTGACTGGAAAGAAAAAGGCGCACCTCTTCACACAGAAGTAACAGAAGACCGCTTCATGTTCTTAACTGAAAAGAAATCGTTAACAACACCTAATTGGATGCTACCTGCCTGCTTCCAAAATCATGGCAACTATATCGTTAGCTTATCCAATTTCACCCGTTGGCTAGGTCAAGAAGCTGAAAATCTGGGTGTGGAAATATTCCCAGGCTTTCCTGCAGCAGAAATTATCTATGGCGAAGCTGGCGAAGCTGGCGAAGCTGGCGAAGTACTAGGCGTTGCAACTGGCAACCTAGGTATTGGCAAAGACGGAGCCCCCACCGAGAATTTCCAACTTGGCATGGAACTACGTGCGAAATACACTTTATTCGCTGAAGGTTCACGTGGCCACCTTGGCAAACAGCTCATTCAAAAATACAGCCTAGATGCAGGCAAGGATCCACAAAGCTATGGCATTGGCATCAAAGAACTTTGGGAAATCGACCCTGCTAAACATCAAGAAGGTCTCGTCATACATACAGCAGGATGGCCTCTCACATCTGACACTTATGGCGGCTCATTTTTATATCACTTGGAAAATAATCAGGTAGCAGTAGGCTTTGTGGTGGGTCTTTCTTATAGCAATCCATACCTTAGTCCATTCGAAGAATTCCAACGTTACAAAACACACCCAACGATTCGTCAATTTTTTGAAGGTGGCAAACGTATCAGTTACGGGGCACGCGCCATCACTGCTGGCGGATTAAATAGCTTACCGAAAACAGTATTCCCAGGTGGTGCGTTAATTGGTTGCGAAGCTGGCTTCTTAAATGCTTCACGCATCAAAGGTAGCCATGCAGCAATTAAGACTGGCATGATGGCAGCTGAAGCGGCGTTTGATGCGGTTAACTCTGGTAGAGCAGCTGATGAGCTTACCGCATACCCAGCAGCCTTTAAGAAAAGCTGGCTACATACAGAGCTTAATAAGGCCCGCAACTTTAAGCCCTGGATGGCCAAAGGCCTATACCTTGGCACCTTAATGGTAGGAATTGAACAAAAACTATTAGGTGGCAACGTGCCTTGGACTATTCATAACACGCATGCCGATCATGAATGTCTTAAGCCAGCTGCTCAATGCACCCCTATTCAATATCCAAAACCAGATGGGCAAATTAGCTTTGATCGCCTATCGTCCGTTTTTATCTCAAATACAAACCATGAAGAAAATCAGCCAGCCCACTTAACGCTAAAAAATGATGCTGTGCCGGTAGTAACAAATTTAGCAGTCTTTGCTGGCCCAGAACAACGTTATTGCCCTGCTAGCGTTTATGAGTTTATTGAATCCGATGATGGTAAGAAACTACAGATCAATGCACAAAATTGCGTGCACTGTAAAACTTGCGATATCAAAGATCCAACCCAGAATATTGTTTGGGTTACGCCAGAAGGAACCGGTGGCCCCAATTATTCGGGCATGTAATTAATTTGAGTTAAATTTAGTGGCTTCAAGAAATTGAAGCCATTTTTACAAATACCTAACTATTAATCGTGAGGAGCTTTTATGTCAGGTCATGGTCACGTAGATCCATCTAATAAAAAGATTGCTTTATTAATTTCCATCCTTGCGTTGTTATTAGCGATTAGCGAAACAATGAGCAAAGCGTATCAAACAGAAGTTCTCACCAAACAAATTGAGGCCTCTAATTTATGGTCTTTCTTCCAAGCCAAGACTATCCGCTCAACAGTCACTAAGTTAACCGCTGAAACAACACAGTTAACCGGTAAAGCTTCCGACCCAAAAACAGCATCAGCACTTGAAAAATGGGATGCTGCCGCCAAACGTTACGACTCAGAGCCAGAAACAGGGGAAGGTCGCAAAGAATTAGCGGCAAGAGCCAAAGAAGCGGAAGCGGTTCGCGATCTTTATATGCATAAATATCATTTTGTTGAAATTGCTTCGGGTATTTTGCAAGTAGCCATCGTTCTAGCATCAGCAACCATCATTACAGGCGTGAGCGCTCTAAGCTTAGTGGCTGGCGGGCTAGGCGTTATTTCTTTGGTATTAAGTGGCCTAGGAATTTTTGCCCCAACACTTATCCACCTTTAACTAATAACTTTTTTAGAATTTGTTAAAAAAATATTTATTGTTTTGGATTGCTGCAGCAAGCTGCAGCCTCCCCCTTCACGCGACCGAACTCACCTTCACCGCCATTGGCGACCAACCCTACTTTAGCGATGATGCGTTTAGCTCGCTCATCAAAAAAATAAATGAGGATGCATCTTCACAGTTCACGATCCATGTGGGCGATATTAAAAATGGCGCCAACACCTGTTCTGACGAACGTTTCTCATCTGTCAAACAACTCTTTAATGAATTTACTAGACCCCTCATCTATACGCCAGGCGACAATGAGTGGACTGATTGTCATAGAGCATCTAATGGCTCCTACAATCAATTAGAAAGATTACAAAAGTTACGCGCCCTCTTTTTTGAGAAAACACAAAGCTTAGGGCAAAATAAAATCCAACTTGAACGCCAAGGCGACCTCTCTTTAAATCATCGCTCCTATATTGAGAATGTGCGCTGGACTATACAAAGGATTACCTTCATCACAATCAATCAAGTCGGCTCTAACAATAATTTAGACCCCGACGTGCCTGGCGCTATTGATGAATATCATCAAAGAAATGCTGCCAATATGGCTTGGTTAAAAGATAGTTTTAAACGCTTTCAAAATAGCCAAGCGATTGTGGTGGCGATGCAATCTGACATATCTGACCCTCGCATCCCTAAAGAATCTGGATTCAAAGAATTTATTGCAACCATCGCAACACTTGCTAAGACTTATAAAAAACCCGTGCTACTGATTCAAGGTGATTCACATCAATTTAAAGTGGATCAGCCTATAAAAGATTCAAATGGCGGCACCGTTTCTAATATCTTGCGCATGATTGTGCCTGGAGCGAATTTAGTTGAAGCTGTTCAAGTTAAAGTTGATACCCAACAACCCGTCATCACAGATACATTTAAATTCAAAAAGTATGGGTTTTAATTTTTAAGCGGAGAAGTTAGTTTAAGTATTTACTTTGCGAATACACAAATAGCCCAATAGGCCACTTAATGCCGCCAAACCAAAAACATGCTCAGGGCCTAAACCTTCCCAAACCCAACCGGCGACTAAACCACCTACAGTCCCGCCAATACCATAGGAAACTGTGGTGTAAAGCGCCTGCCCTCTAGCTTGCAAATGTCCCCCAAACCAAGTTTGCAACATCTTTAAGCTAGCGCTGTGATGTGCGCCAAAAGTCGCCGCATGCATGATTTGCGCTACGATTAAAACAACCGGATTAGGCCAATAAGCAATCATTACAAAACGTAATGCCATGATGAGATAAGACGCCATCAAAATATGCTGGGCAGTAAATCTTTTGAAAAAACTATTCTGAAAGTAGAAAAATACCACCTCAGCTAGAACACCTAGCATCCAAAATAAACCAATCTCTGCTTTTGAATATCCCAAACGGTCCAAATAAAGAGAGTAGAAAACATATAAAGCCGCATGGCCAAAAATCATCCAAAAATTGGCTGACAAAAACCATCTGACATGACTATTTCTTAAGACATGCCAAAAACTTGTTGTGACATGATGCGTGACTTCCATCGGGGGTTCCCTCAAAGTTCTAGCTAAGATTGCCAAGATGATGAGCGCCCCCATTCCAAACCAAGGTAGGCTTTGTATGCCATAAGCCTCAAACCAAGCGCCAGCCCCCATCACCATCACAATAAATCCAATAGATCCCCACAACCTTAAACGTCCATAACGCTGATCAAATGTATTGTCTTTATATAAGGCATGAATTGTGGCAGCCTCCCCCAGAGGCATCAAACTGCTAATCACGGTGTTCAATAAAAACATCCAAACTAGCAGCGCCCAATAACTTTCAAGATAAAAAATGGCGGAAAAAATAAAACAGGCCAAAAGAGAAGTTGTGCGCATAATGCCCAAACGATCTCTTCTAATATCTGCTAGCCAGCCCCAAGCAAATGGTCCCAAAATTCTAGTAATTTGGAACATCGACATCAATGCTGCAATTTCAATTGCGCTGTAATGCAAGCTTGCAAAATACAAACTTGCATAAGGAGACATTAATCCAATATATGTGAAATAAAAAAAGAAAAATGCCGCAAAAGCCAGCCGTACTAGACCGGTCATAAGGGCACTCCGAGATTAAGGACGCTGCGCTGGAACACGTGGCGTGTCAACAACCACATCGCCACATTGCGCACGATAGCGCAACACATGATCCATGATGACTAACGCCAACATTGCTTCAGCAATCGGTGTTGCACGAATCCCTACGCAAGGATCATGACGACCCTTAGTTTGAACTACTGCAGGTTGTCCAGCGCGATTAATGGATTGCTTAGGCATCATAATCGATGAGGTTGGCTTAATGGCAATCGAAACTACCACATCCTGGCCACTACTAATACCACCTAAAACACCACCAGCATGGTTGGTCGCAAAACCATCACGGAAAATTTCATCACCGTGCTCACTACCCTTTTGCGCCACACTCTTAAAGCCCGCACCAATTTCAACACCTTTCACAGCATTGATACCCATCATGGCATGGGCAATATCAGCATCTAACTTATCAAATAAAGGTTCACCCAAACCAACAGGTACCCCTTTAGCAACCACAGTCAAACGCGCTCCACAGGAATCCCCTGCTTTACGCAAATCATCCATGTAACTCTCAAGCTTAGGAATAACATTGGCATTAGGTGCAAAAAATGGATTATTTCCAATCTCTTGCTTACTTTCGAATGGAATCTCTACCTCACCCAACTGGGTCATATAGCCATAAAACTCCATGCCATATTTCTCAGCCAACCATTTCTTAGCAACGGCTGCTGCTGCAACCACAGGCGCGGTTAAACGAGCTGACGAACGGCCACCACCACGTGGATCACGAATGCCATACTTATGCCAATAAGTGTAATCAGCATGGCCAGGCCGAAAGGTATCCAAAATATCACCGTAGTCTTGGCTACGCTGATCTGTATTACGAATTAATAAAGCGATTGGCGTACCTGTTGTCTTACCCTCAAAAACACCAGAAAGAATCTCTACTTGATCCGCTTCCTGCCTTTGAGTTACATGTCGAGATGTACCAGGCTTGCGTCGATCCAAATCGCCTTGAATATCCGCTGCCGATAAAGACATACCGGGAGGGCAACCATCCACCACGGCACCAATCGCTGGTCCGTGAGATTCACCAAAGGTGGTGATAGTAAATAAATGTCCGAGTGAGCTTCCTGCCATACCTACATTATGGCATTGGTCAGGCATGAAGGTCTAATTTGACCTTCACTTATTGATTTTTTAGCAAATCGCTTATTTAGATTCAGCCTGAGGCTCTTCAGCAGGCCAATCACGAATATAAGCTTTAAGCATGGTGTTTTCAAAGCTTTGAGCTTCGACCACCGCTTTAGCCACATCGTAAAAAGAAATGACTCCCATCAAAACTGAGCCTTCCATCACAGGCAAATAACGCGCATGCTTTTCCAACATCATGCGACGGACATCATCCAAATCGGTATCAGGTGTGGTTGTTAAAGGAGATTGATCCATCACGGCACGCACATTGGTTTGTCCCAAAGTACCATGTTCTTTAGCCAAAGTATCAATCACCTCACGGAAGGTCAAAATGCCGGCTAACTTAGAGTATTCCATCACCACCAAAGAGCCAATATCCTTTTCTGCCATTACATGCACAGCAGCTGATAAAGACGTCTCTGGAGAAACTGTATAAAGCGTACTACCCTTCACACGCAAAATATCACTAACCTTCATATCTCACTCCTCAAACTATTGGCATCCGATTACATCAGTCTATCAGCAGCAACTTAGGGTGGCTAGAGCCTCATCATCAGGGCTTACCCCACTCCCTTACAGCTTGGGTGTCTCCAGCCCCTTTTCCCAAGCCCTCATAATCGGCAAATTAGCGACTAATGTTGCGCCGGCCAAAGTAACCCACCAAGTTAAGTAAATCCAGACCAAGAACAAAGGAAGGATGGCGAAAGCCCCATAAACGGTGCGGTATAAAGGAAAGCTAGTGGCGAACCAAGCAAAACCGAATTTCGCGATCTCAAACACAACAGCTGCGAAAGCTCCACCCCAAAAGGCATCTTGCCATTGGATTTTTTCGTAAGGCAAAATTTTATAAACCAAGCCAAAAGATAAGATCGACAGCAAAATAGGAAATACTGAAGCAACAAAATCAAAACCCGCACTTAATGGACCAATTAGCCCATTAGATGCGCTCAGCACCATTGAGCTCAAATAAATACTGCCCCCCAAAAGAAGTGGTCCCATAATGGTTGCAATTAAATGAATACCAATACGCTTCACAAATGGCCGAGGATGCTGGACTCCCCAAATACGATTAAAAGCATTTTCAACAGTTAAAAGTGTAAAAAAAACACCAATAATTAACCCAAGGGAGCCAAAAATAGTGAGGCTCTTTGCCTTTAAAGCAAATTGGTTCAGATACAAAAGAATAGGGTCTCCAATATTGCCTGGGATCAAATTATCCGAAAGCCATTCCTGAAAGGCTTTACGCAAACGAAGGAAACGAGGTAATACTGCCAACAAAGAGAAGGCAACCGTCACCATAGGCACCAACGACAAAATAGTCGTAAACGATAAGCTAGCGGCGAGCTCATTAATACGGCCACCTTTAGCGCATCGACGCATATAGCGGAGAAAATCGAGGATAGAATCTTTATGATGAATTACTTGCACGGCTCTATCATAAGCAAATACTGAAAATAGGTAGAAATTCTATAAATATGACTAAAAATATCAATGGCACAATTTTAGTAATTTATTACTCAAGAAATGGTGCTACGCGCCAGTTAGCAGAACTCATTGCTGAAGGTATTGAAAGCGTACCGGGGGCTAGTGCTCGTATTAGAACTGTTCCATCCGTTTCTGCCACAAGCGAAGCTACTGAGCCAGAGATTCCAGCTTCAGGCCCTCCTTATGTTGAACATAAAGATTTGGAAGAATGCGTAGGTTTAGCATTAGGTTCACCGACGCGCTTTGGAAACATGGCATCAGCCATGAAGTACTTTTTAGATAACACCACCTCACAGTGGCTATCTGGCGCTCTTGCAGGCAAACCAGCATCTGTATTTACCAGCACAGGCAGCATGCATGGCGGACAAGAAAGTACCTTACTTTCCATGATAATTCCTTTAATGCACCATGGCATGGTGATCGTGGGGCTACCCTATAGCAATCCAGAATTAATGAACACACAAACTGGTGGTTCCCCATATGGCGTCACACACTATGCAAAAACAGATGGCTCAGCACCCATTTCCACTGAGGAAAAGAAACTGGCCATTGCGCAAGGTAAACGCCTGGCTGAAATTGCCCTTAAATTGGCTTAAAGGCTCTCATGACCACACCACGCTCACTTAGCGATATTCCCGCACCTAAAGAATCTTGGCGCATCTGCGCATGGTTTTCCTGGTTTGCTTTAATCATATTGTGCATTTTGTGGGAAAGTGTTTTAGCCCCCATCAAACCCGGTGGCTCATGGGCTGTTATCAAAGTGGTGCCTCTTTTATTTGCGTTAAAAGGCATTTGGCAAGCTCGCAGCTACACCATGCAATGGGCTTCTATGCTCATCATGCTGTATTTCATTGAGGGTGTCACGCGCCTAAATGACCCCGGCTTTTCAGCTTACCTAGCAGGCGCAGAGGTTATGCTTAGCCTAATTGCTTATGTTGCCTTATTAGCTTATTTAAAACCCCTCAAAAAACAAGCCAAACTTAAAAAAGCTTTAGAGGAATCGAATCTATCATGAGCTTATCTGATTCAGCATTTATCAGCGCACTACAAAAAATTGTTGGCGCAGAACAAGTCATCACTCATCCAAGCGATTTAGAACCGTACCTGATTGATTGGCGCAAGCGCTACAAAGGGCAAGCATTAGCTGCCTTACGCCCCGCCAATACTCTAGAAGTATCTGAGATAGTCAAACTATGCTCAGCCAATCAGATTGCAATTGTTCCTCAAGGTGGCAACACAGGCATGTGCGGTGGAGCAACGCCGAACCCAACCGGTCGCCAAGTAGTTATTTCTTTACAAAGGATGAATCAGGTTCGGTCTGTCGATATCGCTAACCAAACCATGACAGTTGAGGCTGGTTGCATTCTAAAAAATGTTCAAGAAGCTGCAGCCGCAGCCAATCGCTACTTTCCTCTTAGCTTAGGGTCTGAGGGAAGTTGCACAATTGGCGGCAACCTTTCCACAAATGCGGGTGGCACAGCGGTACTACGTTACGGTAATACCCGTGAACTTTGCTTAGGTCTAGAAGTAGTCCTCCCGTCTGGAGAAATCTTAAACAGCTTAAGAGGTTTACGCAAAGACAACACAGGCTACGACTTAAGAGATTTATTTATTGGTGCAGAAGGCAGCCTTGGCATCATCACAGCTGCTGTGATCAAAATATTTCCAACACCAGTAGCCCAATGGACAGCACTGGTTGCCGTTCCTCATGCGCAAGGTGCTGTTGAGTTACTCAATCTCTTTCAATCCGGTGCATCTGCCCAACTCACTGGTTTTGAAATGATGTCTGATGAAAGTTTAGCGCTCTTAAAACACTACTACCCTCCATTGGCAAGCCCTCTAGATGGCCCTAACGCCTACGAAGTGCTCGTTGAAATCTCCGACTATGAAAGCGAAGAGCATGCCATGCAGCTAATGGAGACCATTCTGGAAAAAGCACTTGAATCTGGCTGCGCCACAGATGCGGCAATTGCTAGCAGCCTATCGCAAGCTCAAAAATTTTGGGATATGCGAGAGCACATTCCTCTAGCTCAAGCAGATGATGGTCAAAATATCAAACACGATGTCTCACTCCCTATTTCTGCCATTCCCAATTTTATTGAGACCTGCAACACACTATTACGCCGCGAATATCCAGGCGTTCGAGTAATTAACTATGGGCACCTCGGGGATGGCAATTTGCATTACAACATTGCGGGCGCTAGCTCAAAAGAGACGGGGGAATTTTTCACCAAATACTCTAAAGAAATCCAAGCTTTGGTTTACAAAGAAGTAGAAAAATACAATGGATCAATTTCTGCAGAGCATGGCGTGGGCCAACAAAAAGTAGATTATCTAGTTGGTCACCGAGGCGATATCGCTGTGCAAGTCATGAAATCAATCAAGCAAGCACTAGACCCTCATTCACTGATGAACCCAGGCAAAGTTTTAGCTAGCTAACCAGCCTTAATAGCAAAATATCGATTCAGATAAATAAAAAGCGCTACCTAGATAGCGCTTTTTATTAATAACTTTGTCAGACTATTAAGCCTTAGAAGCTTGAACCATGCAATCCGAAATCTGTGAAAAATATTTCAAAGCCATATCTGTTGGTTCAATATATTTCTTACGGCCATCAGTTTCGATAACGTAATTAATCATGTCTTTTTCGCGCAATTGCTTCAAACGCGCATGCAATGTAGCTGGGGAACCAATTTGGCGCATCGCAATCGCATCGCTTACCAAAAGACGCTCACCTTTTTTCCACTGTGAGGCAACCATATTCAGTAATTCGTTTTCAGTAGCATCTAATTTAGGGAAATCAGGCAATTCCTCAATAGAGCGAACCAAGTTTAAAAATCTAAAATAGATGTCCTGCAACTCCTTACTTTTCATAAGGCTCTCCTCTTTTTTAAATACTTACTTAATTGTATACATTTAAATTGTAAATGAAATATTTATTACAAATATCAATATTATCCTTAGGGCTATTAGATTTATATTTTTCAATAACTTCCGTTAACTTCATCTAATTCTTACTAATTATTATATTTTTTATTATTAAATAGTTAAAACATCTCCAAGGGCTGATTTAACCATTCCTCAGGGAAATTACTAGCCTCTTAATCGAGCGTAAACCTTAGAAATCCTTCACTTATTCGCCTTAGGTAAGGATAATCAAAGATTGGCGACTTAAAATCAGGCGCGAAGCAGTAAAAATACTTATAAATTGGCATCAATAAATCTATTAAAACCAGAGGACATATCAATGGCAACAGAAAAATCAAAGATTATTTATACGCTGACTGATGAAGCACCAGCATTAGCAACTTGCGCCTTCTTGCCAATCATCAGAACATTTACTGCGCCAGCGGATATTGAAGTAGAAACAAGTGATATTTCTGTTGCGGGTCGCATCCTAGCCGAGTTCCCTGATTACCTAACGGAAGAACAAAAAGTTCCTAATAACTTGGCAGAGCTAGGTAGATTAACTTTATTGCCTGATACCAACATCATCAAACTTCCTAACATCAGCGCAGCTATGCCTCAATTAGTAGCGGCTATTAAAGAATTACAAACTCGCGGCTACAAGATCCCTAACTTCCCAGATGATCCAAAAACAGATGAGGAAAAAGAGATTCGTAAGCGCTATTCAAAATGTTTAGGTAGTGCAGTAAATCCAGTTTTACGTGAAGGCAACTCAGACCGCAGAGCTCCAGCAGCTGTTAAACGCTATGCGCGCAACAACCCTCACTCAATGGGCGAATGGAGCCAAGCATCTCGTACACACGTATCACACATGCACGGTGGTGACTTTTACTCTAGCGAAAAATCAATGGTTGTACCTAAGGCCTGCGATGTAAAAATGGACCTAGTGACCAAGAGCGGTAAAACCATTGTTCTTAAAGAAAAAGTTTCTTTGCTTGAGAGTGAAATCATCGACAGCATGTACATGAGCAAAAAAGCTCTTTGCAAGTTCTACGAAGATCAAATTGAAGATGCTCGCAAAACTGGCGTAATGCTGTCTTTCCACGTTAAAGCAACCATGATGAAAGTGTCACACCCGATCGTATTCGGTCACATGGTTAAGATTTTTTATAAAGACGCATTTGAGAAACACGCAAAATTATTCGCTGAATTAGGCGTAAATGCTAACAATGGTTTAAGTAGCGTTTACGAAAAAATCAGCACATTACCTGAGTCTAAGCGCGAAGAGATCATCAAAGATCTACACGCTTGCCACGAACACCGTCCAGAGTTGGCGATGGTGGATTCAGCTAAGGGCATCACTAACTTGCACTCACCTAACGACGTGATCGTGGATGCGTCTATGCCAGCAATGATTCGTATCGGCGGCAAGATGTGGGGTGCTGATGGTCGTCCAAAAGATACTAAAGCGATCATGCCTGAAAGTACATTTGCTCGTATCTACCAAGAAATGATCAATTTCTGCAAAACAAATGGCAACTTCAACCCTGTCACCATGGGTACGGTTCCTAACGTTGGCCTCATGGCTCAACAAGCAGAAGAATATGGTTCACACGACAAAACGTTTGAGATCCCTGAAGACGGGGTTGCTCGCATTGTTACAGCCGACGGTACAGTATTGCTTGAGCAGCATGTTGAAGAAGGTGACATTTGGCGTATGTGCCAAGTAAAAGATGCTCCAATCAGAGATTGGGTCAAATTGGCAGTCACACGTGCGCGTCTATCAAATACACCAGCGGTATTCTGGCTTGATGAGTACCGTCCACATGAAGCCGAATTAATCAAGAAAGTAAAAACTTATTTGAAAGACCACGATACAACAGGTCTTGATATCCAGATCATGTCTCAAACTCGTGCGATGCGTTATACATTAGAACGCGTGATGCGCGGTAAAGACACAATTTCTGTGACAGGTAACATTCTTCGCGATTACTTAACAGACCTCTTCCCAATTATGGAATTAGGCACCAGCGCGAAAATGCTTTCTATCGTGCCATTGATGGCTGGTGGCGGCTTGTTTGAAACAGGTGCAGGCGGTTCTGCTCCTAAACACGTGAAGCAACTTGTTGAGGAAAACCACTTGCGTTGGGATTCATTAGGTGAATTCTTAGCATTGGCAGTTTCAATTGAAGATGTTGGCATTAAGAAAAATAATGCCAAAGCAAAAGTTTTGGCTAAGACATTAGATGATGCAACTGGTCAATTACTTGAGAATAGAAAATCTCCTTCTTCACGTACAGGCGAATTAGACAACCGTGGTAGCCAATTCTACTTGGCCATGTATTGGGCACAAGCATTAGCTGCTCAAACAGATGACAAAGAACTGCAAGCTCACTTCGCACCTCTAGCCAAGAAGTTGACGGATAGCGAAGCAAAAATTATTGCTGAGTTGAATGCAGTGCAAGGTAAAGCAGCTGACATTGGCGGCTACTACCTAGCTGACGCTGAGAAATGTAAAGCAGTGATGCGTCCAAGCGCAACATTGAATGCTATTTTGAAAGAGTTTCAAGTTAAGTAATTAAAGAATGATTAAAGCGCTCGCTTTAATCATCTCAAGAAAAAAGCCGGCATCTTTTGGATGCTGGCTTTTTTATTAAGCACTTATTACTTATAAACGATATCTGCTCGGCGATTTTCTTTCCAAGCTTCTTCATTACTGCCATTGGCTTTTGGCTTTTCTTTACCAAAGCTAACTGCCTCTAACTGTGATTGATCAACACCCAACAACACAAGCGCTTTCTTCACAGCCTCCGAACGTCTTTGACCCAAAGCCAAGTTGTACTCTGTTGTGCCACGTTCATCTGTATTACCTTGAATAGCGATACCCGCTGTTTTATCTTTGTTAGCACGTAAATACTGTGCATGCGCTGAAATAACAGACTGATACTCAGGCTTAACCGTATAGCTATCGAAATCAAAGTAAATGCTTCTCTTTCCATAGACGCTTGATTTTGGATCATTAATAGGGTCATAGCCTGCTTGAGAACTCACATCCACAGATGCCACTTTATTTGAATCTAATGAAGTTGTACTACAAGCTCCTAACATAGCTGTTAAGCAAACAATAAGACCGATTTTTGATAAGTTCAACATATATATCCTTATATATTCTCTATAAATAATTAAAAAAATTTAGTTAGCCACATGAACAAATCTAGGAGGCCTAAAGATTCTTTGACAGAAGAAAAATAACAACAATTCAATAACAATAGGTCGTAAATAGGCTCTCAAACTACCCCAAGCCATCCATAAACAACTAACCATTAAAATTGCCGATAAAAAAATGGGTACAGGAAAAGATAAAGAAGAATCTTTTCCTTGAAAGGCTTTAATCTCTACTTGGCTCTCCTCACCTGAGAATGGGGCATGATAAGTAGCATAAATTTGAGCGCGCTTCATCCCATTCTCAATAAATCTCTGAGATGACACCACCTTAAATGCAAATAAGCATATGCAAAGTAGCATTAATAAGGTTTTTGATGATTTAGACATTTGTGATAGTTTACTCAAACCTAATTGGATTAGTCGATATCAAGGTTTAAAGCATCCTGAAAATGGGCAAAAAACAATTAGTTAGTGGGTTTCCCTAATAATAACGAAGATAGTCAATGCGATGACTGTCGCCTCCCCGTTTCATCCTTATGATTTGGTTTGGTTGCTATGCAACCATGTCTCCTCGTATGTTTACAACATACTTTTCACACCCACTTCGGTGGGTGTTTTTTATGGTTCAAAAAAAATTCTAAAAAAGCTTTATCCTAGACCCCCACTAAAAGGCTCAAACACAATGGATAACTCAACAAATAAACAGTGGCTACCTAGCTGGCTCATTCTTTTAGGCATCTTAACGGCCATAGCACCCCTATCCATTGATATGTATTTACCTAGCTTCCCCTTGATTGAAAAAGATCTAATGGGGTGGCCAGGCAGCGTTGAATTAACCTTAGGCAGTTTTTTCATTGGACTCACCATTGGTCAATTATTTTATGGCCCTCTAAGCGATCGCTTTGGTAGAAAACCTCCTCTATACATTGGCTTTACGATCTACGCCGTCGCTTCATTAGGTGCAGCCCTATCACCCAATATTCCAGCACTTATTTTTTGGCGCTTCCTACAGGGCCTAGGGGGATGCACAGGCATCATCCTGCCAAGTGCTATTGTTAGAGATAGAACGACCGCTCAAGAAGGTGCGCGCGCTTTTTCCATATTGATGTTAGTCATGGGTGTAGCCCCCATCTTGGCACCGTTAGCAGGTGGTTGGATTCTGACACATTTTTCATGGCAAGGTATCTTCTACCTACTCACCCTATTTTCAGTTGGCTGCTTAATCGCCATGAAATTTGGCTTAAAGGAAAGTCACAATACGGAACATGAGCCGCCGCTTAGACTAATGTCTGTTTTAAAAAACTACGGCTACCTATTAACCAATAAGCCATTCTTGGGATTTGCCTTAGGTGGCGGATTGGCCATGGCAGGCATGTTCTCTTATATTGCAGGTTCACCCTTTGTTCTGATTAATTTATATGGTGTGGCGCCGCAAGATTACGGTTGGTATTTTGGCTCGAATGCATTTGGTCTAATTGCGTCCAGCCAACTCAATGCTCACCTACTCAAAAAATATGCCGCCACTAGCATTTTAAGAACGGCTCTTTTTGTGCCCGCCATAGTTAGTGTTGTTTTCTTAAGTATCACCCTAATGGGCTACGCCAATCTCTATTGGACAGTAGGATCCTTTTTCTTATTTGTGGCAAGCTTAGGATTTATCATCCCCAATGCCATGGCGTCAGGACTAGCTACACATGGTCAACAAGCCGGCACAGCAGCAGCACTAATGGGAGCTCTACAATTTTTATTTGCAACCCTCGTTGGCTCACTAGTTGGACTATTACATAACAATACGGGAGTGCCTTTAGCATTCATGATGGCTTTATGTGGCACATCCGCCTGGATGAGTCATCACTTTTTAGTAAAAAAACATCGCTAAAATATTTCTAGAAGGCGTTTATTTTATTTGAACGCCTTCGTGATGCAATAACCAAGCTTTAACATTTCGATGAAACCCCTCGCCAGCTTGGTGAGCAAAACCACCAATACCTGTAGCGGATATCACCCGATGACAGGGCACCACCAAAGGAAAAGGGTTTGAGCCACAAGCTTGCCCTACAGCTCTTGGAGCGCTTTTAATCGCCTTAGCCAAATCACCATAAGTTTTCACCTCTCCTCGAGATATTTTCTCTATCTCAGACCACACTCGCTGCTGAAAAGCTGTACCAAATGGCTTAAGAGGTAGATCAAAAATGAAGTCGGGATTTTTAAAATATTGCTTAAATTGCCTCTCAACTTCTTTAGCTAAATCGGTTTTAGCAGGCTTTATTTTTTCGCCATGTTCTAAGTAAACAATCTGACTCACCATCAAACTAGCATCAACCACTTCTGTTTGAATACCTAACTTACCAAACGGCGCTGCTATCACAGCATCCCACTCTGTATGTTTCATGTTCTTCTACCATCGAACCAGGCCTGAATACGAGGCAATAAACTACCCACCGCACCCAAAATAGCAATCAAACCAATTCCAAATAAAGAGACATGATCCGGGACATGTTTAAAAATAACCCAACCCCAAAATATCCCAAAAGCAATTTGCGCATACATATACGGCATCAAATTAGCAGCCGGAGTTTCCTCAAATGCTCTAATAAATAAGAAGTGCCCCCAGCCTCCTAAAACACCAATGGAAATCAGCTCTAACCATAAATGCCCATACTCAATCGTTGACCAAAACCAAATTAAAGGAATGCTGGTCAAGAAAGCGCCAGTCCAAACGGTATAAAACAAAGTCGTTAAAGAGTCTTCTAACTTAGATATCTTGCCTGTCACCAAATGAAAAACAATATTCACTAAAACCAAGCAAACCGGGAAAACCAAGTGCCAAGTAAATAATTCAGAACCTGGACGAACAATCATTAACGTGCCGATAAAGCCACCCAAAGCTAGCAGCACTTTAATTAAAGGCACCTCTTCATTTAAAAACCTTGATGCCAATAAAGTAACAAATAAAGGGGTCGTCATCACAATAGCGGTAAATTCTCCCACAGGCATAAATGTCAAACTAGCCAGCGCAAGACTGGTCGTGATGACCAATAAAGAACCCCGAAATAACTGCAGTTTTAAATTAGAGGTTCGAAGGATTGCTTTCCCATGTTTAGGCAAGGTAAAAGCACTCACCAAAAGAGCTTGTGTTAAATAACGAGCCCATATGATCATGCTAATGGAAACTTCAAGAGAAACGTGCTTGCTGATGCCATCCATCAGTGCAAAACACGCCAAAGCCCCCAATAAAAACCACACCCCTGAATAAGAAGTTTTAGGCAGATGAGAACTTGATGCAAGTTTTGACATATGGCTTATTTTAGGCGCATATGAAAAAAGCCACCTAATAGCATTTAGGTGGCTTTATTTAGTTATTTTAGTTAACTAAATCTTAGTAAGTTACTGATGATCCTTCGAATGATCATGTCCAGGCTGTCCATGGGCAGGTCTCATATCTTTCACTTGAAATTTCACCTCAAGCTCCCCTGCTTTTTCAAACTTTAACTTAACAGGAATTTGATCTCCTGCCTTTAACTGACTCTTCAAATCAATCAACATCAAATGAAAACCACCCGGTTGCAACTCAACCGTTCCATTAGCAGGAATATCAATCGCCTTTACTTCACGCATCTTCATCACATTACCCTCCATGCTCATGGTATGAAGTTGCATCTCTTTAGCAACAGGTGAACTAACAGCAATCAATTTATCAGCAGCACCTGTATTTTTAATTTTGACAAATGCACCGCCGGCTTTTTGCGCAGGCACTGTTGCCCTTGCGTATGGATCTTCAATCTTTAACTTACCAAACTTAATTTCTTGATCAGCATAAGCAGATGTGGCAACCATGAATAAACTCAAGAAAACTACATATATTTTTTTCATATCAATCCTTAATAAATTAAAAATCTTAAATTAATCAAATGCTACGGTTGCTTTTAACCAAGTCGTACGCCCTGGCTCATTAACGCGAGTGGTTTGTGTATAGCCAGTAATAACTGAACCTGATCGACTAATAAACTCTGCATAGGTCTTATCAAATAAATTATCCACCCCCACAGCAATCAAAATTTTCTTATTAGGCCTATAACCAGCATTTAAAGAAAATACACTAAATCCACTGGATTTAGCGACATCCTTACCGGAGATATTGCCCTGATTAACCGCCACATCATTTTTAGGAGCTACCAAACGCAATAAAGCACCATAAGAGTATTGCTTATCATCATAATTAAGCGCCAACCGCCCCTCAAGCGGTGAAATTTGAGCCAATGGCAAACCATCTGTCTCATTTCTACCCTTCACGTAAGCCAAGCTAGAATTAAATTTAAGCGTAGTGCTTAACAGATAGCCCGCACTTAATTCTGTTCCATAAGTATGAGCATCAATATTTCTCGATGATGGCGTCATGTACACCCCCGAAACATAATCTGGTGAAATTCTAGAGTCGACCAAAATAAAATCTTTAATCTTGTTATAAAACAGGGAGCCAGATAAATTAAATTTCGAAGATTGATATATCAAACCTGAATCTAGCTGATAAGTCTTTTCTGTTTTGGTTGAATTTAAAGCGCTGTGGGTATTTGCTGACATAGAACTCATTTGATTAGTAGACCCATCTCTTCTATTAGAGATTAACTCCCAATAATCTGGCATGCGCTCAGACCGCCCCAATCCAACGTAAGCTATTGAATTAGAGATAACCTGCAAGGACTCTTCTAGTCGAGCAAATGCACTATGAGTTAAGTCATTTCTAGTTTGGCCTGATGTATCAGAACTCATACTTGATCTCTTATCCGTCACCGACCAGAAATCACCTCGATAACCCCCAATTAATTTTTGATCAACACTTAGCTGCTTTGTTACTTCAGCAAATAATCCCGTATTTTTGAATTTAGAGTCGTCTATTAGATTAGGCATCCCCATCCCAGGCATATTCCCAGCATGAATAGCTTCAGAATAATCTAGGCCTACTTTCGCTGAAGTATTTTTTGAAAAACTTAAATCCACAACCATTCTTGCTGCATTCGTATCATGCGTCACATCCATATAACTAGATGGATTGCCACGCATAGCCTCTGACATGGTGTGAAATATAGTATTTCTAGATAATTGCAATTCTAGCTTCTGGACAAGGTCAGAAATATTTTTAATTTGCGCCTTTCCAGAAACATTCTCTCGCAAGAATTTAGTCCCATCCATACTTCTATCAGCATAAGCTGCATAACCATCACTTCTTCCTGCTGATAACTCAAAGCGTTGATTGTGGTCAGGGGTTAAACCCAAAGTCGCACCAGCACTATATCGATGATATTTTGAATGGACTTGTTGGCCACTACCATCTTTGTAGTCATCTGCCGATGAATTAGAGCTCGTAAAATTAGCAAAATAACTTTTGTCACCCACGTTAGCATCAATAACCTCATCATGCCGGCCAAAATTTCCTACTAACCCTGATGCATGAACGTCATACCCCAATTGTTCATAGATTTTCTGCTCTTTTTCAAAACGCACAGTAGCTGCTGACCCATAGCCAGGATAAAGAACCGTTTGAGGGCCCTTAATGACAGTTACTTTGTCATAGATTTCAGGGAAAATATAGGCTGTGGGCGCATCCATACGCTGACCACAGCCACCATAGATATTTTGGTCATCTGCCAAAATATTAACTCGAGAACCACCCATTCCTCTGAAATTAGGCTCTCCATCTGCACCCGCCTTCCGCATGATGTTAAACCCAGGAATTGACTTTAGGAAATCAGCGCCATCATGAGCCGGTAATGGCTGACGCGGCACCTTTGGATCCATTTCAACAATTAATGGGGATGACATGGTTGTAGCCGTCACCACCACGTCACTTAAGACGCCAGCATCTTGGGCATAACTATAGTTCGCTAGCATTAATAACGCTGCAAGCGCTAAAGGCTTAATTTTTATTTTTTTCATATTTACTCGCATTAAATAAGCGCACACACTGTGTGCCATTACTAAACCGCTGATGGTTTAGAGCTTTTCTTAATTAAGCGAGTTGAGGGGGAGCTCTAGATGGTAGCGATACCCAAGCAAAGATAGGCTTGGGTGATTGATAGAATAATTTTAGGTATAGCTGATAAGCCTCGGGCTCTGAAAAATGCAAATTATTATTTAATGGCAATGCATATACTTGATGAACTAGGCAATATGGGCAAGATTCATTACTTAATTGTTGTTGCCCTTGCTCATCATCGACAATAACTTTTGTTACTTTCATGCCAGTAGTCGTACAAATTTCTACAGAAACACCTTGGCCATGTTGTGCAACCGATACCGCTTGAGAAATTGCTGGCGCAAGAGAAGCCATGACTATCGACACGATAGTTATCCAGTGAACTAAACAGGATTTTGGCTTTTTGAACATAGCTAATATTTTACGTTAAACGGCTCTTATTAAGGAAATTAGACCTTAGCGTCTACCAATGATTGTCAACCCAAACCCTACTAAAGCTAACAACCCCGCTGCAATTGGAACCATTGTTAACCCATAACCCAAGGTTAAAACAATCCCACCTACCCAAGCACCCAAGGCATTACCAACATTGAATGCCCCAATATTAAGTGTGGAGGTCAAATTGGGTGCATCCTTACCGTAATTAACCACATTAATCTGTAAAGCCGGTACCAAAGAGAATGCCGCCACGGCCCACAAGAATAAATTAATCTCTGCAGGAATAAATGAATGACTCGTCCAAGAAAACAGCAAGGTAGTTAAACCTAAAGTTAAAAATGCACCCGATAAAGTTGCCTTTAAATGTTGATCACCTAACTTGCCACCCACCACATTACCAATCGTTAGACCAATACCAATTAAAAACAATGTCAAAGTAACCCATCGAGGAGATACCCCTGTTACATCACGCAATAAAGGCGCTATATACGTAAATAAAGCAAACATCGATGCAGAAAACATCACCGTTGTGAATAAAGCAATCCATAGCTTTATATGACGTAATGCTGCAAACTCACTACGAATAGAGACAGGCTCTTCAACAGCCCCTTTCGGTAAAAATTTAACCAAACCGAATAAGGCAATAACTCCAATAACCGCTACAGCCAAAAAAGTTGAGCGCCATCCCATCTCTTGCCCTAAGGCAGTCCCTAAAGGAACCCCTAAGACATTAGCCAGCGTTAACCCAGTAAACATCATTGCCACAGCAGAAGCACGTTTATCAGGCGCTACCAAATTAGCTGCTGTCACCGCCCCAATACCAAAGAAAGCGCCATGACATAAAGATGTCACCACGCGAGCCAACATCAAAGATGAATATCCCCAAGCCAAGGCACACAATAAGTTACCCAAAATAAAGATGCCCATCAAGATAATTAAAGCCTGACGACGTGGCAAGCGTGCAGTTAATAACGCCATAAAAGGAGCGCCAATGGCTACTCCTAAGGCATAACCAGTAATCAACCAACCAGCACTCGGAATAGAAACACTCAGATCAGTTGCTACTTCAGGCAAAAGCCCCATGATGACAAACTCTGTTGTGCCAATAGCAAAGGCGCTCAAAGCCAATACAAATAAAGAGAAAGACATTGATGCACCTTAAAAATATAAAACAGCAGTTTAAATGACAAAAAAATAAGCCACCTTAGGGTGGCTTATTCATGAGTTTAAATTGACTAATTAATCAGTGACTAATTCAAAGGAACACCAACAGTTGGCCTACCTTCTAACGTCCACAAATAAAGTGAACCATCATATAACTTCGTCGATTTATTACCCACCAACTCTGACATCACAAACCAAGGGCCGGCGGCTAAATGTCCGCTATTACAGTAACTAATCGATGGGGCCGCTGGTTTAATGCCGTTGGCATTCATTAATGCGGTGTAAGTATTTTTATTCAAGAAATAAAGTGCCCCATTACCTGATTTAGTTAACAACTCAGGAGCTAAGTCTTTAGCGCCAGCAATATGGCCATAAGTCATCACATAGTCACGCTTATTAGTACCTAAATACTGCGCTGGCTGACGACCATCAATCAACTGAACTTTGCCAGATTTAGAGGCTTTAGCAACATCATCAGAACTAGCAATTAATTCTTGATGGTTAGCTGTAGCCAGCCAATTACCAGTTGCTTTTTTAGTAGTCGCCACAGTGAACTCGCGCCCTTCTGCTAACCAGCCAGCAAACCCACCATCTAAAATGGCCATATGGGTTTCACCATAAACTTTCAATTGCCAGTACACACGCAAAGCTTCATCCACATCAGAAATATCTTGACCTACTGGCACCAAAATAATTGGCTTATCAGCATTAATACCCAATGACTGAATTAAATTCTGAAAATCGGCTTTTTCAGGAATCAAATATTTAATCTTCTTACCATCGATCAAACGCTCAGCACGAACTTTTTTAAAATCTAATAGAACAGAATCAGGCAAATGGCCGCCAAACTCCACTAACACTTTCTTACCAGTTTTCTTATCAACCTCAAACTCAGGCTGACGCGCGTAAGTTGCCACATCACTGCGCACCTCGACCACCTGAACATTCGCTAAATTTTTAGATAACCAATCCGCACTCACAACAGGGCCAGGTAAATCGATTGCCTGAGCCAAACCTGTAACCGCACTTAATGTTAACAACCACCATTTAATTAATCGCATACAACCTCCTAAAATTAACCCACCAATGATTCAAGTTTATTGATTAAGTTCACCCGAACCTCAGATAAAACATGATGCTTTCGATCTTCTAAAAATATTTTCTTATTCTTACCTGATCCAGACAACTTTTGTATCTTTTGATCTCTCACTTTCAGCAAATCAATTGCTTCATCATGAAAAATATGTACCAAACCACTAGCCCATCTAGCCAAAGGAGCCATACGCCCTTTTGTGTTTATTTGAAAACCACCTAACAATGATTTTATTTTTTTCACTTCTTTTATTGTCTCCCCAGTCACCCATTGATTCGTTGTGAACAACTTAATTGGCAAACCTTGTTGATCTAAAGAAATAGCTATCAAGTGTGTAAATTTATTAGGCTGATCTAAATCTCTTTGGAACAAATGAAAGTGCCCATGCTCTAGATTTTTAGACTCCCCACTTTCATCTAATGGATGTGCGTGGTAATACATCTCATAACCACTATCCGGATCAACCAAATCATTTTTAGGGTAATGACGAAACTGCACAAAATCACCAGATCCAGCCAATGCAACTTGAGCCATCGACAAACCTCTTTCTGCATAGTGCGCCTGAATAGCTAATACCTCTTCTGCAGCTTGCTGAATCGATGGATTTGTCATAGCACGCTTTAATCAATCAGCAGACTTACGTTTCTTTGGAGCACAAGGGTTTGCAGGGCCACAAGGATTTGCTGATTTTTTCTTAGCAGGCGCACAAGGATTAGATGAACCCTTCTTGCTCGGGCCACAAGGATTTCTCTGTTCAGCCTTAGGCTCATCACCCTTCGCCGCATCTGCTGAATAAGCCATAGGTGTTACTGATAAACCAGCTAAAGCCACTGCTAATGCCACTACGGCAGTTTTCTTAGACATATTTTGACTCCTTTATTTAATTAACTTTTGACGTCTCTGTGGAATTCTTTGACTTCTTTTCCACCCAAGAACCCAACACAAAAACCACAATCGCCATGCCAATCATGATGGCATTCACTAACCAATCCGACACATGGAAAAACTCAGGCAACGTGTTCGCAGATGCATATTCACCCAAACTGACAACACTGTCTATCGCACTAAATACATCAGCAAATAACCAAGTACCTAACAACAATCCTATCAAGAAAATACCCGCATCCAACCTACCAGACACAAAACCAACGACCGATGTACCTGGGCAATACCCACCGATAGCAAAACCAGCCCCAACTAAAGCACCACCTAAAGCTGCCGCTCCTAAAAATGCGGGTGGCACGAACAAGTTTTCAGCGTCAATCCAATTCATCTTTTCTAAAATCATCAACCCAACCGCGGTAAAAACAATCGCAGTAAACATCACCTTAAAAACAGACCAATCCGTTAATCTGAATTGCCCTGTTAACTTATTAGGATTACCGAACCCAGCGCGCTCCAAAACAAAACCAAACCCAGCACCTAATAACAATCCTGAAATAATTGTGCTCATACTGTTGGCTCCTGTTTCATCAAGCGACTAATTAATAAACCAGTCACAAAAAAAGTAATCAAAAATGTAAAACCAGCCAAGCTGAGTGTTGCTGCTCCAGATAAACCTAAACCACTGGTACACCCAGCAGCAACACGTGCACCAAACCCAGCAGCAATGCCACCAACTAATGCTGTTAATGGACGCTTTGAACCACCTAAGAATTTTTTACCATCAATCTGAATCTTTATACGATGAGCCAACCACGCAGAAATAATTGCGCCAATTGCCACACCTATCACTTGCCAAGTAATCCAAGAACTCAAAGGCTTGCCATCTTCAACTAGACCGCCTAAATAATCATTGGCTTCAGTTATAGATGGCGCAACAGTCATGCCAACCCATGCGACTAAGCGCGTTGTAAATCCAGTAGCACCCAAACCATGCCCTGTCAGTACAAAGGTAGTTAACAAAACAGCACCTAGCGCTAATCCTGCAAGCAATGGATGCCAATAGGCTTGCGGTTCTTTTGTGGAAATTTCTTGACTCATACAAGATCCTTTTAAATTACTTAATTAAAGTATAGTATATAAATTAATATTATGTAATAAATTTATATATTATCCAAATTGCTATTTATAAGTACATGATTTAATTGATATTTAACCCTTTTTTCAGGCGTAAAAAAACCACCCGAAGGTGGTTTTCTATAAAAGTAGCTGTAGTTTAAGCGTACTCTTTAGGCACCGATGGAAGACCCGATAAAGCCATAGCCAACTCTTTTTCATCATAAGACTCATCGGTTAACTCACCAGCAAAATATTTCTGATATGAGGCCATATCAAAGTGGCCATGACCGGATAAATTAAAGAGAATAACTTCGGACTTACCTTCGCGCTTACATCTCAAAGCCTCCTCAATTGCACCTTTTACTGCATGATTCGCCTCAGGCGCAGGAACAATCCCTTCAGCTCGTGCGAATAAAACACCAGCCGCGAAGCATTCAACTTGAGTATAAGAAACAGCTTCGATCAAATTAAGCTCTTTTACATGAGAAACCAATGGCGCCATGCCGTGGTATCTCAATCCACCAGCATGAAAACCAGGTGGCGTGAATGTTGAGCCCAATGTATGCATCTTCGTTAACGGCGTCATATGAGCTGTATCGCCAAAATCATACGCATATTTACCTCTTGTCAAAGATGGACAAGCTGCAGGCTCCACAGCAACAATCCTTGGCATATGACCACCACGTAACCCTTGGCCAATAAATGGGAACGCTATACCAGCGAAGTTGGAGCCTCCTCCAGTACACCCAATCACCACATCCGGCTCTACATCAGCCATATGTAATTGTTCAATAGACTCCAAGCCCGTTACAGTTTGATGCAATAGCACATGATTTAAAACTGAGCCCAATGCATATTTCGTATCATCTCTTTGCACAGCCAACTCAACCGATTCAGAAATCGCAATACCTAAGCTACCAGGATGATCAGGTCTTTCTGCAAGAACACGTCTACCATACTCAGTTTCTTGAGAAGGTGATGCCACACATCTAGCACCATAAGTTTCCATCACTGCTCTTCGATAAGGTTTCTGGTCATAAGAAACTCTCACCTGAAAAACAGTGACATCCAAACCAAACAAATTACCTGCGAATGAGATGGACGTACCCCACTGGCCTGCACCAGTTTCCGTCGTCAAGCGCTTCACACCTGCTTGCGCGTTATAGAAAGCCTGTGGAATCGCTGTATTAGGTTTATGACTACCTGCCGGACTAACACCTTCATATTTGTAGAAAATTTTGGCAGGAGTTCCTAATGCTTTTTCTAAACGATGCGCCCTAAATAAAGGTGCTGGTCTCCATAATTTATAAACATCTTGCACAGGCTGTGGAATTTCAATCTCACGCTCAGTAGTAACCTCTTGCATGATGAGTTCCATAGGGAACAAAGGAGCCAAATCATCTGGGCCGACTGGCTTCATGGTCCCCGGATGCAAAACTGCTGGAAGTGCCTTGGGTAAGTCTGCCTGAATGTTGTACCAAGATTTTGGCATTTGAGACTCATCTAACAAGTATTTCGTTTTTTCAGACATAACAACTTCCTTAGGCATCAATTAGTTAAGGGCATCATATTAAAGCAATTTACTCACCCCATTAACTAGGCATTTTCCCGAACTTTGGCAAAGGATCATTCGGCCTATCCCAAACCTGAGAACTATCACAATAAATATGCATGCTAGGTCTAATTTGGGAAGGATCATCAAGACTAGCAATTCTCATAAACATCAAATCAGGCAGAGTTTTCACATCACTAAACAATGGAGAGCCGCAATTGGGGCAAAAATGCCTCACTACTGCCTCACCACTATCTCCCGTATATTGATAGGAAGAAGTTTTACCTGTTAGTTGAATGTCATTTCGATTAGCCGCGAAAATTGCAGCCGAACCAGAACCACTGGATCTTTGGCAATCTCTACAATGGCAATGAACTGCCATGGCCAACTCTCCATCAAAGTCATAATGGATATTGCCGCAAGCACATCCACCAGATAATTTATAGCGCGCCATATTTATTACCTTTAAGTATTCAAAAAAAATCCCCCTCTCCTTTTCCGCGAAGAGAGGGGGTTACAACTGATCTCATTTCCCGTATTAATGAGACCACTACCTCGTTAAGAGCACTCGAGGTGATTGAATGTAAGAGTGAAAACGAAATAAACGCTCTTACAAAACAATTTCTTAATTAATCTCCACCCCTCATGTATTGAACATTGAACATGCTTGGAGGATTCAACTTAGGATCACTCACCATCTTTAACTGTAAAGCTGTGCAATGTTGATTCTGTGTATCCAACATAGAAGCTGTCGTATAAATGGCGATACCTGCATTTTTATTTTGTGGCGCGTGGTAAGCAGAGTCACTGAAACCTACGTCCCAACGTTTCCACAATGAGCCTTTTTTGTCGTAAATCAGAATCATCGGGAAAATCGATGTTTGAGCATCCATATACATCACACGTTTGCCAATTGGGCTAGATTTATTAGTTGGAACTGACTCTAAAACGTGTACCAAACGCGGGCTCCATGGTGCATTAGCAAAACAACCATTTTTACCGCCAAATGTTGCCATGCCATAACCATCAGAGTCTTTAGCTTCTGTATCTTTCAACTCGCTATGGCGATAGAAATGCGTCAACATCACTTTAGACTCAACATATTTCCATTCAGCATCCAACACGCGACCGTTATAGCCCTCGAAGTCTTCAATCATCAAATCAGAGCCCAAGAATGAGTCAGTTGTCTGACCTGTTGGCAAGCGACGAACACGACGTTGGAAACCAAGGTACAAGAATGAGTCATCTTGCTTAGTATCATCATCAAAGCGTTGAATCAATAACTGAGTATTTTTCAAATCTTGTGGCGCCAATACTTTCAAATAAATATTTCTATAAATATTTGATGGGTTAGGCGTTAAATCTTCAGTTGGGGCTTGCGTTGTTCTGTGCTTCAAACTGATGAAGTTAAAGTCAAACTCAACACGTTTCTCTTTCTTACCAGTCTTGTAATCGATATAAGTCCAGTAGAACGGGAAAATACGTCCACTATCACCCACTACTTGTGAGTACTTATAGTTAAACGCTAATTTTTCACCAGCTCTTGGGTCATTCTTCTGAGGATTCATAGGGAATGGTCGACCAGCCACATAACCTTCAATCGTTCCTTGAGCAGAACCTAACTTCACGTTATTAGCATTCTTTTGCGTTGCAGCCACATAGTTAGGGTGCAAAGCCACGGAATGAGGCTGCTCAGTTGATAACTCTAATGAACCATCTGACACTAATGCAAATGTTGCAGCGTCAAGATAGTCTTTAAAGTTATTAACGTTAGATTTGTTAATAACCATTCCAGGAGTAAATCCAGGAATAGTTGGCAATCCTTTTTTATAAGGATTAAATGAAGCTTCAATATCTTCATTGGTTACAGCAAATGCCAAATTAGAAACTAATGCTAATAGCAAGGTCCCTTTAATTAGTGGCTTCATACATCCCCCCCTACTTGTTGTTAATAAATATCAGAAAAAACGATCAAAATGAATTTGCTCAAAAGGCACTTGATGTTTCAGCATCAAGGTTTCTTGCAAGCTCTTAGTCATCGGTGGTGGCCCTGCAAAATAAAACTCATATCCTTTAATTCCTTCGCCTAACTTCTTCTCAACTGATTCATGAACAAAACCAAATTCACCAGACCAGTGCTTTAAGTTATCCTCCGACATATCAGAGACCACTGGGTGGAAGAAGATTTGCGTGCCAAATTCAGGCAAATCAGAAATTTGCGATTCAACACCCACATCTCTATAGCTTCTACCGCCATAAAAGAAGTGCAATGTTTTATCTTTTAACAAGCCTTGCTGAGAAGCACCTTTAGCAATTGAAACCATTGGCGCCAAGCCGGAGCCGCCTGCTACGCAGACAATATTTCTAGCGTTATCACGCACATAAGCCATGCCGTATGGCGCATCAATCTCAATCACATCCGCTTGAGAAATGTGATTGAATAAGAAATCAGTGCTCTTCCCATTAGGCACTTTTCTAATTTGAAATCTCCACTCCCCCTTGCTATTAGGCAAGTTAGACATGGAATAAGCGCGCTTAATTCCTAGACTTGGGAAAGATAACAACGCGTACTGCCCTGGTTGAAAATCAGCAGGTTGATCGGATAAAAAAACAAACTCTTTAATATCGTGAGTCACATCAAATGAATCAAAAAATTTGGCTTTTATTCGAGTAGTACTAATTGAAGGAACATACTCATTAGACAACCGAGTCTTAATGGAAATATCTGTTAGCGGTCGAGTTTGACAAGCTAAATGAATATTCTTTCGGATATCTCTAGCAGTCAAAGCAGGAGGGTTATCACATAGCGAGGCAATCTCACCATCCAACAACTCATATTTACAACTACCGCAAGCACCCGCGTTGCACTCATAAGGAAAACCAACGCCAACCCTAAGAGAAGCCAACAACACAGTGTCATCACTGTGTTGGCATGCCACCTCTTTTTCGCCGTTGATATTGATTTGCTGAGAAGTCATTGATAACTCTTTAATCAAAATCCTAATGATTTTCTATAAGAGCGAACCGCTTCTTTAGCATCTTCAGCAGCATCAGGTACATCTGGTAAGCCACTGCAATAAGCATCAATAGCCTTATCTGCCAAAGGTTCCCATTTGTTAATCCAACCCTGAATAACAGCACGATTAGATTCATTCTCCAAGGCCATCTTGACCAAGGCTTCTGACCAACGACGATGACGATTTGCATCAATCATTTGCGCATCACATAACAAAGCCAATAACTCATCGCCATTGTGTCTTGCAGAATCGCTTAGATTTCTCAAAATACCTTCTTCAATAGCTGGTTTAGCCACAAGATTGAGAGCAACAAAAGCTTCAGCCCAATCCCATGTCACAAGCACTTTTTCCATTAATTCACGATAACCTTGCCATATTGGTTCTTTCTCCCAATAGGCACGCTCATTTTTTGTGAACCCTTTATCAGGATTGGCCAATTCAAGTTCTTTAGTTCGATAAGCTGTGTGAGTTAACCAACGGAATGAGTCTGCCATCTGGAAGAAGCCGCATACGGTAATCGTGCTGGCCGGCGCCATTTGCCCCAAATAAGCAGATGCCATTTGCAATGTATGGAATAGATAACGGGCTGGCGCATAACGTAGACCTAATGTCCCTACCCAGCCAGGCTCGAAAGATTTATCGTGTTCACGCTTAGCAAACTGTTCAAATAAACCATAAACATAAGTTTCTTGACCATCTTGCATCATGTTGTATGTTCTATACACAACTTCATCAGGATCACGGAATGCATTCCAGTCATCATGTTTTAATGCGCTACCGTAGGTATTTTTCTTGTACCACTCATTCATGAATGTATGCGGATCTTGCTCATACGGTGCATTTGGATCACGGTCGTGGTAATGCAAACGAGTTGTTACAACCTCATACTCGCTAGGCTTTCTTCTTCTGGTGCTCAAATGGCTCCAGGTCTTTAGTGGCTTTAACATTTCTACGTTTGACATATATTTATCCTTATCAAATCAAACTTTTTTATTGAAATAGAAGCGAATCGCATCAGGCAAAGTCTCGATTTGCCCAGCAAAAGAACTCAAGTCAACTTCTAAATCATTCATCGCAAATGGGCGACCCAATGCACGCTCAATGGTTTCTCTTCTAAGAATCATTTCGCCGTCTGTTTCAATGCGCAAATAAGCGCGCTTGTCATCAACTCTGATTTCTTTACCAGGGTTATCCTCTTCAGCCGCCTCAGCCACTGCAAAAGCTAAATCCCCTGAGCGCATAACTGGTCCAACACTGTTATTCATTTCTGACATATAAGTAACCTAATCTTTTAAGTGTGAGCAAATAAAGGTTCAATACCTTCAACATCAACATAAACATCCTCGCCTTCAATCTTCACGGGATACTCAGCCAATGCGCAATCTGAAGGATTAATGCCCTTACCCGAGCAAACATCAAATGTCCAAAGATGTGCTCTACAAGTAATAATCTTGCCATCGAACTTTCCTTCAACTAAGGGTATATCTTGGTGGGGACAAACTCCCTGAAATGCAGTGAACTCACCACCATCTTTGCAGACCAGTAAAACTTCTTTACCGTCAACATCAAAAGAGTCCATCTCACCTTCCCAGATATCCTCAACGGAACAAACTTTTTTAAACGCCATCTTTTATTCCCAAATAATTTCAATACATTCAGTTGGTTTCAAACCACTGTCGGCAACCTTCATATCTCGAGCAAAAAAGCTGCCCCCTGGACGTCTAATACGCAAAGTTTTATTAGGTTGATTTTTCACGCGACGCCCAACAGAATGGTGAGCAGCCGCAGCTGCTACTTGATCCATTGTGTTATCTGTGTCAACTGGCACTAACTGCAACACAAAGTCACCTTCAAAGTTGCAACATAAAGGAAATAAAGCCATACACCCTCCTCTTAAACAGCTTTTTTGAATTGGGCGGATTTATATCCTTCAACCCAGCTATAGTTATCGGCATCATCACCAATCTCACCTGGAGCTAGACTCATGTAAGCCAATGCCCCTGCTAGATTTGGTGGTTGAACCTTGCCATCCAAGAATCGGTCAACCAATGTTTGATGACCTGCATAACGCTCAGGATCTTGCTCAAAACACCAACGATCTGGTTCAGACCCAAAGTGATAGAGACGACCCTTATATTCCAATGGGAAATCTTTAACATTCCAACCCTTGCCAGGAACACCAACGATTGGTAATTGGCTCATATTGCAGACATATGGCAATGTTTCTGGATAAGTCATCTCCATCTTGCCATCGACCATATTTTCAACAATCTGATCCCAGCATTGACCCCACTTATCATTCCATCCAGGATATTTCTCTTCCAACCAGTCACGCTCCTCTGGACTCATACCGGCAGCTGCGTTCCACCATAAAGTTGGTCTCCAGAAGTACAAGCCCATCTGCATAGAGTGATGTGTTGTTTCAATCTCTTCGAGGAAGATATCCCAATACCATGGCTTCTCTAAACCGAGGTCTTCAATATTTCTAATAAATTGATTAATAATGAATTCATTCATAAATTCTTTGAATGAAGACTTTCTGTGTTCTAGCGGTGTGTAATAGTCCATCGCTGGGCCAGTCAAGACACTGAATAAACGCCATGAGCGCCAGAAAGCAATATCTAACTTCTTCTGTGCTTCTTCTTTTTTGCCGTTAGCTAAAAGAACCTTTAATGCAGCACCGCCGATTTGAGCGTGACGAGATTCATCTGTCTGAATACTAGAAATCAAACTTGAGAAAGTGAAGTCACCATTCTCCGCAGCATCAGCAGCCAAACCTAGGAACTGCATATTAGTAAAGCCAGTTTCAAAACCAAACGTCAACATAATTGCCACGCTGACAGCATCACGCGTCACCATAATGTCATCAAAGTAATGACGCGCAGCAATAGCAGCCCACTGGTTGGTATCCATACTCTTATGAGCCCAGTCAAACTGACGTGATTTATTCACATGCTCATGTGGGAAATACAACTGAATCTGACCATGTCTAGTCTCATCCATGGCACCCATCGTGGCCATGTTGCGCATACCAGGCGCCGGACCAAAGCGAGCCATACGAGCTTCCGCGCTACCTGCTGAGAATTCAGCACGAGGTACCGCACCATAGTGCAATTTAAGAACAGACTGCCATGATGGCGCAGCATTCTCATAAATACTGCTTCGCTCTAATGCAGCCTTAACTGAATAAGCACCGGCATCCTTTTCACGCTGAACTTTTACATACTCAGGGTATGTTTGCTTATAAGGCTCATCGTAAGCAGTCCAAGCCTCAGGAGAAATTCCCATGGCACCGCACATTTGATCCGGAAATAATTCTTCCTGTTTCACATATGTAGGTGTCCAGCAGGTATCTCTAGCCACGTCATACCATAATGATCGATCAAGTTTTGACATATTTACTCCCTCAGTTACTTTCAATTAATTTTTCTGATTACCAGCTAAGCACTTAATAGCGACATACAAAATCGCGCCCATGCTGAGCACTCCAAAAACATAAGCAGGCGCTAAAGCGATCACGGAAAACAAATCGCCAGCTCCAAAACGGTTATCTCCAAAACTCAAACCACGGTTTTGAGAAAAGTTAGATGCCACATAAAAAATTGTGTTCGCCCAACCTGTGAAAATGAAGAGTTTGGCAAGCAAGTTCTCAACCTTGGCAGAAAAACCTAATCCACCAATGGCAAACGCGAACGCAATCACCATTAAAGAATTCATAGGAATGCCGCGATGAGCTCTTGCCCATGCTTCAGGCGTGCCAGGTAAATTGAAATTCAAGATATAACCTGGGTAGATTTCAAAACCACCCAACAAAGACACCCACAACACAAGTCCCATTGCTAATGCCACGAACATCATCAATAGGCCGTGGCCGATCATGATTCGTTGAATTGGTTTAACCGTTGGGCTAAATTGCAAGATTGACTCCTATATCAATTACATCTAAATAAGCTTTGATTTGGGTCAATCATTCATGGAATCAAATACCAATCCTATCCCTAGCGTGTAGGCGATATCCTTGAAGTGAACTTTTAAAAAAATAGATAAAAATCCTAGAGGAATACCCCAATAAAACTGCTGATTTTTAAGTGCTTTATTCATAGTTACCCTAATCAATACTTACCCTAATATCGATATTATTTAAAAGTCCCGAAACTATCGGTCAGCGCAAAAATCATTAAAAAATGCTGAAAACGAATGAACTCAACCACCTAACCCAATGGTTAGATAAATATCCACTTTTTCACAGCGGTGACGAAGTCGATGAGGTGCGCCATAAAGTTGGCGGAGTTTTCGTCCCCCACAATCTAAAAGTGCTTGGGCAACAGCAGCACTTAAGTGCAGATATGAATCACCTTCAGCTAGATAACACCTCGGTTAATACCTTGGGATATGGAGCTGGCGTCAATATCACTTGCGACCCATTTGAAAAATTTTTATTGATTATGTTGCCCATGACTGGAGTCATGCATGCCTCTGTTGAAGATGGTGTGGTTGAGGCTCATAAAAATGTAGCAGCGCTCATTAATACAAGCGACCCTCTTTCCATGAAATGGGGTGAAAACTGCAATCAATTAATTATCAGAATTAATAAAGCTCTTATTGAAAGAACTTGTGAAACCTTGCTAGGCCATCCAATCAAAAATGATGTGAAATTTGCATCAGCACTGGAGATGGCTAAAGGTAATGATATGTATCAGAGCATCATTCACCTTTTAGCGACTAATCCATTTATTTCCGAGTCCGCTAAACTTTACCCCATCATTACCAAGCAATTAGAGCAACTACTTGTTAGTTCTTTACTGCTGAATCAAAAGAACCAATATACCCAAGAACTACTAACACCTGAAAAAATCATTACGCCTCAGTACATCAAGAAAGCTGAGGAATACATGCTAGATAAAGCTTCAGAAGCCATTACGCTTCAAGATGTCGCCAATCATGCCGGCATTAGCCTAAAAACACTACATACAGGTTTTCAAAAATATAGAAGCGATAGCCCAAAAAACTTTTTAAAAAATTTGAGGCTCGATTTAGTTAAAAAAGACTTGACGGTTGCAAGATTAGAAAAAACAAATGCCACAGTCACAGACGTGGCATTACGTTGGGGTTTCCTACATTTAAGTCATTTCAGCGAATCTTATTACGCCAAATTTGGCGAATACCCCTCAACAACCTTAAAAGGATAAGCACCTCTCGCTTATAACTTTAGTCGTTATGGCATGCTGCCAAAGGCGCCTTGATTAAAATCGTCAATGGCTTGAGTGATTTCTTGCTTCGTATTCATAACAAATGGGCCATAACCAACAATCGGCTCATCAATGGGTTCGCCACTTAACAAAAGTACTACTGAATCCTCTAAAGCCTTCACTTGAATACCTTCGCCATCCTGACTAAACATCAAGAAACGCGCATCCGTTGCAACCACTTCTTGACTAACCTCTCCCGATTGAACCGCCCCCTTTAAAACTACTAAAGACGTATTCCATCCTTCAGGAGCTGGTATATCTAATACAGCCCCTTTTTTCAACTTGATATCCACCACATGCATGGGTGTAAAGGTATTAGCGGGTCCCTGATGTCCTTGATAAGAACCAGCAATCACACGCGCCTTACCTAATGAATCCCCTAAATCAATCACTGGAATCTCTTTATCCAAAATAGCTTGATAAGCTGGTTGAGTCATTTTGTCTTTTGCAGGCAAATTGACCCACAACTGAACCATATCTAGAACGCCACCTTCTTTAGCAAAGCGATCTGAATGAAACTCCTCATGCAACACGCCTGAACCTGCAGTCATCCATTGCACATCACCAGGACCAATCGTACCGCCCTCGCCAGTAGAGTCTTTATGAGTCACCTCCCCCTCATAAATAATGGTCACTGTTTCAAAACCACGGTGAGGATGAGAACCAACACCTCGTCTAGCAGTTGTGGAAGGAAATGTCTCTGGACCTGCATAGTCAAGCATCAAAAATGGGCTCATTTGTCGACCCAAGTTTTGATAAAAAAATAATGTGCGCACTGGGAAACCATCACCAACCCAATGGCCTTGATTATTACCTTGCACACCAATTACTTTTTTCATTTCCACTCCAACATTCTTACGATTAAATTCTTATAACTTATTTAGCAGCGCTCTTACCATCAACGCTCCACTGACCTGCACCAGCTGAAGCTAACACCAACAAGCCACCAATCACAGCCACATTCTTAAAGAATAATAATTGTGCTACAAACGCTTGATCTGCTGGCGCTGCCCAAAAAGCATGACCTGCAATAGAGGCTGCCAAGGTGAAGATAGCTAATACAATCGCAGTTACTCTTGTTTGGTAACCTACCAACAAAGCAATACTTCCCAATACTTCCACTGCAATCGTAACAATTGCAGCCAATGTCGGCGCAGGAATACCCAAGAAACCGAAATAACCGACGGTTGCGGCAAAACCTGTAATTTTTGACAAGCCGGCCGGCAAAAATAAAGCGACTACCAATAAACGACCAACTAGATTTAATGCATTTTGAGTTTGTTTCATTTGATTTTCCTTTTCATTTAGTTTTAGTTAGTACTATTTTAGTACGAGTTAGAACTAATTGCAATCCCCTGAATAATATGGGGTTATATCGCATATACACATGATTTAATGTGTGTTTATATATGTTGGAAGTAATTTTTAACCTTGCCAATACGAATTAAATATCTATTAAGGAAATAAGCATGGCCATGCCTCTAGAACAAGCCTACCAACAAAAACTCATCTCCGCTGAGCAAGCCGCGACTTTAGTTAAATCTGGCCACAAGATATTTTTAGGTGAATTCACGCAAGGTGTAGAGGCATTTGAAGCTGCTTTAGCTTTAAGAAAAAATGAACTTAAAGATGTGATTCTTGTAACAACTACACGCGTAAAACCCATGAAGTGCGTAGAAGCTGATCCCAAAAGAGAATCTTTTATTTGGAATGACTGGCATTTTTCTGGCTTAGGTCGAAAATTTGGGGAGAAAGGTTTAGCGAGTTATATCCCTCTCTGCTATCACCAAGCCCCTCAAAATATTGGCTTGTACGAGGATCCAGATATCGTTGTGATACAGGTAGCGCCCATGGATAAAAATGGATTCTTTAATTTCTCAACCAGTTGCTCGATGACGCCAGCTTACTGCCGTAAGGGCAAAAAAGTGATTGTAGAAGTTAATGTCCATGCACCTAAATGTCTAGGTGGCTTAGATGAAGCAATCCACATCTCAAAAGTTAACCATGTCATCGAGGGCCCGAACACACCACTCGTGCAATTACCAGAAATTCCAGCCAGTGAAGCGGATTACAGCATTGCGAAACAGGTGATGAGTTTGATTGAGGATGGTTCTACGATTCAACTAGGTATTGGCGGCCTGCCTAATATTGTGGGATCGATGATTGCCAACAGTGACCTTAAAGATTTAGGTGTCCATACTGAGATGTTGGCTGATTCTTATGTTGATATGTATGAGGCAGGACGAATTACAGGCAAGAACAAATCCATTGATAAAGAAAAAATGGTTTACACATTTGCTCTTGGGTCTAAAAAACTCTACGACTTTTTGGATAACAACCCAGTCGCATCAATCTTCCCCGTCTCCTATACCAATGACCCCTATGTCATTGGGCAGAACCCTAAAGTAGTCGCTATTAATAATGCCATTGAGGTCGATCTATTCTCACAAGTAGCTAGCGAAGCCTCTGGCGCTCGCCAAATATCTGGAACTGGTGGGCAACTGGATTTCATCATGGGAGCCTACCGATCTGAAGGCGGTAAAGGTCTTATTTGCATTAACTCCACGTTCACCAAGAAAGATGGCACAGTTGGTTCACGTATTGTGCCCACACTATCTCCTGGAACTATCGTTACCTGCCCAAGATCCATCGTTCATTATGTTGTTACTGAATTTGGTATCGCACAACTTAAATCCAAATCCACTTGGGAACGAGCTGAAGCTTTAATTAACATTGCTCACCCAGACTTTAGAGAGCAACTCATTCAAGAAGCTAATAACCTAGGTATTTGGCGTCAATCTAACAAAATTGCTTAATTACATATATGAATACTGATCTAATCCAACGTATCCAAGATAGCTTTGCTAAACAAAATGCTATGCATCTCATTAAAGCGACGCTTCCAGTTATTGAAGAAAACCTGATTGAGATTCACATACCTCACTGGGAAGGCATCGAACAACAGCATGGTTATGTGCATGCTGGCGTTGTTGGGATGATTGTGGATAGCGCTGCTGGTTATGCAGCCATGACGGTAGCCCCAGCAGATGCATCCATTCTTTCCGTAGAATACAAAATCAATATGCTAAGGCCAGCTGATGGTGAAAAACTAATTGCTCGAGGTGAAGTTGTTAAATCTGGCCGCACCCTTTGCATCACCAAAGGAGAGGTATTTGCAATTAAAAATGGTCAATCAACGCTATGCGCTTTGATGCAACAAACCATCATGTTTATGCACGGGAAACCAGAAAAATAATTTTTAAGAATCGGTAGATTAATCGTTAGAGAAAAATCTCAAACCATCATAGTCAATGATTTCAACCGTTCTATAACCACTCTTAACCAATCCCAACTCAATTAACTTTTTCATGGCGACGTTGACGCGTTGCCTTGAAATACCACATAAATAGCCAATTTCTTCCTGAGACAAATCTACAGCCTTTCTATCCCCCATGTAAAAGACTGGGTTAAATATGGCTGCCAAATTTTTAGCTATGCTGAGTTCCACCGTTGCGGTTCTTTGATTTCTTAAAGATGATGAATAAGCAATCACTCGTTGATTTAAGAAATTCACCAAGTAATGATTGAAAGGCAAACTCTCTTTAACCAATGTATTAAATACATGGCTAGGAATTAAAACAATCTCGGTATCACGCAAAGCCGTGGCTTCATATTGCAGTTGTGAATTTTTTAAAATGGGGGTTTCATTAAACCACCCTCCCTCGATCAACCCACCATAGCTAAAAACCTTACCATCCAAATTTGATGAGCTAACCCTCACTAAACCACTCATCACACCACACCAAGACAAGGGCTGATCTCCTCTTTTAAAGAAAATCTCTTGTTTCTTAATAAGTTTAGATGTGGCATTAGAAACAATTAAATGAGCATGATGAGCATCTAAGGATGAATACCACGTACATCTTTCAAGAAAGGAAACTACTTTATCGCTCATTAATAATGATCTATAGGTGGTGGTTGATATGGATAGCTATCGAAACTGTAACAGCAATCATTTTTTGGTCAATTGCTATAAACCCTTCATAGGCTTAATATAAAGACATCCCACAAGGAGTATTTTATGAATTTATTTCGCACATCTATCGTCGGCGGGCTATGTTTAGCTAGCTTTCATATGTTTTGGGCTTTGTTGGTGGCTATAGGCTGGGCTCAACCCCTGATGGATATTGTTTTTAAGCTACATATGCTCAACTCACCATTCCAAGTTCAGCCATTTGACATCTTGCTTGCATTTGGCTTGATTGGCATTACTTTTGCCATTGGCTGTTTTTATGGTGCCGTGTTTTATTTCATTAAACGATATTTCACTAAATAAGCTCTATGACTTGGATTATTACTAAATACCTATTAACAGCAGGCATGGTTGTTTTCATCTCTGAAGTTGCCAAGCGTAGCGATAAGTTAGGTGGGTTTATTGCAGCCCTTCCGCTAATGACTCTCTTAACGCTCACTTGGCTTTTTATTGAAAATCAAAGTGATGAAAAAATAGCCAATCATGCCTACTACACCTTTTGGTATGTCATTCCTACCCTACCTATGTTTTTATTATTTCCCTATCTTTTACCCAAAATAGGCTTTTGGCTAACCTTAGGTGCCAGCATGACCCTGACTATTATCTGCTTTGGTCTATTCGCACTCATCCTGAAAAATTTTGGCATTCAGCTGATATAAAAAAACCACCCTTTGGGGTGGTTTTCTATTAGTGCTTGTGGATATTACTATCAGGCTTGATGCTCTGATTAGACATATGATCTCTCATCATCTTCTGATGATCGCCCATTTTATTGCTCATATCATTAGCAGAAACAGATGGGCCACCCTGTTCCATTTGATGACCATGAGATACCCCACCCTGATAACCAAGAATAGACGGGTCTAACATTCCAGCGATCATAGCAATATGACCAAAAACTAAAAATAGTGCGATACAAATTGCATGCACTTTTAATTTACCCATTTGATCTAGCGCTTTGTTAACCAAACCAAATTCTTGTAAAGCAATCCAGATTAATGGCAGACCAGCAATCACATAAGTGCCTACTGCAATCATATCAATCACTGTTCGCCATTCACCCGCTTGCGTAATAGGCATCACAGCGCGAGTCATGATGTAGTAAATAATCCCCACAAAGTAAATGCCTACAGCAATGCCAGAAAATTTATTAAGGTAATAAACAGCTCCGTTAAATTTTCTGGTAAATAGCAAGTAAAGTTCAGTAATAGCTAAAGTCTCAGCCAAAATAACTGGAATAGCCATAAAAATAATAAGGTTCCAAGGCTGGTTAGCAGCCAATAACTCCATGTAATGAGTCATATTCATCGTGTTTCTCCAAATGTAATGCGACTTAATAATTAGTCACAAATTTAATTATTAATATTAAAAATTTAAATAATTAATTTTGGAGGTTTATAAATGAAGTGGATAACTGGATCCGTTACCCATGAAGAATGAATCGATACCAACTGCTCTGTTAGCAGCGTAAATAAACCAGCATTTAAAGATGGGGACACCACCAAACCTAGGCAACACTGATAGTTATCGCCATGACATAACTGTTTTACATGAGTACTTGAATGAACATGTTCTACGTTGGTTGACATAAATGCCCCATCGCAATCATGGCTCTCATGCGCTTCTAGTTCTTGGAATGCTATTGTTTGAGAGTGAGAGATAACACTAGCACCGCCCATCGGCATCACTGCGGCATGGATTAGACTTGCGAACAAGCTTAAGCACAGAGTTATACAAATTTTTCTCACTTTTTCATTTTATGCCTATTTAATGAATTTGTCGCCAATCCAAGAAAATCATAAAAATATACATAAATATGAGATGATTAAATCGCTAAGCATATAAAGCCCAATTATTTTGACCCTGAGTACAAACATGATGAGGTAAAGCTATGTCTGACCATGATTCAAAAATAGATTCTCTTGAGAAAAAATTTGAGAATTTATTCAATCCTCTAGGCAACCTCTTAGTCACCATCTTTCATCAACTAGCCTTGTTTGCTATTGGCGCGGCAACCGTCTGGTCTGCTGTTATTTCTTTTTATGAAATGACACATCAGTCACACGCTGGGATACAAGATTTATTGCTACTATTTATTTACCTTGAAATTGGGGCCATGGTCGGCATTTACTTTAAAACCAACCATATGCCTGTTCGTTTTTTGATTTATGTTGCTATAACGGCAGTTACACGCTTAATTATTGACTTGGTGAATATCAACCATGAAGTCAGCTGGCAAATATTGATTCTTGGCGGAACAATTCTTCTTTTAGCCATTGCTAATGGTGTAGTTCGCTACGCTTCGCACAAATATCCATCCCATTCAAACGCCGACTAATCTACAAGGACTCCCTATGCCTGGCTTATTACCTAATGTAGACCCAGATGGATTATTAGAGTTCTCCGTCGTTTATACCGACAGATCTCTGAATCATATGTCTAATGAATTTAAACGTGTGATGGTTGATATCTCATCTATTCTGAAAGATGTTTACAAGGCGCATTCAACCGTCGTTATTCCAGGCAGCGGCACTTATGGGATGGAAGCAGTTGCCCGTCAATTTGCCACCAACAAGAAGTGTCTAATTATCAGAAATGGTTGGTTTAGTTATCGCTGGACTCAAATTTTTGAAACCGGCCACATTAGCAATGACATTCATGTACTCAAGGCTCGAAGAGTTGATAGTGCTCCAAATGCACCTTTTGCTCCAGCACCTATCGATGAGGTTGTTCACTTCATCAAAACCGAGAAACCTGCCATTGTGTTTGCCCCACACGTTGAAACATCAGCCGGGATGATTTTGCCTGATGACTATCTCAAGAAGATTGGCGAAGCCGTTAAATCAGTAGATGGCCTATTTGTTCTTGATTGTATTGCCTCTGGCGCTATGTGGGTCGATATGCAAGCATGTCACGTGGATGTACTCATTACTGCACCACAGAAAGGATGGAGTAGCTCCCCTTGTTGCGCCCTCATTGGACTGAGTGAACGCGCAAGACAAAAGATTGATGGCACAACGAGTACGAGCTTTTCTTGTGACCTAAAGAAATGGCTGCAAATCATGGAAACTTACGAAGGTGGCAATCACGTGTACCACACGACCATGCCCACCGATGCTCTTAAGGTCCTTAGAAATGTCATGAAAGAAACTCAAAGTATTGGCTTTGAAAAATTACAAAAAGCTCAGCAAGACTTGGGTAATAAAGTAAGAAGTCTTTTAGTAAATAGAGGATTCTCTAGCGTAGCAGCACCAGGCTTTCAATCACCTTGCGTGGTTGTAAGTTATACGAGCGACCCAGAAATTCAGTCTGGTAAGAAATTCATGAATGTTGGCCTTCAAACAGCCGCTGGCGTACCTTTACAGTGCGACGAAGGTCCAGAATTCAAAACTTTCCGCCTTGGCTTATTTGGTTTAGAAAAGTTACAAAATATCGATAGAACGGTCAAACATCTAGAACACGCTCTAAACACCATAGGCTAAGTATTTTCCGCCTACTGCTATTGCTTGGCCAATGGCTTAACTTGGCTAGCCTGATGGACATCGAGCATGACTTTAGCGATTGCCAAAAACTCTTCAATTCGTGAAGTAGTTTGCCTAGCAATCAATGCAATTCCGCGCTTGGGCGCTGGAGCAGCTAATGGCCTAGCAATTAAATCAGTATTTTTAAGAATATCATTTCTAATAGCCATCTCCGGTAATAACGCTATACCTAAGCCAGAGTCGGCCATTTGCACTAGTGTTAGCAAACTAGTTGCCTCTAAACCATCCACATTAGCCGTCTCAGAACGGCGACAAGCTCTCAAGCTATGCTCACGCAAACAATGCCCCTCTTCTAAGAGCAATAATCGCTCAGCCATTTTGGCAGGTACGGTCACAGTTTTCCCAGCTAAAGCCTGATCATCGGGTTTAGCAGTCAACCAGAATTCATCCCCATAAAGCTCTTTAACCAAAAGGCCTTCGGTCTCATAAGGTAGCGCAATAATAGCGAAGTCCAATTGATGTTCATGAATCTTCTGAACTAAATTGGCAGATAGATCCTCACGAAGTCCAATTTTTAAATGGGGATAACGCTCGCGGATCACCGGCAATATCTGTGGAAGAACAAAAGGTGCAATAGTTGGAATCGCCCCCAATCGAATCGTCCCAGTCATAGCTTGAGAGGCCGCTTTAGCGTACTCAACCATATCCTCGGCAGAAGCTAATAATTGCTTGGCCCGAGCAATCATCTCCAGGCCAATAGGTGTTACCGATACATTTTGGCGGTCACGCTCAATAAGCTGGATGCCCAAACTGTCCTCCAATTCCTTAAGGCCAGCACTTAAAGTCGATTGACTCACGAAACAATGCTCAGCCGCCTTAGTAAAGTTAAGGTAGTGCCCAACCGCTATCAGATAGCGCAACTGGCGCATAGAAGGCAAAGCGATCATACCGGCTCCTATTATCGGAATATTCGATAAATATTATCATATTTATTATCTATACAAATATATCAATATCCCCCAAAATTCACCCATCAATCATTTTTAACCAGAAAGGAAACACCATGTCGATCATTAATACACAAGTTCAACCATTCGCAACTCAAGCCTTCCATAACGGCAAATTCATCACTGTTAGCGATGAAACTCTAAAAGGCAAATGGTCTGTTCTTATTTTCATGCCAGCAGCGTTCACATTTAACTGCCCAACAGAAATTGAAGATGCGGCTGACAACTATGCTGAATTCCAAAAAATGGGCGCTGAAGTGTATATCGTGACAACTGATACTCACTTCTCTCACAAAGTTTGGCATGAGACTTCACCAGCAGTTGGTAAAGCCAAATTCCCATTAGTAGGCGACCCAACACACACGTTGACAAGAAGCTTTGGCGTACACATTGAAGAAGAAGGTTTGGCATTGCGCGGCACATTCGTGATCAACCCAGAAGGCGTGATTAAGACTGCTGAAATCCACTCAAACGAAATCGCTCGCGATGTATCAGAGACTCTTCGCAAGCTAAAAGCTGCTCAGTACACAGCAGCAAATCCTGGTCAAGTTTGCCCAGCCAAATGGAAAGAAGGCGCAGCAACATTAACACCTAGCTTGGATTTAGTAGGCAAGATCTAAATTGCACTAATTAATAGGCTCTCAATCGAGAGCCTATTGGAGAAATCTTAGATTCTCCAATAGGCTTTTAAAAAAATATACGAGGACACAATCATGTTAGATACAAATCTTAAAAATCAGCTCAAAGCATACTTTGAAAAAATAGAAAAACCAGTTGCATTGGTCGCTTCTTTGGATGAAAGTGAAAAATCATCTGAAATGCTCACCTTATTGCAAGAAGTTGCTGAGCAATCTAACAAAATCACCCTATCTACAGACGGTCAAGCAACAAAACGTCCGAGCTTTAGCGTGGGTGCCGTAGGAGACAACGCTAGAATCCATTTTGCAGGCCTTCCAATGGGGCACGAAATGACCTCTTTCGTATTAGCCATCTTGCAAAGTGGCGGGTACCCACCAAAAGTAGAGCAAGCAATTATTGATAGCATCAAAGATTTGCCTGGCAAGTTAAGCTTTCAGACATTTATATCCTTGTCATGCCACAACTGTCCTGATGTTGTTCAAGCTCTTAATTTAATGGCCGTACTCAACCCCAACATCGAACATGAAATGGTCGATGGTGCACTTTTCCAAGATTTGGTAGAGCAACATCAAATTATGGCGGTACCAACTGTGATCATGAATGGCGCTGTATTTGGACAAGGCCGCATGAGCGTTGAAGAAATCGTTGCGAAGTTAGATACCAAGGCATCCGAAAAAGATGCTGCTAAGTTAAATGCAAAAGATGCTTTTGACGTTTTAGTGATTGGTGGTGGTCCCGCAGGTGCCGCGGCAGCTATTTACGCTGCACGCAAAGGAATTGCCACAGGTATTGTTGCCGAACGCTTTGGTGGTCAAGTAATGGACACGATGGGTATTGAAAACTTCATCTCTGTTAAAGAAACTGAAGGCCCTAAATTAGCAATGGCGCTTGAGCAACACGTCAAGACTTATGACGTAGACATTATGAATTTGCAACGCGCTAAGGCTTTACGCTCTAATGAACAAGGCTTAGAAGTTGAATTGGAGAATGGCGCCAAATTAAAGAGCAAATCTGTGATCATCAGTACAGGTGCTCGCTGGAGAGAAATGAATGTCCCCGGCGAAACCGAGTACCGCAACAAAGGTGTGGCGTATTGCCCTCACTGCGATGGCCCGCTCTTCAAAGGTAAACGCGTGGCGGTAATTGGTGGAGGCAACTCAGGCGTTGAAGCAGCTATTGATTTAGCCGGTATCGTGCAACATGTCACCTTGATTGAATTTGACTCTCAGTTACGCGCTGACGCGGTATTGCAAGCGAAATTAACGAGCTTAAATAATGTCACCATTATTAAGAGCGCTTTAACTAAGGAAGTCATTGGCGATGGTCAAAAAGTAACCGCCTTACGTTACGAAGATCGCAACAATAATCAATCGCACACCCTAGAGTTAGAAGGTATTTTTGTGCAAATTGGTTTATTGCCAAATACTGACTGGTTAAAAGGTACGATTGATTTAAGCCCTAGAGGTGAAATCATCGTGGATGCCAAAGGTGAAACATCGATGCCAGGGGTATTCGCTGCCGGAGACTGCACAACTGTGCCCTACAAGCAAATCATTATTGCTATGGGTGAAGGCGCAAAAGCCTCTTTAGGCGCCTTTGATTACCTCATCCGATCATCGGTTAAAGAGCCAGCATTAGCCCATTAAAAGAAATTAGCTTGCTTTGAATCATTTCAAAGCAAGCTCTCCAATGGTTCAGGCTCGATTCCAAATACCTCACGAATCGCATTAGAGCTATTTGTGGGCAATATGTTATCCACTAACATCGAAGAAACATTATCTCTAGACATCAATGTGGGTCCGGGCATTTTTTCGATAAAGAATGCTTGCAAGTACCCCAACAGATTAGGTAATGGTATTAAAAGCCGTTGCTTACCAATCATTTCTCCAGCAAATCGAACCAACTCACAGAGACGATAAACTTTAGGTCCACACAAATCATAAGATTGATGAATTGTTTTAGAATTTTCAAGAGCATCCACAAACACCTGAGCAACGTCACGCACTGAAACTGGCTGGAACTTGGCGTTATAACCTGCTAAAGGCATGACTGGTGTTAATTTAAGCAATTTGGTAAACAAATTAATAAAGTTATCGTCTTTACCAAAAATAACGGAAGGCCTGAAAATCGTCCAATCCAAATCACTAGACTTCACCAACTGCTCGCCATCTCCTTTACTACGTTGATACATCGATGGACCATGAGAGTCTGCCCCCAAGGCGCTCATATGCAGAAGTCTTCTAATGGGGGATTGCCTCATGGCGGCAATTACTTTTCTCGGTAACTCCACATGGTTTTTAGAAAAGTTCTTTCCATATGGAGTGCTCGGTGAGTCATGCAAAACCCCAACTAAATTGATAACCGCCACACAACTTGACTCCTGCGTGATTAGTTTTTTAAGCTGGGATTCATCATGAACATCCATCTGGACTGGTTTAAGCGATGGCAAAACTAAAAGGGGCTTAACTGAAGTTAACGACCTTGTAGGCAAAACTACGCTATACCCCTTCGCAACCAATAACGCTGCAATTTTTCGCCCTACAAACCCAGTGCCACCAATCAAAATAACTGATTTCTTATTAGACATCATTACCTCAATCGAAATTAATAAAGTAAGTTGTTATTTTTAGATCCCTTTAACAACACTCTCTTTTTTCATTTTTTTATTTATATTTTTTCTGCTTCTATTTTTCTATTATCTCTTTTTAAATACCCAAACTGCCATAAGCACAAAAGCGGTTACGGCACATAAACCTGAAAACATAAAAGCATAAAAAGGTTGAATCGACTCATAAATCCAACCAAAAATAAAAGAAGCTGGCAAAAGCATTAACCCCGTCACCAAATTAAACCAGCCAAAAGCTGTTCCTGCTAATCCCTTAGGCGCCAAATCAGCGACCAGGGCTTTTTCTACACCTTCAGTAGCTGCTTTAAATAATCCATAAACAACAAAAAGCCCAAATATTTGATAAACAGAAATACCTGGCAACCCCATAGCTATATAAAAGAATGCGAAAGCCACCCATGCAATCAAAATAAATCTTTTACGACCGAAAGAATCCGATAAAGCAGATAAAGGTGTGCCACAAATAGTTGTTACTAATGAAACAGCTGCCCACAACAATGGAATTTGCTCTTGAGGAACACCTACCTCTTTAGCTCTCAATAACAAAAACATATCAGATGAGTTACCTAAAGCAAAAATACCTGCTGCCAAGAGATAACGTTTAAATTCGCTAGGCATCCCTTCTAAAGACCAACTAAATTTAGCGTTGATAGAAACCGGCTCTCTAGGTAAATCTTTTATCCAACAAGCCAAGATAACTGTGATAACTCCTGGAACAATTGCCCACAAGAAAATCTCTTGCAATGGAACATTTAAAAAAAGAAATAGAGATGCTAACAATGGGCCTATGACGGCCCCTGCGTTGTCCATGGAGCGATGCAAGCCAAACGTAATACCCCGTTGATGAGCACCCACGCTTTCAGCAAGCAAAGCGTCACGAGGGGAACTTCTTAGCCCTTTTCCCATTCGATCCGTAAACCGAATAGCCAAGACCCACAACCAAGAATTAGCAAAGGCAATCAAAGGTCGGCCAAGCCCCGCCAAGGTATACCCCACAATGATCCAAGATTTAGCCTTATTAGTCTTATCAACAATAACACCTGAGACCAACTTAAAGATACTAGAAGCTGCTTCAGCGATTCCCTCAATAATCCCAAGCGCCTTAGGGCCCGACATCAGCACAGTCGTCAAATACAAAGGCATCAAGGGATATAACATCTCGCTAGCAGCATCATTAAGTAAGCTAATTAGCCCAATTAACCAAACTGTTCGAGGCAATGAAAATATTGTTTTAAACATATAGGACTAATGTAGCACGAGCCAACCTACCTCCCACACACCACACCATACTATCGATACTTTTTATTAGCTAAAACTGGCTGCTATAGCGTTATAAGAATGCTTCGCCAATTCTTGTCTTGAAGAATAGCCACTCAACGGTGCACATACTTGAAGCTCTATTTCAAGATGATTACTAGCCAAGATATGTTGAATCGACTGCACCAAACTCATATCCCCAATAAAAGCAGGACGATCTGTATAGGCCCCGTGTTCTTTATAACTAAGCCTTATTGGCAAGACATGTCCTTCTGCATCAATAGCTGCCTGAAATAAATTACTTTTGAAAGGCAACACACTTCTCCCATCAGAAGAAGTTCCCTCAGGAAATATCGCCACCACTTCAGAAGACGATATTTTTTGATTCATTAAATAAATGACTCTTTTGATGTCCGAGAGTTTTTCTCGTTTCAAAAAAATAGTCCCTAACGATTTTGCTATATAGCCAAAGATAGGCCAACTAGAAACATCCGACTTAGCCACAAATGTAACTGGTCTAATCGAGTTCAAAACATGAATATCTAACCAAGAAATATGGTTCGCCACCAATAAAAATGCGCTTTGTTGTTGCAACACATCACTATTACCCTGCAACACCACTTTCACTTTTAATATTTTTAGAAGACGAATAGACCATTTTTTGATTAAATATTTTCTAATCTTTTGGTGAAGCAATGGGAAAAAGAGGCTCTGCACTAAAGCACTTGTTATATGCAAACTCAGCCATATTTTTTTCATAAAACTAGGATGCCATAAGAATGTGTCATCAATATGACATCAAATTGACATCTTAGATTCAAATTCGTCGTGCCCAATAGGGTCTCATGAATCATTATCGAGCAATTTGGATCTCAGACGTCCACCTCGGCACATCAGGATGCCAGGCTAAATATCTCCTAGACTTCCTCAAACACAACGATGCCGAAAAGATCTATTTAGTAGGCGACATCATCGATGGTTGGCAACTAAAAAAACGTTGGTTTTGGCCACAATCACATAATGATGTCGTACAAAAGCTTCTTAGAAAAGCTAGAAAAGGATGTGAAGTTATTTACGTCCCTGGCAATCATGATGAAATGGTTCGTCAGTATTTTGGCATGACTTTTGGCGATATCAGAATAGAAGATGAAGTCATACATGTGACAGCCGACGGGAAAAGACTTTGGATCACGCACGGCGATTTATTCGATAGCGTTATGCAGTATGCCAAATGGTTAGCCTATGTTGGCGATACGCTTTACACCTTCATTCTTTGGATTAACGGCTGGTTCAACAAAATCAGAGCTCGCCTAGGCTTGAACTACTGGTCTTTATCGCAATACCTCAAGCACTCTGTCAAAAATGCAGTTAGCTTTATCGCTGATTTTGAAAAAATTATGGCAAGAGAAGCTCGTGTCAGAAATTGCGATGGCGTTGTGTGCGGCCATATTCATAAAGCGGAAATTAGGATGATCGAAGACATCCTGTATTGCAATGATGGCGACTGGGTTGAAAGCCTATCAGCCATGGTTGAAGAACCTAATGGCGAATTAAAAATTGTGCATTGGCCAGTCATCCTGAAAGATGAATTAGAAAAGCCTGTTGCCCATATTTTGGCTAGCTCTAAAGACTACCTAGCACCTACTTCTTAAAAAACTAAGGGATGATCTTATGAAAATCATGATTGTGACGGACGCTTGGGAACCTCAAGTTAATGGCGTGGTTAGAACCTTAAAACAAACCATGCATGAATTGAGAAAAATGGGTCATGAAATTGAAATGATCACCCCTTTAGAATTTAAAACGATTCCCTGCCCTACCTACCCTGACATCTCTCTTTCTTTGTTCCCAAAGAAAAAAGTTGTCGCAAAAATGAATCACTTTTCTCCGGATGCGATTCACATTGCTACAGAAGGCCCTCTTGGTATTGCCGCAAGAGCTTATGCTCTTAAAAACAAGCTGCCGTTCTCAACGGCTTATCACACCAGATTTCCTGAATATGTTAAAGCGCGTACAGGCATCCCCTTGGCCGTTACCTACAAATTTCTGCGCTGGTTCCACGACCCATCTCTAGCCATCATGGCCCCAACCGATGTGGTTGTTAAAGACCTTCAGTCTTACGGATTTACAAATGTGGTTCTTTGGACCAGAGGCGTAGATTTAGATATTTTCAAGATGCAAGAATCTAAAGAACTTAATACAGCGCACCCCATCTTTTTATATGTAGGTCGCGTAGCGATTGAAAAAAATATCGAGGCTTTTTTAGAGTTAAAACTACCTGGATCGAAGTGGGTGGTTGGTGATGGCCCAGCGCTTAATGGCCTCAAAGAAAAATACCCAGATGTTAATTATCTAGGCGTCTTGCAACAAGAAAAGTTGGCTGCTGTTTATGCAGCAGCAGATGTATTCGTATTCCCTAGCAAAACCGACACATTTGGTTTGGTATTGCTAGAAGCGATGGCATGTGGCTTACCAGTCGCAGCCTACCCTGTCACAGGCCCTATCGATGTGATCGGAACTTCCGGCGCTGGCGCCATGCACGATGACTTACGTTTAGCGTGCCTATCAGCCCTCAATATTCCTAGAGAAGTTGCTAGGGGTCATGCCGAAAAATTTTCATGGGAAGTGGCTAGCCATCAATTTTTAAGCCACTTAAAACCAGCCAATGGTCATACAACTGTCAAATTGGCGTCATTAGCCTGACATATTGGAAATCTACATTATCTGCATTAACAGAATAAACATAGAGATAAATATATGAGAGAGTTACCTAATCCTTGGTCATCATTAACTGATGCCCTAACTAAAAATAAATCTGACAAGAAAACCCTATCTGAACGAATTGCGCCTTTGCATAAAATTTTGCAAGAGAAAATGATTCGCCTAAAGCCAAAAGCAGATGATTCAGCGAACAACTCAGCTAGTAAACAAGAAGCGCCAGCTGTTCACACCAATAAGCAAAACCCTATTTCATTAAGCTGGGCACGTCATCAAGATGAAGTACGTGAAGCACAGCGCTTACGCTATAAAGTATTTGCTGAAGAAATGGGTGCACGTTTAAAGCCTAATAAAGATGGCTTAGATGTTGATATTTTTGATGATTTTTGTGAACATTTAATTGTTCGCGACAACGAAACTCTAAAAGTAATTGGCACATACCGCGTACTCCCGCCTCACCAAGCCAAGCAAATGGGATGTTTTTACTCCGACTCAGAATTTGATCTAGTACGTTTGCGTCATTTAAGATCAAAAATGGTTGAGGTAGGTCGCTCTTGCGTTCATAGAGACTACCGTTCTGGTGGCGTGATCATGGCTTTATGGAGTGGTCTTGGTCAGTACATGAAGAAAAATGATTATGAAATCATGTTAGGTTGCGCAAGCGTTCAGATGGGTGATGGTGGCCACTATGCTGCTAGCTTATCTAAGATGCTTAATGCCAACCACTTAACTGATATTGAATATCGTGTATTCCCACGACTTGCATTACCTATTGAAGAACTTAATAGCAATTTAGATGTTGATCCACCTGCCCTTATCAAAGGCTATCTAAGATTAGGTGCTAAGGTGTGCGGCGACCCAGCATGGGATCCTGACTTTAATACAGCAGATTTCCTAACTATGCTCCGCTTAGGTGACATTCATCCTCGTTACGCTAAACACTTCTTAGCTTAATATTTTGCCTAATAAAAAAGGGAGCTTCGGCTCCCTTTTTTATTGATGGGTAAAGTTTATTAAATAAGTTCAATCCGATAAGTACGGCCAATCTTTTCCCAATCAGCAGATTCTTTTTCTAGGCCAAACTGGGTTAATGGATTTTTATTGGCCCAAGCTTTAGGTACTTTAAGAAGATATCCATTATCAATTTCTTTGACAGCGATATCTGGAATAGGCTCGTTATCTCTGCGACGACACAACACGTGCGCTAAACGCAAGCAAAACAACATCCGCCAATCAATGTAAGTTGATCCGACAGAAATCTTACCAAGCTTACCAGTATGTCCTAAAAGTAAAGCGGCCAATCTCGCCTGATCTAACCTTGAAAAACCAGGCATATCGGCATGAGATGCAATATAAGCGGAATGCCGATGGTAACCATTATGGGAAATACTCAAACCAATCTCATGTAGTTTTGCGGCCCAAGACAAAATATGAATGTTGTCTTTTCTATCTTCATTTTTTGGCTTAGGAAATTGATTCAAAAAATGTACCGCGAACTCACTGACACGATTAGCCTGAGATACATCAACACCATACCGTTGCTTAAACTGTTCAACCGTTACAAAGCGCATATCGTGGTGCTGCGAACGCCCTATTAAATCGTATAAAACACCTAAACGTAAAGCGGCCTCAGTCACCTCCATACGTTCAATGCCTAACTCATCAAATGCAGCAATCATGATAGCTAAACCACCTGGCAATACAGGCCTACGGTCGTTTTTAAGTCCTTCTAAGTGACACGTATCAATATATTCAGCATCAATCAAGGCCTTTCTTAATTGATGCAATGCGTCCAAGGTGATGATTCCGCCGGCTCCACTAACGGGTAAATCATGAGGAGAACCATCAAACCCATTTAAAGCGATTAATTCAGCAATAGCTCTAGCGGTTCCAGAAGAACCAATGGCTTGCTTCCAGCCCATTTTTCTAAACTGCGATGAAATAACCTGTATCTCACGTCTAGCAGCCAACTGCGCCTGCTTAAAACTGTAAGCATCAACGAGTCCGCCGGGAAAATACTGCTGGCTAAATGAAACGCACCCAATATAAAGTGATTCCAACAATTTAGGCTCATAACCATCGCCAATGATGAATTCCGTAGATCCACCACCAATATCCAAAACAAATCTTTTACCTTCACATGCTGGCGCATCATGGGAAGCGCCGATATAAATCAGTCGAGCCTCTTCCCTGCCAGCAATCACTTCAATCGGGAAACCCAATAATTTTTCCGCTTCCACAATAAAAGCATCGGCGTTACGAGCTACTCGCAATGTATTAGTAGCGACAACCCTTACTTTTTTAGGGTCGAAATTTCTTAAACGATCACCAAAACGATGTAACGCAGCTAAACCTCTAGAAATCGACTTTTGATCCAGCTTTTTATCTTCAGTAAGGCCTGCCGCTAAACGAACTGACTCTCGCAAGGTATCAATCGCTTGCAATTGCGTGCCAGATGGGGAATTGATAACCTTAGCAATCACCATCCTAAAACTATTCGACCCCAAATCAACTGCAGCCACCAAATCATCTGTTTTAGTGGTTTTATTGGTTAGTTGATTGAGGGATTTCAAGGAAATAGTTAGATTTATATTGAGACCAAGAGATTATGACTTAAATGTGACTAGATGATGACAATTCAAGTTCACAAATATGTCACATAGTTGTCACATTTTTTTGCAACACTGGTGGCATGCAAACAAAAACCCCTCTACTCAATCGTGAAATTGGTGTTCTTGAGTTTAATTCAAGAGTACTAGCGCAAGCAGAAGATCCTAAAACACCTCTATTAGAGCGCTTAAGATTTGTCTGCATTGTGTCAAGTAACATGGATGAGTTTTTTGAGGTGCGCATTTCGGGTCTTAAAGAACAATTAAAAGATAATCCAAAAAATAAAACACCCGATGGCCTCACCATCGCTAATGCGTATCAGATAGTTACTGAACAAGCGCATGCCTTGGTTGCCAGAAAATATAAACTACTTAAAGAAGACATTCTTCCTAAATTAAACAAAGAAGGAATTGTGTTTTATTTAGCAGAAGACTGGACTCCCGCGCAACGAACTTGGGCGAAAGAGTTCTTTGATAAAGAACTCGTACCACTACTAACGCCCATTGCCTTAGACCCAGCCCACCCTTTTCCTAAAGTAATTAACAAAAGCTTAAACTTTTTTGTTACTTTAGATGGTGAAGATGCTTTTGGTCGAACAGCTAGCTTAGCAGTCGTGCAAGCACCTAGATCTTTACCACGCGTTGTGCCAATGCCACCGCATTTAAGCAATGCTCCCAATGGATTTGTGTTGCTATCGTCATTTATGCAGGCGTTCGTACCTGAACTATTCCAAGGCATGACTGTAACGGGATGCCACCAGTTTAGAGTCACTCGCAACTCAGATTTATTTGTATCAGAAGATGACATCACAGACTTAAGAGCCGCCCTTCAAGGTGAATTACCTACGCGCCACTTAGGAGATGCTGTTCGCCTAGAAATCACTGCTGATATGCCTGATCATTTAAGAGAGTATCTCTTGGATGTTGAAAGTTTGGGGTCTCAAGATTGTTATCGCGTAGATGGTCCTGTTAATTTAGTCAGATTAGTTCAAATTCCGGACTTGGTTGATCATCCAGACTTGAAATTTGGGAACCATACCCCCAAGAAATCCTTAGTTTTATCTGCTAACAATAATATCTTTGATCATTTAAGCAAAGAAGATGTGCTCCTGCATCACCCTTACCAAAGCTTTGATCCAGTACTTGATTTACTAAAAGCAGCAGCCCGGGATCCTAATGTTTTAGCGATTAAACAAACCGTATATCGAACTGGTGACCAATCTTTGGTGATGGATGCTTTGATGGAAGCTGCCAAAAACGGTAAAGAGGTCACTGTTGTTGTTGAGCTCTTGGCGCGATTTGATGAACAAACGAATATTTCATGGGCAGCCAAACTTGAAGAAGTTGGTGCGCATGTGGTGTATGGCGTCGTAGGCCACAAATGCCACGCTAAAATGCTTCTGATTGTGCGACGCGAGACGACCCCTGCAGAGGGTAGACGTAAAGCTAAAACTGTTCTAAAACGCTACGCCCATTTAGGCACTGGCAACTACCACCCTAAAACAGCCAAGCTATATAGCGACTTTGGCTTAATGACCTCTCACCCTCAAATTTGCGAAGACATGCATCATGTATTTATGCAATTAACGGGAACTGGTCGTCGTGTTGACTTAAAACAACTATGGCAATCGCCATTTACGATGCATGAGAACTTGATTGCGCATATTCGCGCAGAGGCTCGTGAAGCCAGAGCTGGTCGTAAATCACGCATCATGGCAAAAATGAATGCCCTGCTTGAGCCAACCATTATTCAAGAGCTTTATAAAGCCTCCCAAGCTGGCGTAAAAATTGATTTAATTATTCGAGGTGTTTGCGCATTAAAGCCGGGCGTTCCTGGCTTATCTGAGAACATTAAAGTTAGATCTATTATTGGTCGCTTCCTAGAACACCATCGCATTTATTACTTCCATTCTTCAGGTGTTGAAACATTGTATTTATCGTCAGCCGACTGGATGGACAGAAATCTATTTAGGCGCGTTGAAGTGGCCTTCCCGGTTTTAGATAAAAAACTAAAATCAAGGGTTATCAAAGAAGGTTTGCAAATGCTTCTAAAAGATAACGCTACTGCCTGGCTAATGGCCTCCGATGGCACCTATAAGCAAACAAAAACTAGAACCGGCTCAACTGGCTATATTGGTCAAAAAGAATTAGTGAACTTGCTAACTCGTTAAATGCTCAATAGGCTACTCAACAAATGAGTCGTTGAGTAGCAGCTATCTCTTAAGCCACCCGCTGCTTAGGAAAGTGTAAGCAAAATGTACTGCCAACCCCTAGTTGAGAAGTGATTTTTAAATCACCTTGGTGACGATTGGCAACATGCTTAACAATCGCCAAACCTAAGCCTGTTCCACCCGTATCTCTTGAGCGACTGCGATCCACTCGATAAAAACGCTCCGTTAATCGAGGTAAGTGCTCCTCTGAAATACCCGCCCCAGTATCTTTAACAGACAACTCAACACCACCATCTTCCGCACCAGACCAAATTATGTGGATTTGACCGCCACTAGGCGTGTATCTAACCGCGTTGGAAACTAAATTACTGAAGGCTGAGTACAACTCAGCTTCATCCCCCAATAAATCACTATCAGAATGTTTTTCAACAAATATCTGATGCTGTCCTTGAGATAGCCCTTCCGCATCTAACTGCAAACGCGAAATCACCTGCGCCATACCAATTGGTTGGGTTGAAGGTGGCTCAGGATTACCTTCCAACTTGGCTAGAGTTAACAAATCATCGACCAAAGTTTTCATGCGCCCAGTCTGCACCTGCATCATCTGGATATAACGATCTCGATCATTTTTTTCAAGTTCAAATTCATGAACAGTTTCCAAAAAACCAGACAGAACAGTTAATGGCGTTTTAAGCTCATGAGAAACGTTCGCCACGAAATCTCGTCGCATAGCATCTGTTTTTTCAATTTGAGAAACGTCTTGGGATAGCACGAGTTTTTGTTTATCGCCATATGGAAAAATCTGCACATCTAAAGAATATTGCTCAAACTGCCCCATATTCGCCAAACGAATTGGGTTTCGATAATTCTGTCGAAGAATATATTGCACAAAAGAAGGTCTTCTGATGATGTGCGTAATACGCTGCATAGCATCCCTACGCGCATTAAGGCCAAAATGGGATTCGGCAATTGCGTTACACCACTCTACTTGATCGTCCTCATTAAGCATGATGACGCCGTTAGGAGACGCTTGAATTGCCTGAATAAATCGATTGTGCTGTTGCTCAACCTCTAAAACTTGATCACGCCAGGATCTAACTAATTTATGCAAACGGTAATAAATCTCACCCCAAATGCCCACAGCAACGGGCACTTCCCCATAACTAGGTGACAAAAGTAAATTGCTAAAACGATTAGAGTGCCAAAGTTGGTGAACTAGCATCAGAGCCAAGCAAACTGTTGCGGCGACCCAAGCATAAATGGCGCCCCATATCTCGCCAGACAGCCATGAAATACAGGCGACTAAAAAAATAATCGTGAGAATACGTGCTTTTAAAGACAACATAATACGAATCTTAACAAGTCTTTAAAGCGAATGCTCTGAATACTTAAGATGAGCTAGGTGTTTTAGTTAACCTGTAACCGCTACCCCTAACAGTTTCAATAAAGTTTTGGCAATCAGCTGGGGCTAAAGCAGCCCTTAGGCGCTTAATATGAACATCCACCGTGCGTTCCTCAACAAACACATGATCACCCCACACCTTATCAAGCAATTGACCTCTAGAGTGAACTCTCTCCGGATGTGTCATTAAGAAATGAAGTAGTCTAAACTCGGTTGGACCTAAATCAAGGCTAATTTCGTTAGAACCGCTCACGGAAGTGACCCGATGGGACACTGGATCTAAGCGTAGATGGTTAATCTGCACCACCTCATCCGCTAATTGAGGCGAACGACGACGTAAAACAGCTCGAACACGCGCCACTAATTCTTTAGGCGAAAATGGCTTGGTAACATAATCGTCAGCACCCGCCTCAAGACCGGCAATCTTATCCATCTCTTCACTGCGAGCAGTCAATAAGATAATAGGAATATCTTTCGTTCTCTCATTAGCTCGCAACTCTTTTGCAAATTGAATGCCGGATTTACCAGGTAGCATCCAATCCAAAATAACCAAATCAGGCAATACCTCTTTCATCAACTGCAAAGCCTGATCAGTCTGAAAGGCTCTTACAGGCAAAAAACCAGCATGACTAAGATTGACTGAAATCAATTCAGCAATCGATGGTTCATCTTCAACGATTAGGATGCTACTAGCCATTAACTATTGGCCTCTTGAGAAAGTTGATCGTGTGGCAAATGACGTACATCCGTACCCTTCACGATATAAATAACAAACTCAGCGATATTCTTCGCATGATCACCGATGCGCTCTACCGCTTTAGCAATAAATAACATATCTAAAGCCACAGAAATAGTTCTTGGGTCTTCAGACATATAACTAACCAATTTACGCACAAACGCACGGAACTCTTCATCAATCTGCTTGTCTTCATGCACCACTTCAGCAGCAGCTTTTGTATCAAGACGTGCAAAAGAATCCAAACTGCGACGCAATAACGAAACAGCCATCTGGCCGGACAAACGAATCTCTGCAGTATTAATGCCATGAGAAGCGCTATCTTCCATAATGTGCTTAGTTCTTCTAGCAATGCGGTCTGCTTCATCCCCTGCGCGCTCTAAATTAGTAATCGCCTTAGATACTGCCATCACCAAACGTAAATCTCTAGCGGTTGGCTGGCGACGCGCGATTAATTCCGTACAAGCTGAATCAATAGAAATCTCAAAATCATTCACTTCACGCTCACGAGCCATCACCTGATCGGCCAACTCAGGATCTAACTGCGCAAAAGCACGCATGGCAATGGATACTTGCGACTCAACTAAGCCACCCATTTCAAGTAATTTGCCGCAAATACCATTAAGGTCTGCGTCAAACTGGGAAGAAAGATGTTTATCTGGCATTTTTTACTCTCCTATATTCAATGGGTACGCTGATTAACCAAAACGGCCCGTAATGTAGTCTTCTGTTTCTTTACGTTTTGGTTTAATGAATAACTCATCAGTTTTACCGAATTCAACCATCTCACCCAAATACATATAAGCTGTGAAATCTGAAACGCGAGCAGCTTGCTGCATGTTATGCGTCACAATAGCAATCGTATAGTCTTTCTTCAACTCATGCACAAGTTCTTCTACTTTAGCTGTAGAAATAGGATCAAGCGCAGATGTTGGCTCATCTAATAGCAAAATAGATGGCTTAACCGCGACACCGCGAGCAATACATAAACGTTGTTGCTGACCACCAGACAAAGATAAACCGCTCTGGTTGAGCTTGTCTTTTACTTCGCCCCATAAAGCAGCTTTTGTCAAAGACCACTCCACGCGCTCATCCATCTCTGCTCTCGATAGTGACTCATACAGCTTCACTCCAAAGGCAATATTGTCATAAATAGACATCGGGAATGGCGTTGGCTTTTGGAAAATCATACCCACTCTAGAACGCAAAAGGTTCAAGTCTTGCTTAGGATCCAAAATGTTTTGGCCATAAAAATTGATTTCGCCCTCAGCGCGTTGACCTGGATATAAATCATACATACGATTGAGCGTACGCAATAAAGTTGATTTACCGCAACCAGATGGTCCAATAAAAGCTGTGACATGCTTTTCAGCAATATCTAAATTGATATTCTTCAAGCCTTGAAAAGACCCATAATAGAAATTAAGATTTTTAATTTCTAATGCATTTTTTAATAATGTATCTTGGCTAGTTTCAGTCATCATAGATCCTTGATTTTTTTCCTCAGCAAAAGTAAGTCGCATGATTACCCTTGCACTTTGCTTCTAAACATCACACGAGTAATGATGTTTAATCCCAATACAACGAATGTAATTAACAATGCACCACCCCAAGCCAAATTCACCCAATTTTCATAAGGGCTCATAGCAAACTGGAAAATCACCACTGGCAAGTTAGCCATTGGCGCATTCATATTCATAGAGAAGAATTGATTATTAAGTGCTGTAAACAATAAAGGTGCAGTTTCACCACTCACACGAGCTAGCGCCAACAAAATACCTGTGACAACACCACTTTGGGCGGCCTTTAAAGTCACGCTAAATGCCACTTTCCACTTAGGCGCACCCAAAGCATAAGCAGCTTCTCTTAAGCTACCAGGCACCAACTGCAACATATTTTCAGTAGTTCTAACCACCACTGGAATAGCAATTAAAGCCAATGAAATCGTTCCCGCCCATCCAGAGAAATGGCGTACTTGCGCTACCAAAATGGCATAAACGAACAAACCAATCACAATCGACGGTGCTGACAACATAATGTCCGTTACAAATCGTGTAACGGATGCAAACTTACTACGCGCGCCATACTCAGATAAATAAATGCCAGCCATAACGCCGATCGGTGTACTAATTAAAGTACAGCTAATCACGATCAACAAGCTACCCATAATCGCATTGGCAAGACCACCACCTTCAGAACCTGGCGCTGGCGTACTAGCGATAAACATCTGCAAATTAACGGATGAGAACCCTTTAAATAAAAGCACACCCAAAATCCACAATAAGAAAATCATGCCTAAACTCATAGCGAACATAGACAAAGCCATGCCAATAAAGTTGGCACGTTTGCGCGCCCCATAAATAGATGGGTTCATGTTTGAATGAATACTCATGTCTTTTTACCCTGACCGGCTTCCATACGAGCCAACATTAACTTAGCTAAAGCCAAAACGATAAAAGTGATAACGAATAGTGCTAGGCCTAAAGCAAATAAAGATGAGAAATGTAAGCCAGGTTCCGCCTCACCGAATTCATTAGCTAAAGTAGACGCAATCGAATTGCCTGGCGCAAACAAAGATGCTGATAACTTATGCGCATTACCAATCACAAACGTTACAGCCATCGTCTCACCCAAAGCACGACCAAGACCCAACATAATGCCGCCGATAACGCCTGTCTTGGTATATGGCAACACAATCTTATTCACCACTTCCCAAGTAGTGCAACCAATGCCATATGCAGACTCTTTTAATACAGGCGGCACAATCTCAAAGACATCGCGCATTACGGAGGCAATAAAGGGCAAAATCATCATGGCCAAAATTAAACCTGCACACAAAATGCCAATACCATTAAAGGCACCAGCAAATAAATAATGCAAACCTGGGATCTGGCCTAAAGTAGCAGCTAACACTGGCTGAATATACTCAGCATACAGCGGCGCAAAAATAAAGAGGCCAAACATACCGTAAATAATAGATGGCACAGCAGCCAACAATTCCACAGCGGTGCCAAGTGGCCGCCTCAAAGGAATTGGGCAAGTCTCAGTCAAGAACACTGCAACGCCAAAACTAAGAGGCACTGCAATTAAAAGCGCGATTAAAGCAGTAACAACCGTACCAAAAATAGCGATCATGCCGCCAAACTGGCCGTTAATAATGTCCCACTCAACCGTAAAGAAAAATCCTAGGCCAAAAGCTTTCAAAGCTGGCCAAGCATTAATAACTAAAGAAACAATAATTCCCAATAAAGTTATTAATACAGATAAAGCAAAAAATAGCGTTGTCTTATGAAATAAAAAATCCTGCATGCGCTGAATTTTTAAAATCTTTTCAGCTCGAGGCGTCAACATATCAGAAGACTGACTGGTATTCATATCTATCCTAGTTTTCATGATTACAGCCCACAAGTGGGCTGTAACCTATTCAACAGTTTTTATTTTTTAATTACTTCGTTTTAACTTGAGTCCAAACGTTCTTACGAATGAAATCAGTTGTAGCGTCAGGCATTGGCACGTAATCTAAGTCCGCAGCCATCTTCTTACCTTCTTTGAAAGCATAATCAAAGAACTTCAATACTTCAGCAGCATTCGCTTTATTCTCTGGGTTCTTATAGATCAAGATGAATGATGCGCCAGTGATTGGCCATGATTTAGCACCAGGAGCATTGGTAATGAATGTACCCATACCTGGAACTTTTGACCAATCTGTACCTGCTGCTGCAGCCGCGAATGTGTCATCATCAGGAGCCACAAAATGACCTGCTGCATTCTTCAAGTTAACAAAGGTCATGTTGTTTTTCTTAGCGTAAGCATACTCAACATAACCAATCGCATTTTTAACGCGTGTTACGTTTGCTGCCACACCTTCATTACCTTTACCACCTACTGAAGATTCTGCTGGCCACTTAACTGCAGCACCTGCGCCAACTGTTTCTTTCCACTTAGGACTTACTTTAGCTAAATAGTCAGTAAAAATCGCTGTTGTACCTGAACCATCAGCACGGTGCACAACAGTAATAGGTGCATCAGGTAATTTAACGCCAGGGTTTAAATCAGCAACTTTCTTATCGTTCCACTTCGTAATAGCACCCATGAAAACTTGTGCCAACACATCACCAGTCAATTTGATTTGACCAGGTTTAACGCCATCAACGTTAATAACAGGCACAACACCACCGATGATCGCTGGGAATTGAACCATGCCGTCAGCTTGCAGATCTTCAAACTTAACTGGATTATCAGACGCGCCAAAATCAACTGTCTTAGCTTTAATCTGCTTGATACCGCCAGAAGAGCCAATAGATTGGTAATTTAAGCCATTACCTGTTTTAGCTTTATAAGCCTCAGCCCATTTAGCGTATACAGGGTATGGGAATGTAGCGCCAGCGCCAGTCATATCAGCAGCCATTGCTACAGTTGAAAGCGCCATCGCGCTAGCAACTAATGTCTTGGTAAAAAATGATTTCATATATCGTTCCTCATTAAGCGTCGCAACACCGCGACAATGAGAAAGATACCGAGTAATTATGAAAGTTTTGTGACAATCACAATTAACTACCAATGGTTTGATAAATTATAAAAATATCATTATTAATCAATTAGTTAAATCATTATATATTTCATTAAATTCTGAATAATTTTTAGGCTAATTAGCATGACTAGGGAATGAAGATCGTTATATCCCTCCCCCAATTAATGAATTTTTTGTGACTTGCCTTATTTCTCTTGTATTTGAGAATTGATTATTCGAAACTCCTTCCCAATCAAAGGAGTTAGCATGTACACATACGAAGAAGCGGTTAAGCAATTACAAGAATCTGGCTCGATTAGCTTGATGGATTTCAAAGCATTGCCTTACGATGATTTAGAAGAGCTTCTTGAAGAAATCAAAAAATGGTGTGTTTACGCCAACGGCAATAAAGAAAAATTAGAGAAAAAATCCAAGAAAAAAGATAAAAAGAAGGATAAGAAAAAGAAATAACCACTTAGCCACTGTATCAGTGGCTATTTTTTATTGTCTACAGCCTTTTGATTTCTGCCTAGTTAACTCAGTATTCACTGAGTTATATGTTTTTAGAGAAAAAACGCTCTTTCACCCATAAAGCAACAGAAACCAATCCAACCATAATAGGCACCTCTACGAGAGGTCCGATGACAGCGGCAAAAGCTGCTCCTGAATTAATTCCGAATACTGCAATGGCCACCGCAATAGCAAGCTCAAAATTATTACTAGCTGCTGTAAACGATAAAGTGCAGCATCGCTTGTAATCTACCTTCATTTTTCCAGTAATGATGAATGTCAATGCGAACATCACCACAAAATAAATCAATAACGGAATAGCAATCGCCACAACATCCATAGGTAATTGAAGAATCAATTGTCCTTTTAGACTAAACATGACGACAATCGTAAATAGCAAAGCAATTAATGTAATTTTGCCTATTTTGGGCACAAAACTATCTTGATACCAATCTTTGGAAACAAACTTGAGCATGACAAATCTCGTCAAGAACCCTGCCACACAAGGTATACCCAAGTAGATGGCAACTGTTGTAGCAATTTCACCAATAGTAATATTGACAACAGAACCAGCAAAACCAAAATAAGGTGGCAATACAGTTAGGAAGAAATAAGCATATAAGCTAAAGAACAATACTTGGAAAACAGCATTAAATGCCACTAATCCTGCGGCATATTCCGTGGAACCTTTAGCAATATCGTTCCAAACAATCACCATCGCAATACAAGGTGCTATACCAATCAATATCAACCCTGCCATATATTCTGGTTGATGAGGCATCAATGTAATGGCCAAAAAGAACATCAAAGTTGGCGCAATAATCCAATTTAATAAAATCGCCAAACCAAATACTTTTTTGTCTTTAAAGACATCCGGCAATTCTTCATACTTCACCTTGGCAAATGGTGGATACATCATCAATATCAAGCCAATCGCAATAGGAATATTGGTCGTACCTGATTGGAATTGATTAATCAACCCTTCAACACTTGGATAGAAATACCCTAAACCAATACCAACCGCCATGGCAGCAAAGATCCAGACAGTTAGATATCTATCTAAAAACGATAATTTTTGTGTGATATTGCTCATACTTTTTCGTGCACTTCTTTAAGGCTTAATGAATCCAACTTTTCAAGTGGCATATTAGCCAAAAGATCAATGCGCTTTTTTAAGCCAATCATTACGTCTTTAAACGCTTGTCTCTTCTGGTCATCCCCACCCTCCACTTGTGATGGGTCAGGAAACCCCCAATGAGCAGTCGCAGGCTTTCCTGGCCAAAAAGGGCATACCTCACCCGCAGCGTTATCACAAACGGTAATGATGAAATCCATTTGAGGCGCATCAGCTAAACCATACTCATCCCATGATTTGGAGCGCAACTTACTTTCATCGTAGCCAAGTTCTAATGCGATTTCCCTTGCGAAGGGATTCACGGAAGTCCCAGGCGTTGAACCAGCTGAATAGCCAACAAATCTACCGCTAGCGTGCGTGGAGGCCAATGCCTCACCAATAACTGAACGAGCAGAGTTATGGGTACATAAGAAAAGGATATTGTATTGCTTCACATTTACTCCTTAGCAACAAGATTTTTTTGATGATGCTGTACTTGGGGTACAACAACTACTTTGAGGTTCTTTAACAGCAACTAGCTCTGGCACACAGCAACCTGCTGATGCGGTGTCATTGAATACAGGAATTGTGTCTAAAGTATGAAAAGTTTCCCAAGGAATATTGGCAGGATCATTTACCCAATATTTGTCTGATTTAGCATAGCAACAAGCAGTTCCAACTTGTTCAACAATGTCACCTTCGATGGCATCTAAACGGCTTTTCATTTCACCAAGCTCGGCATCATTCTCAACTTGAATACCCAAATGATTCAGCCCAACTGGAGCTCCACGAGCTGATATAGCAAAATTGACCTTAGGGTCCTCCAATTGCCATTTTGCATAATCACTTTTCACGATGGTTGGCTCACAACCAAACATTTTGGAATAAAAAGGAATGCTGCTCTCAATACTCTTAACAGCAACGTGAACGTGTAATCTTTTCATGAACATTGCTCCTTCTTTTTTCCTTTGGTAGGCATACAGCTTTTCCCACCACAACAGTTATCCAACAGAAAATCACTCAACTGTTCAACCAATGACGCGTTAGGACGATAAATAAGATTTCTACTTTGGCGCTCCACCAATAGCAAATTGGCCGCCACCAACTCTTTTAAATGAAAACTTAGCGTCGCATTTGGAATGCCTAGCTTTTCAATAATTGCGCTAGGGGTCAAACCCACATCCCCTCGCTGGACAATCAAGCGAAATATATTCAAACGGGACTCCTGCCCTAAGGCTAGGAAAGCATTAATAGCATCTATATTTTTCATATTTCCAATTATATAGAAATATATGACACCCGTGTGACAAGGGGGAATTCTTAATTGGGGATCTTAACTACAGACTGAATCGGACAGTAACCATCAATCCAGACAACTCTGGAGACCGCTCTACCTGGAGACTTAAACCTTGCACTTCCGCAATTTTCTTAATAATCGACCACCCCAATCCACTGCCGAACGAATCGGACTGATTCATTCTCTTAAACCTAATACCCAGGTCATTGATTTCTTGCTTGGTAAGGCCCGATCCACTATCCTCGACGGCCAAATAGACCTTACCATCTTTTTGTTTTACTGAAACATCTATCGAGCCCTTCATTGGAGAATAACGAATGGCGTTATCCAATAAATTTCTCAACAAAATACTTAATAAGCCTTCATTCACGCGAACTGTACACACGGCATCTTCAAGGAACTGTATTTTTTGCTGCTTTTTTTCAATATCTGGGTAAGCATTAGCAATTTGTTTTTTAACGAATTCTGATAAATTTAATGAATCTTTATCAAAGATGACATGCGCGGACTCGACCCTAGATAGTGCCAAAAGCTGTTCGATTAACCTGCTAGCCCTATCAGAACTCTCGATTAAATTATTAATCGATTCAAAGTTAAATTGTTTTTCTATTTTTAATATTTCAGCTTGGGCCCTAATGGCCGCCAAAGGAGTTCTTAACTCATGAGCCGCATCAGAGGTAAATCTTCTTTCATGCTCAATCGATTTCTTAACTCGACCCAATAAATCATTTAATTCATCCACAATCGGTGAAATTTCATTCGGCAATCCTTGAATCTTAATAGGGTCTAACGAATCCGCCCTTCTTTCAAAAATAGCCTGTTTGACTTGAGATAAAGATCTATTTGCCCAAGAAATGACTCCATACACCACCACAAAAAGAACTGGCAAACCCAACATTAAAGGCCAAATGAGCCCCCATAAAAGAGAGCCTAGCAATTCATTTTTCTCTTGGTTAAATTGAGTAAGACTTATTTGATGATCTACCAACTTGTGGAATATTTCCTCAAGCTCATGTTTAGCATCCAACCACACAAAAACCGTACTAGTCACCCAAATAAGCGCAATACTCGCGAGCACCCAAATCAATAACCTGTTTTTTAAAGAAAACGAACCCTGGTTCATGCGACCGCCTTTAATAAATAACCAACCCCACGTATGGTTTGAATCCATTCGGATCCAATTTTTTTACGCAGATTATGGATATGAACTTCCAAAGCGTTACTCTCCACCTCATGACCCCAACTATATAACTGATCCTCTAGCTGGCTCTTAGTTAATACACGATCCGACGAAAGCATCAGAGCATGTAAGAGTGCAAACTCTTTTTTAGATAAAGAAATTTCCTCTTTCTGCAAATGCACTTGGTAACTCATAGGATTTAAAACTAGATCGCCGATGTGTATTTCATTTTTAGCAGCGCCTTCCGAGCGCCTAATCAAAGCCCTCAATCTGGCTGCAAGCACTTCTAGTGCAACAGGCTTCACCACATAGTCATCACCACCTAAGTCAAGACCTTGCGTAATACTCTCTACCCCGTCCTGGGCAGTCAAAATCAATACAGGAATAGTGATGCCATCTGACCTTAAGTCTTTTAAAACTTGAAAACCACTCTTCAGAGGCAGCCCAATATCTAAAACCAAAGCGGTATAACTGGTGTTATTAAGTTCATAAATAACTGCCTGACCATCTCTAACCCAGTCAACTTCAAACCCATGATGAACCAGCCCTAATTTAAGGGCCTCACCTAAGTTTCGATCATCTTCAGCTAGTAGAACTCTCATCACCAAACTTTAAATTGCACACCCCAAAAATACAGCACTAAGCCCATCAAAATGACGGCCACCCATTTATATGGTCTCACTCTAACCGCAATCGATGCCATTCTGCCACCTACTTCTTGATTATTTCTCCGGAAATATTGATATAAAGCATTTAAAAGAATAGCTCCCACATGAACCACCACCACGCTAATCAATAGATTAGCCACTAGCTCATGTAATTCACTGATTAATTCTGGGCCAATTTCATTAAAAGTTAAATAACCTGTAGCTGTCACAAAAATAACTAAAAACATTAACAAATATGCTGCCACAAAACCTAAAGCACTCAACCCCATTAAGGCTTCTTTCTCACCATTTAGAGCAGACTGTATATGCTCACGAACCTTTAAAAAACGAGGGGCGATCGTAGAAAACCTCGCATACCTGGAACCAATCAAACCCCAACCTACTCTAAACGCAATAATCCCCATCATGGTGTAGCCCATGGTGACATGAACCAATCTAAAACGCTCACTCTCTTGAGTTAAAACAGCACCCACAAAGCAAATAGCTAAAAGCCAATGAGACACAAACACCGGCGAATCCCAAGACATCATTTTTCGACTAATTTCTTTAATCATTGAGGTACCCTAACAAAATCATCGTCGTAATTACCTTTATCAGCCCCTGCGTGGCATGCCATGCAATTAGACTTACTTTTCACCTTTGGATTCTTCCAAGTCTGATCACTAATTTTGCGATGCTTTCTAATAAACCACGACGACTCAGTTATGCGATTATTGGGAGGCACCTCAGACACTCTTTTATAAGTCCCAGCATATTGCGTCAACCACTGGCTGATTTCTTTTACTGATTGTGGATCTAAAGATGCATCAACGCCATAATGCTTATCTAAGCTCCCCATTATTTTTTCCCAGGACGCTTTTGGTAAAAACCCTGGCTGATAGGCCATATGGCATGCAGCACATTCTGCTTTAACTTTATCCGGAATCTTGATAGGTGAAACATTTCCATCAGCGATAGCCGCTTGAGAAAGCAACCATAAAACGATTGGCATGATCTTTTTCATAACGCCTCTATTTCAAAGAATTTAAATAAGCCATCACGTCAGCTTTTTCGAGTGCAGAACACTCTCGATTCAATACATCATTGCAATTGCGCTTGAACCATTTATTAACTTTAGCCTCATCTGTAAAACGCTTATTGTTATAAGCAGGAGCTAATGGTGAAATAACCTTATCAGTTGAGGCATGTTTACCATCTTTTGTAGGGGGCATACCATGACAAGTGGCGCAACTCCACTCTTTACCATGTTTACTAGTAAAGAATTTTTCACCACGAGCGGCTAAAGAAGGTTGCTTAGATGCCTCTACGTATTGTTTTTCTAATGAAATAGGGTCCATTGCCCATACATTAGTAGCCAAGCATATGCTAATTAGAGCTAAATATAGTTTTTTCATATTTGTCATAGATTCCTCCATAACAACAGTCTATAAAAGCCAGATTAAGGAATGCTTAAGATTTATATAAGCATATGAGTCATAAAATCTTACCGTTAACTAAATAAGAGTTTTATTTAGTTATTCGTGCTAAATTTTCATCAAAATCATGCTAACTCGAATCGTATTCGCCCTTTTTTGCTTACTTGCATCTCAGGTAGTTTTTTCTGAGGGCCTGGTATTTGAATGCGCCACCCCCCGCCTGAAGGCTATCGAATCTCAATTAGATCAATATTTTTCAACACTAGGGATTCAGCCCGATTTATTTTATAAAGAATTCAATCAAACGGCCCTTCAGCTAACATTAAAAAATAAAGCCCCTGACAAAAGTACGCTCTATATTCGCTGGAACCCTGACTATCAGATAGAAGATGAAATCATTTCACTACCAGCTGCCCAAGGGTATAAAGAAGTCACCACGGTTTCCAAAAAAGAAATTGTTTTAGCACTAATGCAATCAGGAAGACGTACAGCTTTTTCTGGGAAATCCTGCAACTTTGAAGCATTTGAAGACCATATTCATGTCCGTCAAATGATCGTAGCCTGGGCAGAAAACCTACATTGGACTTTTCCAGAAGGCAGCGATGCTAAATGGAATGAAACTTATTGGAAAGATGGCACCCTCAAACCTGGAAAACCTCTTCTAGAGGCTATGACTGATTTTTTCATTAATGAAAAATCATGCTCTGTGGGCTGTTATACAGCCACTAAGATTGTGATTATCCAAGGAACCCTAGATTACTATCAAAGAATAAAACAAGATATTGATAAGGCTAATCAAATTAAAAAAATCCTCAGAAGTGATGGTGAGGTTCTAGTCAATATTGAACCAGACTCCATGTGGAAATTCTTCAAAAAAGACTACCCCGCAACATCTATTAATAACGGCAAATTACTTACTGTTAAGACTGGCGTAGCCCCACTTAACTTTATCCCCGGGGACTGGGTTTATTTCATCAATACGGACGCCGAAAGCTCTAATATTTCAGGCTATGAAGGGTCTAACTCGATTTATATGGGCAGAGGAAAATTTGATGATTTTTACGACGATAACGGTCACTATTTCTTCTATAACGATAAATTAAGAGAAATTTATAACTGGCGCCATGGTGTTTTTAGCCGATCACGTGATTATGAAAAAATCCAACCCTTATCATCAGATCTATTAAATATCTTAGGACTCCCCCCGCAAGCAGGAGGCTTTGTTTTGGATAGCCGCTCAGTACCCAAATATTTTGGATTTGAGTAATTTATTCAATAGCAAGCATTTGAAAATACCTTTCAACTAGTTCTAATTAGAACTATAATATCTTTTTTAACAGGAGAATGACATGCCATACGCTATCGAAGTAAAAGCGGGCCAGGAATATTGGTTATGCACATGCGGTAAAAGCGGCACAGGTCTTTGTGATGGCTCACATAAAGTAACCGATAAGACACCTAGCCAATTTATCGCAGAAAAAGATGAAACTATCTATGTTTGCGGTTGCACCAAAACTGGTGACAGCCCATTCTGTGATGGCTCACATAACGGGTAAGCATCGAATAGTAAGTAGTTAACTCAATTGATTAATTAGTTAGTTAATCAAGTTAATAAAAAGCCACCTAAAGGTGGCTTTTTATCGTTAAGCGGCTATTGCCAGCCGTACCTCTTGGTATAAAAATACTTCATACCCTGAGTTAAAACAACATAACCAAACAATATGGCAAATAAGGCCAAGAAATAACTCATCGGCAAAGCTCCCATCTTGAAGTAACTTGCTAACGGCCCCATCGGCAAGAATATACCCAAGGCCATAATAATGATGGTCATAATAAACAATGCCAAGCCAGGTCGGCTTTCAATGAATGGTATTTTTTTCGTTCGAATCATATGCACAACCAGTGTTTGCGTCATCAGACCTTCTATAAACCAACCAGACTGGAATAGCGTTTGATGCTCGACTGTATTAGCCGAGAATACAAACCACATCACACAATAAGTTGTGATATCAAAAATAGAACTAACAGGGCCAAAGAAAACCATAAATCGACCAATATCTGCAGGATCCCATTTCTGAGGAAGACGCACTAATTCAGGGTCGACATTATCAAAAGGAATAGCAATCTGAGAAATATCGTATAGCAGGTTTTGCACGAGCAACTGCATGGGCAACATAGGCAAAAATGGGATGAATGCACTTGCCACCAAAACAGAAAGTACATTCCCAAAATTCGAGCTAGCCGTCATCTTGATGTACTTAAGCATATTGGCAAAGGTCTTACGCCCTTCAATAACGCCTTCCTCAAGAACCATCAAGCTCTTTTCCAACAAGATAATATCTGCAGCTTCCTTGGCTATATCCACCGCACTATCAACTGAAATACCCACATCCGCAGAGCGTAAGGCTGGTGCATCATTGATGCCATCCCCCATAAAACCAACCACATGACCATTAAGTTTTAAGGTGCGCACAATTCTATCTTTTTGAGCAGGCGTCAGCTTCGCAAAAATATGATGATCTTCCACAACTACAGCCAACCGCTCATCACTCATCAGCTCAATATCACCCCCCAATAGGATTTCATCCACATTGAGTCCCACCTCTTTACAAATTTTCGCCGTCACCAATTCATTGTCGCCAGTCAAAACTTTGACGGTAACGCCGTGGTCTAACAACGCCTTTAAAGCAGGCTCTGTTGATTCCTTTGGTGGATCTAAAAAGGCAACGTATCCTATTAGCGTTAACTCTGATTCATCAGCGACACCATAAGAGGTCCTATTGCGATCAAATTCTTTAACAGCCACAGCAACGACGCGCAACCCATTAGCATTCAACCCCGCAGTAACGGATTGAACTTGAGCCAGAATCTCAGGGGTTAAATGAATCTGCTCACTACCACGTCTAACAGAGGTACAGATACTTAATATCTCTTCAACCGCACCTTTACAAATTAATATATTTTCCTTGCCATGTTCAGACACGATGACTGACATTCTTCTGCGCTGGAAATCAAAAGGAATCTCATCGACCTTATGAAAATTTTCAATAGGATTTAATTCAGTTTGCAATTCCGTATGTTCTAAAACTGCCACATCCAAAAGATTTTTCAAGCCTGTTTGATAAAAACTATTTAGATATGCGTATTCAAGTACTTCTTCAGAATCTTGCCCCCAGGCATCTGTGTGATTAGCCAAGAAAATTTTATCTTGGGTCAAAGTGCCAGTTTTATCAGTACACAAAACATCCATCGCGCCGAAGTTTTGAATGGCATCAAGTCTTTTAACAATGACTTTTTTCTTCGATAGTGCCACCGCCCCTTTTGCCAAGGTCGACGTGACAATCATCGGCAACATCTCAGGCGTCAAGCCTACAGCAATAGACATGGCGAATAAGAATGCTTCACTCCAATCGCCTTTAGTAACACCATTGATTAAAAATACCGTTGGCGTCATAAACATCATGAATCTAATCAACAGCCAAGTGACCTTGTTAACGCCTTTTTGGAATTGTGTTTGCTCATGGCTGATGGTTGTTAACCCTTTTGCCAAGGCGCCAAAATAGGTGTTATCGCCAGTATTAATAATGATCGCAGTAGCAGTCCCTGAAACCACGTTAGTACCCATAAACGCTAAATTTTCACAATCAAGCGGGTTTCTAATAGCGCCCTGTTTGGGATTTGAGAACTTTTCAATAGGCAGCGACTCACCGGTCATTGCAGCCTGACTAACAAATAAATCTTTCTCTGACAAAATTCGACAGTCAGCCGGAATCATATCCCCCGCAGAAAGAAAAATAATATCCCCGGGGACTAATAGCTTGATCGGCAACTCAACTTTATTAGCGCCCTTCACATGCAATTGAATCCCAAAATGCTGTCGGGTCTCTTGCAAAATAGATTCGGCTAATTCACGGCGTAGTACGGTTGCCGTATTACTAACCATGGCTTTCAACGCATCAGCAGCCTTATTAGACTTGCTTTCCTGCCAAAATCTAATAAAGACTGACAGAAATACCATACTACCGATAACAATCGTTGCTTTAACATCCTCAGTGACATATGAAATAACTGCTAAAACAGTTAACAAAATGTCAAAAGGAGTTTTATAACAATTCCAAAGATGCTGCCACCAAGTAATGGGCTTTTCTTCATGAATTTCATTTAAGCCAAACTGAACTCTTAACTCATCAGCCTGAGCATTTGTCAGACCATGTTCATGAGAACCTAATTTAACGATTAACTCATCAGCAGTAGCATGAGCTGCTTTCTTTAACGAATCGGCAACCAATGGGGGGATGTCTCGACTAACGCCTTCTCTACTAAGGTGTTCAAACATCATTAAGCGGCGGAAATGTCTTCCCATCCCATGATTTCTAACGAAACGATTAAAGAATTCAAAAAAGAATGGAAAGCGCATATTTGCCACCTTATTTATGCATCAATTATTTCAATGTGCTGAAATGAGTATTTCAAATGAATCCCCTAAATTATCCTTTCTTTCAGATAATTTTTCAGAACGAAACTAAATTTCACTTTCGATCATGCCGAAGATTAATTAACTATAACTAATTAAGAAAATTAGATACCTACTTCAATCAGAAATAAAAGAGCCACCTTGAGATAACCTTTAGGTGGCTCTGAGCGCATCTAAGTAGCGCAACGTGATAATGAATTACTTATATCTCAACCTTAGCACCCAACTCCACCACCCTATTCGTTGGAATAGAAAAGAAATCGGATGGCTTAGCGGCATTTTGATACATCCAAGCAAATAGCTTCTCTCTCCATAAAGCCATGCCTGGGATAGCCGATGGTACAACTGTATCTCTGGCCAAGAAAAATGAGGTTTCCATTGGCTCGCAGTTCACCTGATATTGCGTTGCCAATAAATTCATGATTTGGTTGATATCTGGTGTTTCTTTAAATCCATACATGGCTCTAACCAAATAAATACCGCCACCCATTTCTTTCAAGTTCAGACGATCTTGATCTTCAACATACGGAACATCCCAGACACTGATCTTCAAGAAAATAACGCGTTGGTGGAGTACTTGGTTATGTTTCAAATTATGTAGCATTGCTACAGGCACATAATCCACATGAGCAGTTAAAAACACGGCTGTTCCATTCACTCGTATAGGCTCACTCACCAATAAAGATTTAATAAATGCCTCTAAAGGAATACCACCTTCAACGGCCTTTTGGCGGAGGAGCTTTCTACCTTGATACCAAGTAATCAACAATAAGAAGCATAAAGTTCCCAACAAGAGAGGGAACCAACCGCCTTCGGCAATTTTCAAGACGTTGGCAGAAAAGAACGCAATATCAACAAATAAGAATAGAGCAATAACAATTGCAACTAAAAAGGAATTCCACTTCCACACCACGCGCATCACAACAGCCGCCAATAATGTAGTGATGACCATGGTTGTCGTAACAGCAATGCCATAGGCCGCAGCAAGATTATTTGATTCTTTAAACGCTAAAACCACTGCAATAACTAATACTAGCAACATCCAATTAATTGTTGGCATATATACCTGCCCTACTTCTTTATCCGATGTATAGGCAATTTTCATGCGGGGCACAAACCCCAACAGAATCGCTTGGCTCGTCATAGAGTAGGCACCAGAAATCACAGCCTGAGAAGCAATCACTGTAGCCATCGTGGCAAGCACCACCAAAATCAATACATACGACTCAGGTACCATCAAGAAAAAAGGATTAGCAATTGCCTCAGGGTGAGATAACAACATAGCACCCTGTCCAAAGTAATTCAGCAACAAACATGGCATCGTTAAAAAGAACCATGCATATTGAATAGGTTTAATGCCAAAGTGCCCCATATCCGCATACAAGGCTTCAGCACCAGTCAGAACCAAGAACACAGCACCTAAAACAATAAAAGCTTGGAGTGAATGTTCCATTAAAAAATTAACGGCATAGATTGGATTAGCCGCATACAAAATAACAGGGTTATCAACGATGTTGTAAATACCCATCGTAGCTAATACTAAAAACCAGATGACCATAATGGGGCCAAATAAAACGCCCACCAAAGCAGTGCCCTTTTTCTGGATCAGAAATAAAACCACCAAAATGACTAAGGTAATAGGAATAACATATTTGGTAAATTTAGATGAGACGATTTCTAGACCTTCAACTGCCGATAAAACAGAAATAGCCGGCGTGATAACAGCATCACCATAAAACATACAAGCACCAAAAACACCGAGCATCATAATGACCAACGCTCTTTGGGAGTTTGCTGGCACAGTTCTTAATGCAAGCGCCATCAAAGCCAAAATACCACCTTCACCATGATTGTTTGCACGCATCACAAACAAGACATATTTCAAGGACACAACAATTAAGAATGCCCAAAACACCATAGAGATGACACCAAAAACGGCATCTGGTGAAAAAGGAATACCATGGTCAGGACTAAAGCATTCCTTTAAAGCATATAAAGGGCTTGTACCGATATCACCAAAAACAACCCCAATAGCCGCTAGCATCAAAGCTGGCAAGCTACCCTTTGATTGATGATTACCTTTAATCTCAATCGGGCGAAGAATTTTTGACTGGGAATATTCGGGATTACTAAGAGCCATAAAGTAGTCATTTTGTTTAGATGAAGTATCTTAAAGCCAAATGACTACAATTAGCAAAAATACAGCACCAAAATAGTGCTGTATTTATTGATATAAGCTTCAGCTAAGAAATATTTGAAGGATTTAAATAAGTAGCTTGCAATCCCTGCCTTGGCCACTTGATGGCAAATAATAGCCATAGGTCACTATGACTAATACTGAATGTTCCATTCGGAACATTCCTGGAATGCCAGGACTCCCGACAAATCCATGCCTAAAACATAAATGAAACACCAAAAAAAGCCCGCCGAAGCGGGTTATATTTTTGACTAGCAGTAAAACAACAGATTTGCTGAGATGGATGGCTAATTAACATTACTCATTAAAGTAAACTAATTCTCTTTTTGTTCAGTTTTAGCAGCATAAATAATCGCCCTCAACTCTTCATCATTTTCAACCAATAATTTGAAGCGACTCTCCGAGACTCGTTGCAATAGAACTGATTGGTACTGCTCTCTTCTGAGCTTTTCAAAAAAGATAGCCGTTAAAAAAGAAATGATAAAAAAGACGATTTGATCAGTAACATCTGTATCAATCGCTTTATCAATGCCCTCAAATGGCTCAATAAAATAATAAAGGGATACAGGGATACTGATTAATAAAAAAACAAATGATGGCCAGAATCCATAAAAATAGGCCAACACAATACAGTTGATAGAAAACAATAAACTTGGGAAATGCTCACCTAGTAGAGGATGTAAATAAAACCTAAACCCAAAGGCAAGGCAAAATCCAACCACACCCACTAAATAGGCTTTGTAATCAGGCGGATCCCAACGCTTACTATTTTTAATTTCCATAATTTGTTTCCAAGATTTTTTTATTTCTTAGTTGATAATAAACTCAATCAATTCAGTTGTTGCAACCACATAGTTATAAGAACCATATAAGTGACATTATTTAAACAAGCTAATGCCAAGCATGCTGTTGTATTAATACACGGCTTGTGTGGCACGCCCATGGAATTAGGATCTATCCCTAAAGCGCTCAATGATGCAGGCTACCATGTTCACACATGCAATATCACTAACTATACGGCAACATCTCTAGACAAGACCCAATCAATTGATTGGAACTTATGGCATGAATACGTTGATGAGGCTATCTCTCAACTATTAGAATCCTATGAAACAGTCTCATTATGCGGCTTAAGTATGGGAGCAACACTGGCCCTAGCTGTAGCATCAAAAAGAGATGATATTAATTCGATTGCTTTACTATCCCCCGTGCTGCGATATGACGGTTGGGCAATTAAATGGTACGAAAATTTAATGTTGATTCCTTATTTGCTAGGCATACGTCATTGGTCCTATAAAGAATCCGAGCCTTTTGGCATAAAAAATATTGAACTACGTCGACGCGTCATTAAGAGCTTGGAAAAGGATGGCGTATCTCAAGTCGGCGCAGCAGAAATATCAGCACGTCATCTTTATACAGCGCAGAAAATGATGAAGCAGGTCAGAAATTCGCTAGAAGATGTTGCTACAGATGTTTTGTGTATTCATGCAATTGACGATGAAACTGCTGCACCAAGAAACACCGAAGAAATTATGGCGAAAATTTCTAGCGAAACAAAAAAAGTTGTCTGGCTAGGCGACTGTTATCACATTATCACTGTCGATAATGAACGTGAGATTGTCACCAACGAGGTATTACGATTTATTCAAAAATCTATCAAATCTCATGAAAATGAAATTAACTATCGAAAAGTCTCTAAACGATCGATGTTAAAAGATAGAAGGTAAATATCGTAATTCCCGACACCTCATTAAGAGTTGCTGATAGTCAGTAGGATTTCGCACCGTGATCTCATGATTTCGATAATCATGCGCAGCTGAAAATATTTATTACCTTGAGAGTTTTATTTGAGGGTTTAGCTCACCGAGCCAGACAGGCTTGGCCTGCCCAGCACGATTCGAACGTGCGACCTACGCCTTAGAAGACATAAAAACATTGCAATTCAACAACTTAGACAATAGCGTACAGTACCGCAAATCTGATGTTATATATGCGGCAAGGCTTGCGGAGCTATATGGCTCTCAAATAAATCACGTGTGGCATCGACAGTTATTGAATTAATTAGTTAGATGTTGTTCCAAATGGAACAGTAAGTTAACGTCAGAATTCCTGATGTTTCTGACGTTAATAAATTTATGTAACTTTCATTTACTTGTAAATTACACTAACCGCCTGCTTAAACTCTGCCAATCTACTATTAGTCAAACTATCAATTCGCTCATTAATTCGTTCTTTACATGCATCAATATTTACCGAATCAAGGTACAAAAAAACTTCTTGCTTAGCATTAATTGGATTAATTTCGGTAGTCATAACTTCATCAAAATATCTAGAAAAATGAATTTCATCACTCTCACCTAAGGAATGACCAAACAAGTGAATTTCATCCGCCCCTATAAGTTCATCACTAATTCTTGTTGTCGAATAAAAGAGATCACCATGTGATTTCTTTGCATATGTAAATTTTGATGGAATCAAAATATCAGCATAATTCTCAACCCCATAAATAATTTGGCCATCATCAATAGAGCCATGCACTTTAATATGCTCTACCCCGTTTTTTTGAGGTAAATATTTCAATATATTGCTCACAGTATTTGTATAGTTGAAATCAAATATTTTTATGCTGCGGTAATCAGAAGACAATAAATCTTTGATCATTTGAAAAGACCTAACCGAATCATCAAACTTCGATTTCCTATGAATCTGAATACCCTCAATATATTTTTTTAAGAGCCTCGAAACTTGCATATAGTTTCTTTTTATATCTCTCTGCCTACCTTTATTTTCAGCTAATTTAGCTTCACGAGCGATAACTTGAGCCAAGGCCATTTCCACATCACACCAATTCTCGCCTTGATTTTTTGCGGCCTGAATGATTGCATTTTGAGTATCCACTCCAGGCTGAACACCATCCTCTAAAAAGTGGCTATACGCAGTCCTTAACCCTTGGTCTAAGTCAAAGCCATTTCCAATAATGACCACTTTAGTACGCATAGACAGCTCCAAGATTCATCTTTAGAACTAAATCTTTAGTGGTTTTGCAGATTTTAAGTGATAGCATATATGTAATTTTTAGATATTTTCTGTATATTGTAAGTATTTTTCGTGCCATTACTCGCCAATCAAATAAAATCCAAGTGCCACGTTTCGAAGCACTTAAATCACAATGGAACGTAAGCCATATCAGGAGTGCACACATGAAATTCAATAAATAATGCGATCTGTAAGACTTGCCCTCTGATGACAAAAATACTTCCCCTAAACATCAAGCACATGAAGATCCTTAATTGACTTTAAGACTTAGATTTATTCTTGATACAAATATCCTGATACCCCTTCAGGACTCAAACCATTTCCTCGAACAAAGTTTGGCTAACTTTGTTCGCCTGGCAAATACAGGTGGACATCAACTCTTATATCATCCTGCAACTATTGAAGATTTCCAAAGAGACTCTGATATTGAAAGGCGCAATAGAAATTTACAGCGAGTCACCCAATATACTAAATTAGACAATCCAGCGCCATGCCCTTGGAACACTTCAGTTACTTCCGCAAATGATGCTTGCGATAATGAAATTTTGTATGCCCTAGCATGCGATGCAGCACATGCTCTAGTTACCGAAGATAAAGGGATACATGCGAATGCTCTAACTAGAGGATTGCAAAGTCGTGTTTACAGCATACAAACAGCTGAAGATTGGCTCAAGAGACTTCACGAGCCAACAGCCATCCATTTACCAAACATTGAAGATCTCCCCTTACACCGCATCATCCCAACTCTTGACCAACCATTTTTTGACAGCCTCAGAGAAGGATATGGTGGATTTAATGACTGGTTTAGAGAAAAAGCCAGGGAAAATCGTCGAGCCTGGACGTATTGCGATGAAAGCAAAAATTTAACTGCACTTTGCATCTATACAATTCAAACCAATGAAAAAATAAATGAAGACGGTGAAATCCTTCAAGGAAACTCATTAAAGCTATGCACATTCAAAGTTGCTGAAGAAGCGAGAGGAAAGAAAATCGGGGAGCTATTTCTCAAGGCTTCGTTTAAATATGCCACCGAAAATCGATGTGAGTTTATCTTTATTCACGCAAATTCCATAAAGCACAATTTCCTTATTCGCTTGCTTGAAGACTTTGGCTTTGAAGCTCAAGGATCATATAAAGGCGATCAAGTTCTTGTGAAAAAACATCCAATTAACCCGCCAAAAAATCAGGATTTGGAGCCACTCGAATACGCAAAATTATATTTTCCGCACTTTAGATCTGACTCAGAAATACAAAAATTTATTGTTCCAATTAAACCCGCATTTCACGCAATTCTTTTACCAGACTTTAAGGCACAACAAGGTCAGCTTTTTAACAACTCAAGCAATATTGGCAATGCTATTAAATTAGCTTATCTTTGTCATGCCCAAACTAAATCTATACAAGAAGGCGATATTTTGCTCTTCTATAGAACTGAGGATGAAAAGGTATTAACAAGTATTGCTGTTGTAGATAAATTCCAAGTTCTTGCAGATGCTTCAAAAATTGCGAGCATGGTTAGCCGGCGTACTGTCTATAGCCAATCAGAAATCGAAGCTATGGCAGAAAAAGAAACCAGAGTAATATTATTTAGACTTATAAGGCACTTAAAACACCCTATTCCATATTCAAATCTTCAATCTCAATGCCATATTCAAGGCCCATTTCAATCCATTAGAAAAATTAATGACGACCAATTTAAAAAAATTCTTCAATCAGAGAGATGATAAAGTCATCGTTCTTTCTATTAAACCCCAATATGCCGATCTTATTCTCGCGAAAATAAAAACAGTTGAGTTTCGCAGAACATGGGCTGCCGAAGATGTCAATACAATTGCAATCTATGCAAGTTCTCCGATTCAGAGAATAGTTGGATTAGTTAAGGTAGAAGAGACCTTAAAGGTAAGGCCATCAAAATTATGGAAAATATGTTCGGAACATAGCGGAGGCCTAACCAAAAGAGAATTGTTGAATTATTTCAATGGAAAATCATTGTGCAATGCCGTTCTATTAAAAGATGCAGTTAAATTTAAACAAGCCATAGACCCAAATAAATTTATCGAAAATTTCTACCCACCTCAATCATTTCAATATCTAAATTTAAGCCAAGTAAACCAACTTAAAAAATTAATAAGCGATGACAAATCATGATTATTTTTTTAGGCGGAATTCACGGAGTTGGGAAATCTTTCCTTGGAGCATACGTCGCAGAGGAAAATTATCTTCTTTACAAATCCGCAAGCCAGCTAATTAAAGGGGAAATGGGTAAGCAATCTTGGAGCGAAAAGAAAATTACCGGTGAAATAGAAGCCAACCAAGAAGCATTAATTTCTGCCATATCTAGATTAAAAAAAAATCAAGCAAACTTGCTATTGGATGGACATTTCTGCTTAATGGGAAGCGATGGGGCAATAAAAATTATTGAAATTGACGTATTTAAGAAACTTGGTTTAGATGCGATTTTATTGCTTGAATCTGATTCAGGAATAATTAAAGAGCGCCTGAAAAACAGAGACGATGTCTCCTATACCGATACTTTTTTAAATGAGTTTTTGCTAAAAGAAAGACATCAAGCTATTTTGGTCTCAGAAAAACTGAATATTCCTCTCAAAGTTTTGCACAACCCGGATAAAGAACAATTTAACAACGAAATTAAATCAATACTTAAGGAAAATATATGATTCAAATGTCACATGTGCAATTTTCTAATGGTGAACTGGATGATTTCGGAATGCCAAAAAATTTTCAGAGTTACTTAATAGCTGGTCGCAATGCAACTTCAACTGAAGCAAAGATTGGATCAGGAATTGCAAAAGTTTATTGCATATCGATCAATGCAACACCTTTAAATCCCGATACTGTGGTAGATGGTAATGGAATAGAAGGAGCAATTCAGAAAGCCATTGCCATACTTAAAGACAAGCATCCTGGGTATGAGTTCAGAACTCTAAAGTAAAACTATACGGTAAGAAATAAAAATGATTGAAATGTATAACCAAACTCCAAAAAATGCCATTTATTCCCAAGTAGTAAATGCAAGAACCAACGATGTATGGAGAGTACTGACTGAAAAACAATTCTTACTTAGTTGGTGGGCTCCGCCAGAATTTAATCTTTCAATAATCAATATAAATTTAATACCTGGTGGTGCATTCATTTTTGAATACACTAATAATAGAAGACGTCATCACGATGAACTGATATACGTTCAATTGATTAAAGATAGACGAATTGTCATGACCAATGCATTAACTAAGGACTTGCGACCTACCACTCAGTCCTATGGAACTATAGTGATTGATTTATTGGACATGGGAAATAAAACACAATTTTCATCAGAAATCTTGTTCAGGGATACACGCATATTGCGATGGTTCGCAAAAGCCGGCTGGTATCAAGGTTGGGTTAATAACATACAACTCATGGCGCAGCTAGCTGAAAAAATTAGTTTGCTCGGCGCGAATCAATCTGGTTCAAATCCGCATGTCCAGTCTTAACCATTTGCCGATCACGCCTTACACGATCTCCGATTAATTTAAGCGCGGCCTGCCTTGAACTTAATGGCTCTCAAAGAAATCACTGTGATACTGACAGTTTGTTCCAAATGGAACAAGTCGAATCAAGCGTCTAATTAGGCGACTCTAGCAATTATCTTTATCGGTAATTGGAATTTTACTTTTACAAGTATGACACTTCATAAACTCCTGTTTATCATCGCCAAACCCCAACTGATATAAACCTTCCGAATCTTTATTACCTTCCAAAAAACATAATGGGCAAGGAATTGAAATAGCCCGTAATGACTTAAGGTCATTCCTCTTATTCCACAAATCTACATACTCTGCAATTTTATCGGCCGGAATATTATGAACCTTACAAAAAATAATTAAATCATCAATAATGGGAGGTAGAGACATTTATAAAGTTCCTTAAAACTATTTGAGGATTTGCATAGCATTTCTTAATATCAAGAAAAATGATGGAAGGCAATTATTTTGGATAATTCCACACACGAACTACTAAGTCAAAGAATTATTGGTATCAAAAAAGAGTTTTTTGAGGTTAAGAAATCGTTCAATGCATACATATATGAATTTGCTCAAATTAATATTTGGCTATTTTTAGGTGTTGTAGGATCTATAGGAATTTCAGATGTCCTATATAAAACTTGGGCGCTAGTAATGACTGGGGTATTTTTCGTATACCAAATATTTATTTTTAATCGCCTAAAGATTAGTCACCAAGTTAATAAAGATCACTTAGCTACCCTCCTCGAAGAAATTGAGTCAATATCTTTGGAGTTTAAAAAAATTGGCTACGAAAAGAAAAAGTCTGACACCTTCAAAGAAGAAGTCAAAGAATTAGACTTTTTTTGGGCAATTATTTCCCCACTTTTTTTGAATTGGGGATTCTACATGTATATCTTATATACACACTTATCTAATGTATTTGTAAAAACTTAAGAATTAGCTGGGGTACGCATTTGTTCCTGTGCTTTTGCAATAGTTTGCCTAGCCTTTTCAGCCTTAACCGCTTGCTTAGCTCGATCAGCTTGAGCTTGCAATGATTTAACTCTTGCTTTCTCAAGTGTTTGGGGCGTCGAGATAGAGGTCTCCTTTAGTTTGGTGGGTGGACTAGCCACCGAACCAATTCCAAAGTGCCATTCAGCTATTAACCTTGCATGAATAGAACTATCAGCCTCAATGGTGGTTCTAACAACTTGGCCTTTAATACGAATAGATACGAGATATTTGTTCATACAAATATTTATCTTTTTCTTAACCTAGACACAGAAAAAAGAAATAATCACCACTAATCAACACCTAGACGTTTATATTTTTAAGAAATATACTGAAGCACAAAATAACAGAAGAAAATTTAAAATGGATTTTTTAAGCTTCATTAAAAATGAATTTTTTCGGCCGCTCTCGACCTTAATTATTCCTGGTGGAATTGCATTTGCCCCTTGGGCAATACTGATAGCACTCAATAATCAATCAATATTAGATTTAGTAAAAACAAATAATGGAATAGTTATCACAATCTTTCTTAGCCTATCTCTTGTAATAGGTATGCTGTTAGAGGACTTGGGTTCAAGAATTGAACTTTTATGCGATGGTTGTTTATACAAAAGAGACCCTGAGGCAGAGAATCGTTGGTTTAACTACCTCAAGCTAGAATTAAAAGATGAGGTAATTGGACAAAGATATTTACGCACCTTATTAGTTAGATTGAAATTTGAACTAGCAATACTCCCCTCAATCACAATTTCATTCATTGGGTTCTGTATTTTGAATACCCACATAAACTTATGGGAATCTTCCTCATTGGTAATAGCCGGTTCATTAGTCGCCATCCTTGACCTCTATTTAGGATATGAAATTTGGCAAAGCGTCCAAAATTTAGATATGGTCAGGGAATTAATTATTGAAAGCAAAGAAGAAAGTAATGCAAATAAGGAGGATTAACACCTCCTTATTTATTAACGCTTAAAACCGTTCTTCAATAAAGAACTGGCGGTTTGGATCTGATTATCCAATTCCCCTGCATCAACGGCTTCCTTTACCGACATTAATGCCCCAACAAGCTCCCCTGCACTAGCTACTTCAACGCTTGGCTTACCTTTAGCCAGTTCCAGTATGGAACTACCGTACTTAACAGAGAAGCATACTTTCCCTGATTCCGAGACGAACCACCAAGGTTTAATCCTTTTAGGCACTTGTAGCTGTTTACGTTCCCCTGTTTCTTTATCAGTAAAGCTACGGAACTTATTCACCACAAATGGCTTTCCATCTATTTGGCTCTTGGCTAACTGGATCTGCTCCCATAAGCGACTGGATAGCTTATTTCTACGAACCTGAATAACAGGGATATGTGTTGGTTTCTTTACTGCTACTAACTTCAAATTACTTAATGTGCTCATTTCATTTCTCCTTTTAGTTAATGGGCACACGTAGTTTGTTTTCGGTCTTTGGGTTTGGTCGACCTCTTTCTGACATTTGTTCTGTTTTGACTAATTTTGGATAGAAAAAATACGGTTTTTCTTAGAAAGAGATAAATATTTTTGCGAGTTGCTTGGTTACAAAGTTAGGTCGCATAAAGAAAAACAGTTGCTACTGAGTGAGTTGGAGTAGTTACTAGTTGAGTTACTCGAGTGACAAATGAGTAACTCTGACTAGCAACACAACTTCGTAACTCTCTCTTTGAGATCTGCAACTGAACTCAAAGCAACGTCTTTTTGTCTCTACTCATGTAACCAACTCAAGCAACTAGCAACGAGAACTCAATCAACTAGATAAAGGAGAAAGATATGAGAGAAATAGCAGTAAGACTTTTTATAAACGAGAAATTCAACACAACCATTGGCAAAGGCTTATTCCGCAGAGCCATCTATAACGGCACTATCGAGTTAAGAAATCCACAAACCAAATTCTTAATCGATATGTTTGAATACCCTGAATGGGAAGCACTGGCAAAACGTGATGACAAAATGGCAGTTATTAATAAGCTAGATGGCACAGACTTACCAACAGCTAAAGGCTTGGTGTTTTCTTGGTTACTTCACTACGATCCATTAACTAAGGTTAAAACCCCAGTAGATGGCTATGCGGTGTACTCACAGGATACGAATGAGCTACATATATGCATTAATAGTCCTGAATTCAACACCGTTGAAGAATGGACATTGGCAGTTCATAGCTGTAAAGCTACGGGAGCCAATAAACCGAGCTTAATTGCTACCAATGTCGATTTAGTGGCTTGGTAATTTATTTCTTGGCTATTTTATGAACGATCCGTTGTGCTGCTTTTTGGTAAGCCTCGTCTTTATCTCGTTTACCAACGGCAATCACAATAATGGTTACTCGCTTATCCACCACTTCATAGACAAGACGATAGCCACTAGTTCGTAATTTGATTTTGTAGCACCCCTCTAGCTCCCTGCTTAACAGAGCCGATGGGACATGAGGGGATTCCAAGCGTTTCTCTAATTGCTTCTTGAACTGTTCTTTTAAAGAACCGTCTAACTTATCCCACTCTTTTTTAGCTAATACATGGAACTCTAGGTTATAAGTCTTCAAGATTTACCCTAATAGTTTTGCCTCCACGTCTTTTCTCAACAGTTTTAATTAACTCAAGGTCATCTAAAGCATCAAGAATCTTTTCATAAGCCTTAGCTGACAACAAATAAGCTTCTGGCTTATTGTGGCTAAGGATAGCAACAGGATCACCCCCCGCTTGCTCGATAATTTTGCTTGGGGTTAACTTTCTCAAATCACTAACACTAATAGTTGTGCCTGCGTGAATCGGTGTGATTACATTCATATTTTCACCATTATTTTGTACATTATTTTGTGTATTTTAGTGCATCAAATTATTTTACACAACTTATATTGATATCCCACAAAATAAACCCCTCAAATAAGCCCTATAAGCATTGATCTTTTCAAATACAGCGTCTAGTAAACAGACGCTTAATCAAACAGCATGTAAGGCTGTTTAAAAAATCACCCCAAATCTGTGGGTTTTAGACAACATCAAAGCATAAATACTTAGAAGAACGTTACTTAAGAAAAGTAGAGAAATCTTAAGTAAAACCTCGTTTTAAAGCTAAGTCATTGATTCTTGGAAGGTCTTTACTTAGGCAAATTTAGGTCGTTCTTTTTGGAATAAGAAAACATACTAATAGTGATTTTTCATTAACAAGGAGATACAAAATGGCTCAAGCTAAAACACTTACCCAATCCGAACTAGATCAAGTTCTACGTTACGCAAGCACTAAGCAATACCCCGAAAGAAATAGAGCTTTGATTCTTACCAGTTTTTACCTCGGGCTTCGCGTTGCCGAAATAGCCCTACTTAAACGAGGCGACATTGTTAACGAAGATGGGACTATTAAGAATGAAATACGTCTCCATGCATCACAAACTAAAGGCGGTCACCCAAGAACTGTTTACATACCTGAGAAACTTAAACCTGAATTAGAGCGATATTTAACTACTAGACACATCAAACTACCTGATATTCCCTTCTTTCATACTGATAACCGACTTGGATTTACCCCAAACAGTTTATGCGTTTGGTTCTTTGGACTTTATCGTGGTGCCGGAATTAGCGGAGCCTCAAGTCACAGCGGAAGAAGAACACTAATTACTTCTCTCGCAAACAAAGGAGTCGGTGTTCGAGTATTGGCAGAAATTGCAGGACATCGCTCAATTGCTGTCACACAAAAATATATTGATGCAAATCCAGAGATGATGAGAAATGCGATGAATCTTGTATAAATTTATTTAAAAAAATTTGAAATATATTTTCATTATTCAAACAATAAATAGGCATTTTTTATTAAATGCCTATTTTTTATCATCAAAAATTGACTTGGAAGCCTTTAAATATAAGGCTCGAATTTTGGGAATTTTGTGTCAAACCAAAAATACAACACCTCTTTTGCATGAAAAATAACAAAAATTGTAAAGTGACTCTATCGGCAAAGCACACGTTTTTTGGCACTTTCGCCTTCACCGCTAAGTCGATTTTAAGGAGTTGTAAAAATGGAAAATTTAATTGAAGTTACTAACCCTGTAGCAACAGAGTCAAGCATCCCTTCTGTAGATATTCGTGGCATGAATGCGAATGTCATCACAGAAGATTCATCAACATTCGATGAAGTATTCATCATTGAAGGTGAAGAACAGTCACAGAAAAAGACTGAGCCTGAATCTAAACCTGAAGTTGATAAAGCTGAACGAGCTCAACAAATCTTGGAAATGGTTAAGGCTAAAAAATCTAATGCTGACTTAGTTAAGTATGAGCGTAAAGTCAGTGTAGAAGTAGCTACAACAGATGCATACCCAATCGTAGCTAAAGAACGTAAGGAGTATGTTGCCGCCTTTAAAGCAGGAGTTGAAAAAACAGCTCGTAGCACTTTAGAGATGTGTCGCGTAGTCTACGAAGCAGAACAGTCTTTGGACAAGTTTCAGTTCAAAACCTTCTGTGAAGAAGTTGGGCTTAAAGACTACAGCAGTACTGTTCGTAAGTTCTCAGCTATTGGTCGCGTCTATCCACGCTTTATTCAATATGTGGATCAGCTACCTGCAAGTTGGACAAATATCTACTTGATTACGCAAATCCCTGCTGACGCATTCGAAGAGTGCATTAAAAAAGGTTATTTGCTTAACAAGCTAACTGGCTCAAAACTAGACGAGTTGGTAAAAAGCACTAAGGACATCAACAAGATTGAAAAACCTTTGAGCTTTGATAACAAGAACTCTGGTTATGTATTTGCTAAGTTATTGTTCACTAAAAAGCCTGATGACACAGACTGGCGTGCGATGGAAAAAGCATTAGCTGAAATCTCTGCTCGCTTACCTATCAAGTTTGTTATTAGCAAGGAAGCTGGCGAGATTATTAAAGCTCGTCGCCAACAACGCTATGAAAAAATCAAACAAAGCGGCAAAAATGTTGATTTGAAGCCTGATCTTTGGGACTTGGGTGCAGAAGCTAATGCTGTTTACAAAGTGGTAGATCGAACAGCTAATGAATCTCAAGGTACGGTAATTACTGTTTAAGGCGACTGCTACCACTGCAGGGGTAGCTGTTGTTTTAAGTAGTTTGTTCCATTCAGAACAGGATTTAAGCTAATTTTTCAGCACTAAGCATCGGAGTAAGTTTTGAATAATGACGTTCAATCATGCCTACACTAGTTCCCATTTGCCTAGCTAACGTATGGATATCAATGCCATCAGCTAGAGCAAATGTGGCGTAGGTGTGTCTTAAGCAGTACAGGGTTCTTTTCTGCCCTGCGTGGTCTATCCAAAGTTCACTATCTTTCATTAATCTTTGAAATACCCCATCCATCCCATGCGGCTGATCACCTTCAGGCATAACAAAGACTAACTTATTTAAATTAGCCTCTAGGACTTGGATAAGATTTTTATAAGGTAAGTTTTGCCACTTTATTAACCTCTCCAAGCTAGGCAATAACTGATCTCTAGCTATTAAGTATCTGGGTCCCGTCTTACCATTAACCCATATACGTAAATACCGCTTCTTCCCTATTACATGCCATTGCAAGTCTTTCCACCTCACCGGCATAGACTCTGTTCCCTGCCTAATACCTGTATATAACAAGAACTCCACATAGCAACGGCATAGGATCTGCATCTGCCTACTGCGTTCTGTACGACCATACCGCTTATATTGATCCCAATAAGCCATGAAGTCCAATAACTTATCTATTTCCTGCCTTGTAAAAGCAGATCTTTGCTTTGTCGACGCCCCATCTCTGGGTAGACTTGGAACATCCTTAAACGGATTAAGAAACCCACTGGCTCGGGCACGTTTAATTATTCGGTTATAAGTAGTTGAGTGGTATCTCTGAGTGTCTTTAGCAGGAATCCTCCCCATTTGACTAACTCGCCAACTAGCAAAGTCACTAATTAACTCATCCGTTATCTCATCTATCTGATATTTGCCAAAGAAAGGTATTAGATAGTTATTAAGTATGTAGATATAGTCATTTCTTGTTTGATTGCTGATGTTATGTAGTTTTTCTATAGCCTCTATTTCTTCTAAAGCTATTGCCTTAAATGACTTCTTAACTACAGACAGATCATTAGCGATTTTTAGTTTGACTGTTTCAAAGATAGATATCGCTCTAGTTGATGCTTCGGCTAATTGATCCGTAAAGGTGCTAGCTGAATGCCATTGCCCATTAGCTAACTTAAACCTAGCTTGCCAAGCATCACTATTAGTTCTCTTAAACAAGGTTAGTTGTCCGTTCAATAGCGGAACACACTTTCCCTCTCGGGGTTTGGTTTGAGCGAACAGGAATTGAAGATTATTCATCAAGCAAGCGTCTAGTTAAGGGACGCTTGCTAGCTTAGCTTCGAATTAGGATTTGGACGACCTGAACATTAAAAAATGTCTTTTTTAGTAAGAAATAATTTCTTTATCCAACTTCTCCTGCTCTGAATCAAAAATTCCAAAGTCAAATTCATTTCCTCTAATAATCTTTTATTCCTCTCAACTGGAAGCCATTCTTCATAGAGAGATGTCAGGATCCTAATAGTAACTGGGGTGTATTGAAAAAAGTTTCTCAACTCATAAACAATTGCAATTTGAGAGTCTAATTTCATGTTCATGTTTTCACGAACACCACCAACTAACTCTCCTATCAAACGATGATAGTTTTCAAAACGTAATTGCTCTTGCTCGACCCTCCTTGTTTGCGTATACCTCCAAGCCGTGAATGCCAAACTCACTAATGATCCTAGAAAAGTGACCAGAGCTACAACGCCGGCAATAATCGTCCAAAATTTTTCATCAACAATTAAGTTCAAAATCACCTCTCAATTAAATCAAATGAGGGACTCTCATCCCTCACCCACCATTAACGTTTGCTATTAGGTGTAATTACGATCTGATTCCACAAGTGCCCCGGCTTGCTAGTCGGAGGTAATGGTTTGTGATCAGAAACAGTTACGTAGTTTGATACAGGTTTCCCTGTCGACGTAACTTGCTGAAACACTCCACCTTGAGTACCAGTATTTTGTCCAGGCTTCTTTGCCATACAAAATCCTTTTTCAAAGGTTTACCCGGGTTGACTAGTAAGAAGACGCTGTTACACTAAAAGAGCAGTTTTAACGTAAACAGCTATCGAAACCTCACCGGGGAATCGGTAACCAAGTGGTCGAAATTCCCGTTTCGGCCACTTTTCTTTTTAAAAACAAACACTATATCTAGTGTTATGTATGGATATACAGTACTAATTATAGGGTATTTCTATTAATTTTGATAAGCACTTTTATCAAAAAATACCTATCGAAATCCCTAATTGAACGTTAGAAATGCCCTACGAATGAGCATTTAAGAACCCTCTGCAATAATTTTCATTACTTAATACCAAGCACTTCACAAACTTAAATTAATAAGGCAATTGTGTAAGAACACTAAACCTGAGATGATCTAAATAATTATAAAAAATGTGAGTAATTATGACCAAAATTCACGGCCAAATTTTGTTAGCTTTCGCTTTTGTTTACCTCATTACCGGAACCTATATCTTTCTACCCACCAACTTTGATACAGCTAGAGCTGTAGGTAACCTCGTAGGCGTATCACTTCTAATTTACCTAATAATTAAACTTATTAACAGAAATAAATCTGAAGAAACAAAAGATAAAGGCTTTGTTGCTTTAGGAATGATTGCAATTCTGTGGGTTACATTAGTTTTATACAAAGAGGTTTCCGATCACAGAAGTCTGAATAATTTTGTCGCCACCATTGAAAAAGGTGATGTTTCAAAACTAGAACCATCACTCCCAAGCAATATTAAAGTTCCTGGATATAGTGGAAATGATGCTGACGGAACGCAGATTTTGTTAAATGAAGTACTAATCGTACTTAAACCATATAGCCTCGAGATTGAAAAGAACCAAGCTGAGTTAGAAAAAGTAGGGATTGATCAGATTCTATCTGCGCAAATGTTTAATAGTCGCTCTGCAATTACAAATGGGTTTCAAAAACTTGATAAATGGACTTATTTTGTAAATGAAGAATCACGACTAATTAACGAGGCCTATAAGGCTCAAATTATTGCAATTGAAAAAGCTTCCGTATCCCCAGAAATCAAAGCAAGTTTTTTGAAAGGCTTGAATAAGAGTGTCGATGAAACAACTAGGTTGTATAAGCTACAAACCAATGCAACTCATAACAGTATTGCAATTGCTCGAAAAATATTGAAACTTGCTGAGTCAAATATCGGATTGGTTCAAGTAACTGCCAATGGTGTAATTTTCCCGAAGCCTCAAGATAATGAGGCTTATGCTCAAGCTATTCAGGCTATTCAAAAAGAGGCTCAGGATGAGCAGAAATATGCTGCGGCTAGATCTAATTACCAACAATCTGTTGTTAATAGAATGAAAAACACCCTTTCAAAATGAAACAATTAATTCATTTAGCTGTAACGAGTTTATTAGTTTTAAGTACTTTTTTAGTACAGGCGCAATCGCAACTTGAACAAGTTCGACAAAATGAACTTCGTCGAAATTACAGCAGCTGTATTACTGGTATAGGCTTTTGCAATGAAGGGGAATTAACTTCATCACAATTAGAATCAGTAAATAAAGGTAAGCTACAAAGAAACTATAACAATTGCGCTACTGGAATTGGATATTGTAATAATTCACTGTTAACAGAAAAAGAAGCTAGTGTTGTTAAATCAAACCAGGCTCAACGAAATCTTAATAACTGTTACACCGGTATAGGTTATTGCGATAGAAGCAACTTATCAACATCAGAAGCCCAAACAGTTGAAAAAAATCAGCTAACGCGAAATTACAACAACTGTATAACAGGTATTGGCTACTGTAAAAAACAGATCCTATCATCAACTCAAATTGATGCAGTTCATCAAAATGAACTTAAAAGAAATTTTAATAATTGCCTTACTGGAATCGGTTACTGCAATAGAGCCTTACTTGATAGCGATCAAATCAATGCCCCAAAAAATAGTCAACAAAGTATTACCAATAGTCAAACTACGCCATTACCAGAAGTTGGCATAGGTACTTGCGCTGAGAACGGGTCTTGTTATGGCGACATAAGTAACATCACAGGATTACCAAAAACAATACCAGTAGATGGGTACTATAGAAAGGATGGCACCTACGTAAGAGGACATTACAGAAGTCGTCGTTAACATTAGAAATTATATTTCGACACCAAAACAAATCGAATATTTAAGATATGCTTCAAAAAAATAAAAAACTAATTTTTATTAGCTCATTAGTTCTCATCGTTGTTTATTCAATTACTTCGTCAAAATGGCATGGCTATGCATATCCAGACAAAAATAATCTGTCAAATGGACTCTATTTAGGTGAGTTTAAAAATGAACACGAATGCACTGCTGCTGCCATAAATTCTCTTAAAAAGATTGGCAAAATTGGCTCCGGTCACTTTGAGTGTCATAAAAACTAAGCATATCCTACTCCCAACCAATTTATTGACCAAGAAAAAATCTAAAAAATATTTACAAAATTTAGTGAATGTCGGTTTTCCCGACAATCCACTCTCAATGTTGATATCTATATTCCTGAGTTAAACCACCAAATCCATAAGTAGCCGCCCTGACATCTTGCACATAGATATAGCTTTCTTCGTGCAAATTACCCAATAACTTCTCAAATCCCTCAAAGGCTTCTTTGATGTATTGAGCTTTCTCATCTTTGGTATTAGTTTCATCAGTTATCTTGATATCAAAGTAAAAGCTATTTTTACCTTGTTGACTTAATAACTGCCCTGCTACCACCCAAGCATCATGATCTACATACTCAATAGCAATTGCAGTTACCTCTCGTTTCTTTTTAAGAATCCTACTAGTTAGCTCCAGCAGTAAATTAGCAATCTTTTTAGTTAACTCAGGTGACTTCTTAGCACTTACTTTCACATTCAAGATAGGCATACTTCCTCCAATTAATTAGCTATGCAACTATTAATAAAATAAAACTCATTTGAGAGCTGATGTAATAGACCTCATTTGAGTTACGACAGATTCAAATTCATTTGCTCCTAACAACTTCTTCATACGCTTTGTTACTTCACTACTAGCAATATTTAGATCAGATTTAATATCTAATGAGCTAGCAGTTGGGTGAATCTCCTGCTCTCTTGCATCCTTATTTGAAATAACTCGTCTTATATAACCCATACGTTCAAGATGATCTAAACCACGAGTAGCTGTTGGCCTTGAGATATTTAATTCCTCAGCAATCTCTCTAGCCAATAACGGAGCTTTATCAAGCACCACTCTCAACATAAAGGCTTGAGATGGTGTTAATCCGAATGGTTTAAATGCCTGAGTCCACTCTCGCTCGACTTGGCGAGCTAGTGACGTCGTATTGAAATATAGGCATTGTTCAAACATAGACTAATAGTAACAGATATTAGTTAGCTATGCAATCAAATTCATGGTGCTGAGAAATCTCGAAATAAAACTTCAGCTAAGTGACCCTGTCGAACGCCGTCATAATTTTTATTTGAAGATAGTTATATTTTCTGGTAGAAATGTAGCAATGCAATCTAACCCTAAAAATCATGTCTATATTTGAACAAGCGGCACTAATATTTAATCACCCACTTTTTAATATAGTTGGTGGAATAAGTGTATCTATTACATTCATAGCAATCACGTACAAAGTGGTTTGTTTTTTCTGGGGCGTTACCCCACTTATGCTTCGCTTGGGCATATCTTTATGGAAACGAAAGGTTGCAATCTTTGGTGATGAAAGTAGCTTTAGTAGCCTAAAATTAATGCTCATTGATTCAGGCATTTTCAAAGAGAAAAATATAATCAAAATTGATTTAATTGATTTAGCTAAGGCAAAAAAATTGGATATTTTTCTAGTAGACTGGAATTCATCAAAAGATCATATAAATCAAATTTTTGATTTCAGACCAAATAATCAAACGCCAGTAATTATTTTTGCTTCTCCAGGAAAAATTCCTGAAGAAAATTTATCTGATATCGCAAACAGATCAAACACAGTCATTGTCAACTTCAGGGGAAGATTAATCAACGACTTATTAACATCTCTTGTCACTACAAGTTATGATAAATCCTAATTTTTACCTCTATCAAATACTAGAACACTATAAAGGTCGAGATATACAGACCAACTCCTTTAACATTAATTTTTTAAAAGCTGATTTAAAAAAATGGGCTGGCACTTGTTACATTGAAGTCATTAATTCAGGATCGTACGCAAAAGGGACTGCGATTTCTAATTCTTCCGATATTGATCTTCTGGTTTCCTTAAAACATGACTGTAATGAAAATTCTGGCGGCTTAAAATCTTGCTACAACTCATTGTATGAATGGCTCAGCAAATCATACTCTAATGTGCGTAAGCAAAATGTGTCAGTACGAGTTAAATTAAACACCTTAGAGATAGATGTCACACCCGCCAGAAAGCTCTCTGGGAATACAAATGATCACTCTCTATATGTTTCCAAAAAAAATTCAATTAAAAAAACAAATATTAAAAAACATATCAGCGACATTTCATCTTCGGGTCGAACAAATGAAATCAAACTATTAAAAATATGGCGCGAAATTAATAGGATTGATTTTCCGTCAATCTATCTTGAGTACTTATTGGTTAATAAAATATTAATCAATAAATCAAAAAAAATAGAAAATCTATCTGATAACTTATGTCATGTTTTTCATGAATTAGGAAAACATCAAGGAAACCCACTATTTTCAACTCTGGATGATCCTGCAAACTCAAACAATAGACTTTCAGATTTATTGAATGAAAACGAGAAAATTGAGATTATTTTGAAAGCTGAAAAAGCCTCAAATGAGAAATATTGGGAGAACATATATGGCTAAATGTACAGCACCAAGAAATGGGCATCGGACAGCAAGTGGAGCCGCGGCATGTCCCGCATGTAGCAGTAAGCGCCATTACGGTAGCTATCGCTCCACCCCATACTCCCCTTCGCAATCTTTTTCATTAGGAAGTAATGGAGTAAGACAAAGTAGTAGCGGAGGGGCTAATAGTGGAGGAAGGCCACGTTGGTCACGAGCGAGCTCATCGGTTATATATACACCCGCTCAAATACGAACTCTTACACCCATACGTGAAGCTGTAGAGCGCCTAGCGACCAAATCTGATCTACGAGATATCTTTCTATGCCATGCTTGGGATGATCGACAAGGAGCTGCAAAAGAACTGCATGATTCACTCGAGTCTCAAGGTATAAAAGTTTGGTTTAGCGAGAAAGATGTTGGCCTTGGCGTACCACTGCTTCGAGCTATAGATAAAGGACTAGCAAATTCCCGCGTTGGAATCGTTCTTGTTACTCCTGCATTTTTACGTCGTCTTCCCGCAGAGGGCATTGCTGACAAAGAACTATCTGCACTTTTAGCACGCGATCAACTTATCCCCATCGTTCATAACACGACATTTGAAGAACTCCGCGAGGTTAGTCCATTACTTGCCTCACGAAGTGGATTAAACACATCAGAAGATACTATGGCAACTATTGCAACTAAACTTGCAGAGTTAGTAGCCATCTAATTTTGACTTACAACTACTTCACGAACCTGTTCCATTTAGAACAATATTCAACCATCCAGTTACAGGACGCTCATAGTCAACGGGATGTATCACCGTAGAACAAGGTGTTCGATACGCTCAATAGACTCGAGCCCTTGAACACAATTGTGACAATTGGCTACAGTGAGGTAATCTGAGATTCGTCGCTTGGGTGCGTAGTGGCCTGCCCAGCACGATTCGAACGTGCGACCTACGCCTTAGAAGGGCGGTGCTCTATCCAGCTGAGCTATGGGCAGTCTTTGAAATAATCAGCGAAATTATAGCCGATGCTTGCCATGACCTATTGATTTCAAGGGACTATTCAACTAGCCTCAAAAACCCCATCTGTTGATTGGTTGCCAATCGATTTCATGAGCGTCACGATTTCATCAGGTAAGCCCACAATTCCTTCACTAAATCGAACGCTCAATTCAGGCACATACTTACTCATATCATCAGAACCATAGAATTTCATGGCCCAATTAGAAAAGCGCCTTGTTTTTAATGGCGCAACTTCTAACACCTGAATGTCCTTATGCCGATGATCCGTCACAATCGACCGCCATACATCAGCCAGATCCTTAGGATACCCTTCTAAGATTTGCCCAAAAATACCGGAATCATAGAAGAGAACGCCCGTTAACTCTGCTTCTGAATTTTTATGAACAGCATCATCTAATAAGTTCATTAAACTCAGCATACCCATATCATGAGTAGCTTGACTAACATAACTTAATTCAATTAATTGATCTTCTGGAAGTTGGCTGAAATTAATTGTGGTAGATAGAGTCGCCATATTTTTATAAAAATTAATAATTATTTTGATAGTAACAAATAAAAAATTATTAACCTTATGGTTAACTGACAACTTTTTTATAAATTCCTTTAAAACAACTCTTTAATATTTTCTATTGCCCATTGATGCAATTCTGGATTTTCATGTTGCTCGAGTTTTTCTTTTAATGTGGGGTGAAGTTGTATTGAGCCACCCCCTTCTTTAAAAGGAAAACCATCAATTTCTGAAATTTCATTGGCCAACGCTAACTCATGAATAATGTCCAAAAGTGTTTCTGCTTTTTGATAATAATTCCCGCTCATATTATTTTTTTTTTAAATTTATACAGTTAGTCCAATTTATACCATTTATAAAATGGAATCAAATAAAGTTAGAAAAAATAATAAAAAAGTTAATTAACGAAATTGGAGCAAAATATCGAGATGGACAGTAAGTTACAGACTTATATTAAGTATCTTAAGTATGAGTCGGAAATTAATGCCTTATATAGCCTTGATTCTTTTCAGATAAAAATTCTGAATGAGTTAATTTACGCCGAAGAAAAAGGTATTCAGCTGTGTGTATCAGACATCATGGCATTCAAACACATTGCCTCACCTGCCACGATTCACAGCGGCATTAAAAAGTTATTAGCTAAAGAGCTAATTAACTTTAGAACTGTCTCAGATACCAGAATTAAATATGTTGAATTAACTGCACTTGGTTTAGAACGCTTTAAGAATTTATCGAAAGCAGTCCCAAAAAGTTAATCTATTAAAATATTGGGCATGACCAATATAACGATTTATCACAACGCCAAATGTGGCACATCTAGAAACACCCTCTCCCTCATTCAAGAAGCTGGTTTTAAACCAAACGTTATTCTCTATTTAGAGAACCCGCCAAGTAAAGAAGAGTTATCTAGAATTATTCAAGCAAGTGGTGAAAGCGTTAGACACTTCCTTAGAGAAAGAGGCACCCCTTATCAAGAATTAGATCTTGGAAATCCAAAATGGTCCGATGAAGCCTTGATTGATTTTATGATCAAGTACCCCATCTTGATTAATCGTCCTATTGTGGTAACCGACAAAGGTGTGCGCTTGTGTCGCCCAGCTGAAGCAGCGCTTGATTTGCTCCCGTAAAAAAATACAGGCCTGCTTAGCAAAAAAGCCACCGCTTACTTTCTGGTGGCTTTTTTATTAACGAATTAGTTTTTATTTAACTAGCAGTACGGGCTGTTTTGCAGAAGATGTAATTTTTTGAGCAATAGAACCTAGCGCCAAATCCAATAAACCGCCTCTACCCTTAGACCCCATCACGATGAGGTCAAATTTTTCTTTGTTGGCAATAGCTAATATTTCTTTGGTGATATTACCTTGCTTGATGACCATATCATGCTTAACACCCGCATCATCAAAAACTTTTCTAGTGGCCTTTAATTCTTTCTCACTAATCTCTCGCAAGTAATCTTCCACAACATTTTTTGCGACAAAAGTTCTAACGTGACGCAGACTAACATCATCATGAACACTGATTAAAGTAACTGCGCATTTAGAACGCAAACTACTAACTAGCTTCACAACATACTTAGCAGCATTAACTGATGATTTAGATCCATCAACGGGCAACAAAATTTTCACAATGACTCCTGTTTATTTTAAGTAGCTATATTTGATAGCTTAACAGTTTTACAAGAAGGTCTTGCTAAAAATAAAAAGAAATAGCCACCTTTGGGCGTTTCTATATTTTTAGTTTTGAGAATTTTGAGGAGGGAAAGTGGTCGGAGTACAAGGATTCGAACCTTGGACCCCCTGGTCCCAAACCAGGTGCGCTACCAGACTGCGCCACACTCCGACTAAGACCGATATTGTAACCCAGCAAGGAGTCGATGGCAAATCTATCGGTTTAATTTAGATCAAATAAATAGCCTAAAAACCCTGAAAACCCCCTATTTACAAGCCACTACCACCTGATTTTTACGTTCCGCAGCCAATCTAGCCATCAGCTTAAAACGATCTTCTAAGCTATTTTGTATAAAGTACTGCAAGATAAACATGGGCACATGGGAGTCAGGCTCTAAAACACCCTGATATTTAATCGTGGTTCCAATGGCACTGTTACCAACATCAGAATCAGGACTTACCGACCACTTACCTGAGAATCTCTTGGAGTCACCTTTAATCTGCGTAAACTCAGTCCCAAGCAATGGATACTCGGTATATTCAATTAAGGTATGTAATTTTATTTTGACAAATAGAATTTGCTCTTCTGCCGAACGTTCCACCAATACTTTACCGCTTGGTTGCCTGACTGCTTTTGATTCGATAACGCCCGGTATTTTTACGGCCGCCTCGTAGTCGGTTAAATATTGATAAGCTTGGCACAAAGTTAAAGGAGCATGGTAACTGGCCGATATTAAAAAGGTGTCACCTTCACGCACCACGGAAGCTTGCACTCTATAAGCGTTATCAGCAGAATCACCCCAAGAAAGTGCGGGTAATAGCAGAAGAAAAATTATGATGAATTTATTCATAATTTATCTCATAAATTTGTGTCTATACAGGTATAACCGATGCAATTTTATGAGCCTGGTCTTTAGCCATATCAGCATGCTCTGCTTCAACCATCACTCTTAATAAAGGCTCCGTACCTGAGGCTCTAATTAAAACTCGCCCCGCACCATTTAACTCTTTCTCAGCCAACTTAACAGCGTTCTTCATACGCTCATCAGATTGCCACTCATACCCTTTTTGATAGCGAACATTAACCAATGTTTGAGGGAATAACTTAACTTTTTCCAACAACTGCTCAAGAGTTTTATTAGCTTGCTTCATGGCGGATAAGACTTGCAATGCAGCAACAATACCGTCTCCCGTTGTGTGCTTATCTAGGCAAATCAAATGACCAGAGCCTTCTCCACCCAAAACCCAACCCTTTTCTTTGAGCTGCTCAAGAACATAACGATCTCCTACTTTGGCTCGTTGGAACTCGATACCTTCAGCAAATAAAGCTTTTTCAACTGCCAAGTTGGTCATTAAAGTACCCACAACTCCCTGAACAGTCTCGCCAGCACGCTTTCTAGCCATAGCAATGAGATATAACAACTCATCGCCATTAAACAAGCGGCCAGAGCGATCAACCAATTGAAGTCGATCTGCATCACCATCTAAAGCAATACCAAGATCAGCACCTTCTTCTTTAACTTTCTCAATCAAAGCTTGAGGAGAAGTTGCTCCAACTTTGTCATTAATGTTTTTACCATTTGGATGTACGCCAATCGCAACGACCTCTGCACCCAACTCATGAAAAACATGGGGCGCAATGTGATACGCAGCACCATGTGCACAATCGACTACCACCTTTAAACCATGCAGATTTAAATGGTTAGGAAATGTGCTTTTACAAAATTCAATATATCTACCAGTAGCATCATCAAGGCGTTTAGCCTTACCCAAATGCGCTGAATCCACACAACTCATAGGCTCAGCTAATGCGGCCTCAATTTGCAATTCAACTGCATCATCCAGCTTGTCACCGTTGGCTGAGAAAAACTTGATACCGTTGTCATGATAAGGATTATGTGAAGCTGAAATAACAACACCCGCAGATAAGCGCAAGGCTCTTGTTAAATAAGCAATCGCTGGCGTAGGCATAGGTCCACACAACATAACATCTACACCAGCTGCGGAAAAACCTGCCTCTAAAGCAGCTTCTAATAGATAGCCAGAAACACGAGTATCTTTTCCGATAAGAACGGTTGGCTTACCATGGGCATCAGCACTCTTAGCTAAAACCTGTCCAGCCGCATAACCTAAGCGCATCACAAAATCGGGGACAATCGGAAACTTCCCAACCTCCCCACGAATACCATCTGTTCCAAAATATTGACGTGTCATATATATATTCTATAAGGAATCTTGTGTCGCCGACCAAATTTTTACAGCATCCATCGTCTCAGCCACATCATGCACCCGAACGATTTTGGCGCCCCGCTCAATCGCCATTAAAGCAGCGGCGACACTTGCAGTTATGCGGTGTTCTACATCACGCCCCGTCACCGCACCCAAGCTAGATTTTCTAGAAATACCAGCAACTACTGGCAACCCATGCTGACAAAATGTTTTGAAATGCGCCAACATAGCCATATTGTGCTGAACAGTTTTGCCAAATCCAAAACCAGGGTCGATAGCTAAGCGCTCGCGAGTAATACCTTCATCTTCTAGAGTGACGCAACGCTCCATTAAAAACCCATTCACCTCACTCACCACATCTTTGTAGTGTGGATCAAACTGCATCGTTTGAGGATCTTTTTGCATATGCATCAACATCACACCGCATGAACTTTTAGCAATCGCCTCAATAGCGTGAGGCTGCCTAAATGCCCAAATATCATTAATACAATCAATGCCTAATTCAACAGCCGCTTTCATCACTTTGGCTTTATAAGTGTCCAAAGAAATAGCCACAGGTGCATCTTTTAGCGCCTCAAGAATGGGCATCACGCGATCTAACTCTTCCTGCAATGAAAGTGGCTCAGAACCCGGACGACTCGACTCACCACCCACATCAATCATTTCGGCGCCCTGCGCCATCATTCTTTCAGCATGTCGCAAGGCCTCATCGCGACGAGTAAAACTTCCACCATCAGAAAATGAATCGGGCGTGAGGTTCAGAATCCCCATCACCACAGGCGCGGTTCTTTGGCTCCAGTCAAAAAGAAAACGCCCGCAGCTCCATGCCACGGGCGTTATTTGTTTCTCACTCATCAAGCTGCCGCCGGAGCGCCCCCTTCAGCAACTGCGGGAGCGCCACCTGATGGGCCACCGCTATTAGCTGATGGTGGATATTTAGGCGGACGTGGTGATTTACCTGCCATGATGTCATTCACCTGATCTGCATCAATAGTTTCCCACTCAAGCAAGGCCTTGACCATCACCTCAACCTTATCGCGATTCTCTTCCAAGATTTTCTTAGCAACCGCGTATTGACGATCCAAGATAGCGCGAATCTCAATATCTACTTTCTGTTGTGTAGCTTCAGATACTGACTTAGCTGTCATTGCGCCAAACATACCTGGCTGCTCTGAATCAACATAAACCATCGTACCCAACACTTCACTCATACCATAACGAGTCACCATGTCACGCGCCATTTTTGTGGCACGTTCAAAATCGTTCGATGCGCCAGTACTACTTGAATTCAAGAAAATCTCTTCAGCCAAGCGACCACCAAACAAAATAGAAATCTCTTCTAACATTTTGTCTTTGTACATATTCACACGATCATGCTCAGGCAACTGCCAAGTCACACCTAAAGCCCAGCCGCGCGGCATGATGCTTACCTTATGAACTGGATCAGCCTTTGGCAAAATCTTAGCCACTACAGCATGTCCCGACTCGTGATAAGCCGTATTACGGCGCTCTTCTTCACGCATCACAGCAGACTTACGCTCAGGCCCCATAAAGATCTTATCTTTAGCATCTTCAAAGTCTTGCATGTCAACAGTACGCTTATTACGACGGGCAGCGAACAATGCTGATTCATTCACCAAATTTGCTAAATCTGCACCTGAAAACCCTGGTGTACCGCGCGCCAAAACAGCCGCATCCACATCGCTATTAATAGGAACTTTGCGCATATGCACTTTAAGAATTTGTTCACGGCCACGAATATCAGGCAAGCCAACATGCACCTGACGGTCAAAACGACCCGGCCTTAATAAAGCCTTATCCAATACATCAGAACGGTTTGTAGCAGCAATCACAATCACACCGCTATTTGGTTCAAAACCATCCATCTCAACCAACATTTGATTTAAGGTTTGCTCGCGCTCATCATTGCCACCACCCATACCAGCTCCACGGTGACGTCCAACCGCATCAATCTCATCGATAAAGATGATGCAAGGCGCTTGCTTTTTAGCGTTCTCAAACATGTCGCGAACACGAGCAGCACCAACACCAACAAACATTTCAACGAAGTCAGATCCCGAAATAGAAAAGAACGGCACCTTAGCTTCACCAGCAATCGCTTTAGCCAATAAAGTTTTACCTGTACCTGGGGGACCCACTAAAAGAACACCTCGTGGGATATGCCCACCTAATTTTTGGAACTTCGTCGGATCTTTTAAGAAATCGACTAATTCAAAAACTTCTTCTTTAGCCTCATCACATCCAGCAACATCAGCGAATGTAATGGCATTTGTATTTTCATCAATTAAGCGAGCGCGTGATTTCCCAAATGAAAATGCTCCGCCCTTACCACCACCCTGCATTTGCTTCATCATCAAGAACCAGAAGCCAATAATTAATAAAGTGGGGCCCAAATAATACAAAGCAGACACCAACAAAGATTGCTCTTCCTCAGCTTTACCTGTTACCTGTACGCCATACTTCATCAAATCACCAACCATCCAGATATCACCAGGGCTAATAACTGAATACTTCTGTCCATCAGCAGGTGTTACTTGAATATTGCGCCCCTGAACATCAACTCTTTTGATTTTGCCGTTTTTGGCATCATCCATAAATTGAGAGTAAGTGATGCCCTCTTGAGCGCGAGGCTTATCGAATTGTTTGAAGACAGTAAATAGTATGAGTCCCACAACGAGCCACACACCAACCTTCTGTATCCAGTTATTGTTCACAAAGCCTCCTTAAGGCAGATATATCTACACACCATATGATTCTACTCCCTCCATTTTTCAAGTGCTTGACTAAAAAAGAAGGAATTCCCATATATTTCCTAAGGTTTTATAGGGTTTTTAATGCTTATTTAAGGTTTTTACCCAATAAAAAGGTCTCAGCAGACTTGTCGCGAGATGCCTTGGGCTTCCTAGGGGAAACTGTTTTGAAGACTTTTTTAAATGATTCAACAATTTGACTGTAACCACTTCCATGGAAACACTTGATTAACAGCGCTCCGTTAGGCTTTAAATGCGCTTGGGCAAACTCCAATGCCAAATCTGCCAAATGCCCCATACGCGCTGCATCAGCCGTAGCAACTCCAGAAAGGTTAGGCGCCATATCGGACATCACCAAATCCACTCGAGGCCCATTTGCAGGATCCCCTGGTAACAAAGCCTCGAAACGTCGTAAAACCTCTTCTTCTCTAAAATCGCCCTGTAAAAACGTCACATCTGCAATATCTTCCATGGGCAGAATATCAATCGCAACAATGGTTCCATAAGGCTTACCATCTGGGATATTAGGGTTCTTCTTCCCAAACTCCACCAATTTATTACGTGCATACTGAGACCAACTTCCCGGCGTGCTACCCAAATCGACAATCACCATGCCAGGACCAATCAAGTGATCCTGCTCATCAATTTCCTTGAGCTTATACGCTGCACGGGCACGATAACCCTCCCTTTGCGCCATTTTGACGTAAGGGTCATTCAAGTGATCGTTCAACCAGTCTTTATTAAATTTATTCTTTGCCACAACTATTTATTTCCACTTATGAACTGCATTTTTTGGCAGTTTTAGTAATTAATTTCACTAATCTCGTATTTTCCGCTGTTTTTATCTCGTCCACATGAAAAGTTGCCCACGGAATCGCTTATCATGTAGAACTTCCAAAGAAATTCCTATGCCAATACTTGAATTATCCTCTGCCGAACGTTCGGCACACCGCTCCGACGCACACGCGTTAAAACCAATCGTCTTAATTGGTGCCGATGGCCTAACTCCAGCCGTCACCAAGGAAGTTAATAATGCGCTTAACTCACATGGTCTCATTAAAGTGCGCGTATTTGGCGATGACCGTGAAACACGCGTAGCGATTTACGACCAATTGTGCGATGAACTTAACGCAGCCCCGATTCAACACATTGGAAAACTATTAGTTCTTTATCGCCCTAAAGTAGAAAAAGAACAGTCAGACAAACGTCGTAGCAAGCATGGCGCCCCAAAGACTGTGATGGTTAAAAAATTCACTCGCAATCCACAACGCAGACCTAAACCTGTTGCTACAACTGTTTTAGGCAACCAACGTGTTGCAGCCGGTGGACAAGTGAAGCGTTCAAAACCACGTCAAACAAGTGTTAAAAAACGCCAACTTGGCAATTAAAGCTCACAGCTCTATTTATTTTTACCTATTTAGTCGGCCTTAACTAGATCGACAGATTTAGTTAAGCGCCACATCAATACCAAACCCAATAAAGTTTGGATTAAATATAAAACACTCGAAACACCATGAAGCCTGCCAAACGATGCGGCTAATGGTGAAAGCATGACAGGAAAACCTTGAGCAAGCGCCTCTTCTCTCATAGCATTCATCATGGGCTGCAGAATAAAAGCAACAATAGCAGCACCAATCAACATCGCCAACAAATACCAGCGAACCTGCTTGTAATGTACCAATCCTCGCTTAACTAACAAATTAGCAAAGACAATCAAAGCAACCCCTAAGACCAAGCTAATAGTTCCCTCAATACGGAATAACTGGCCAGCAATCATTCCAGCAACCTGAGTGTCGTGTAATGTTGCAAAAAGAACCGGGGCCACCACATAACCAATCGTTACGAGACTACCCAACCAAAGCGCAAAAATATATACAAACACTCTTTGAGCCGTGGTGTGCATAGCCATCAATTAAATGTAGTTGACGTTAAGAATCTCAACTTCTCGGTTACCACCTGGGGCATTGAACGTAGCAACATCACCCTCCTCTTTACCGATAAGAGCCCTTGCGATAGGTGAACTAATAGAAATTTTCCCGCTATCTAAATCAGCTTCGTCATCACCCACGATTTGATAAATAGCTTTCTTACCATTTTCTAAATCTTCAAGTTCGACTGTCGCACCAAAAACGATACGCCCTTCAACATCTAAATCACTAGGGTCAATAATTTGAGCGGCAGATAATTTACCTTCCAACTCTTGAATACGCCCCTCAATAAACGCCTGCTTTTCTTTAGCGGCATCATATTCAGCATTTTCAGATAAGTCGCCTTGCGCACGAGCTTCCGCAATTGCATTAATTACAGATGGTCGCTCCACATGTTTTAAGTTATGCAACTCTTCTTTCAAAAGCTCTGCGCCACGTTTTGTAATTGGAATCGTACTCATATCTACTTCAAACTTTCTTAACTAATCATTAGCCAACTATCCATACATCTCTTAAAGAGAAGTATGGAGACCTTGCAAGTCATAAACTTCCAATTGGTCAATTGCTTTAATACCAGCAACAGCTGCTTTTGCACCACTAATCGTTGTGTAATACGTTACACGATTCGCCTGTGCGGTTGTACGAATAGATCTTGAGTCAGCAATTGCTGTTCTTGTTTCATCAACAGTTGTAAATACCAACTCAATTTCGCCATTCTTAATCATGTCCACAATATGCGGGCGACCATCTTTAACTTTGTTAACACGCTTGACAGGAACCCCAGCAGCTTCAATAGCCGCCGCTGTACCCTGCGTAGCAACAATCGAATAACCCATACCATGCAACATTTGAGCAACTTCAACAGCCTTTACCTTATCGCTATCTTTGACAGTTAAAAGCACCGTGCCAGATTTAGGTAAAGTTGTACTAGCTGCTAACTGCGACTTGAATAAGGCCTCACCAAACGTCTTGCCAACCCCCATCACCTCACCAGTCGAACGCATCTCTGGTCCTAAGATTGGGTCTACACCTGGAAATTTGTTGAATGGGAATACGGCTTCTTTCACAGAGAAATATGGAGGGATAACCTCTTCTCCAATACCCTGCTCGTCCAAACTTTCACCAGCCATACAACGTGCTGCAATTTTCGCTAATTGCAAACCAGTTGCTTTAGATACATACGGCACCGTTCTAGATGCGCGCGGATTCACTTCCAAAACATATACGATGTCTTTGCCATCAACTTGTTGAATCGCAAACTGTACGTTCATCAAACCAACCACGTTAAGACCCTTGGCCATCGCAGCAGTTTGACGGCGCATCTCATCAACTGTTTCTTTGGATAATGAATATGGCGGTAATGAACATGCTGAATCACCTGAGTGAACGCCAGCCTGCTCGATGTGTTCCATCACGCCGCCAATAAAGACTCTCTTACCATCCGAAATACAGTCCACATCACACTCAATCGCATCATTCAAGAAACGATCTAGCAATACTGGTGAATCATGAGAAACCTTGACCGCTTCACGCATATAACGCTCAAGATCACGGCCGTCATGAACAATCTCCATCGCTCGACCGCCCAATACATAAGATGGACGAACCACCAATGGATAACCAATCTCATCCGCTAAAGCCAATGCCTCAGTCTCAGTGCGAGCAGTCCTATTAGGTGGCTGACGCAAACCTAAATCTTGCAATAACTTCTGGAAGCGCTCACGATCTTCTGCAGCATCGATCATATCTGGGCTTGTGCCAATAATTGGCACACCATTAGCCTCCAAATCCAAAGCCAATTTCAAAGGCGTTTGCCCACCGTATTGAACAATCACACCCTTCGGTTTCTCAATAGCCACGATCTCCAATACGTCTTCAAGCGTTAATGGCTCGAAATACAAACGGTCAGAAGTGTCATAGTCAGTAGAAACCGTTTCAGGATTACAGTTCACCATGATAGTTTCATATCCGTCCTCACGCATAGCTAAGGCAGCATGCACGCAACAGTAATCAAACTCGATACCCTGACCAATACGATTCGGGCCACCGCCCAAAACCATGATTTTCTCTTTATTAGTCGGTGCTGCCTCACACTCACCATGCTCAGCTTCATAGCATGAATACATATAAGCAGTATTTGTGGAGAACTCTGCAGCGCAAGTATCAACACGCTTGTAAACAGGTCTTACTTTTAACGCATGACGGGTTTCACGAACAGACTTGGCATCCGTCTTTAATAATTTAGCTAAGCGGCGATCTGAAAATCCTTTTTGCTTAACAAAGCGCAATTCTTCCGCGCTTAAATCTTTTAACTGACGAACTTGTAGTTTTTTCTCAATTTCTATTAATTCAGAAATTTGAGTCAAGAACCAAGGATCAATAGCCGTATTAAGGAAGGCATCTTCCTTTGTCATTCCCATACGGAAAGCATCGCCCAAATACCAAATGCGATCAGGGCCAGGCTCACGAATCTCCTGAGTAATCTCATCAAGGTCTGTTGATTTCTCATCTAGCCCATCAACACCAACCTCCAAACCACGCAATGCTTTTTGGAAAGACTCTTGGAATGTGCGACCAATCGCCATCACCTCACCCACAGATTTCATTTGCGTTGTCAAACGCTTATCAGCTGCGGGGAACTTTTCAAATGCAAAACGCGGTATTTTTGTTACAACATAATCAATTGATGGCTCAAATGACGCTGGCGTTTTACCGCCAGTAATGTCATTTTGCAATTCATCCAAAGTAAACCCAACCGCTAACTTAGCAGCAATTTTTGCAATTGGGAAACCTGTTGCTTTAGATGCCAAGGCAGAAGAACGAGATACGCGAGGATTCATCTCGATCACGATCATGCGACCGTCTTTTGGATTAATTGAGAACTGAACGTTTGAACCACCTGTATCAACGCCAATTTCACGTAACACTGCTAGAGAAGCATTACGTAAAATTTGATATTCGCGATCAGTTAGAGTTTGAGCAGGCGCAACCGTAATAGAGTCACCTGTATGAACACCCATTGGATCTAAGTTTTCAATAGAACAAACGATGATGCAATTGTCCTTGCGGTCACGCACCACTTCCATCTCATACTCTTTCCAACCCAAGAGCGATTCTTCAATCAATAACTCACGCGTCGGGGATAAATCCAAGCCACGCTTACAAATCTCTTCAAATTCTTCACGGTTATAAGCGATACCGCCGCCAGAACCACCCATCGTAAACGATGGGCGAATAATGACTGGGTAACCAGCGCCACCTGTTTCAGCGGCAATTTGTTGTTGAACAGCATGAGCATCTTCCATCGAGTGAGCAATGCCTGACTTAGCAGAACCCAAACCAATTTTCGTCATAGCCTCTTTGAACTTTTGACGATCCTCAGCTTTATCAATAGCTTCAGGAGACGCTCCAATTAACTCACAACCATATTTCTTTAAAACACCATGGCGATGCAAATCTAATGCGCAATTCAAGGCAGTTTGCCCACCCATCGTTGGCAAGATAGCATCAGGCTTTTCTTTAGCGATGATGCGCTCAACCACTTCCCATGTGATCGGCTCAATGTATGTCACATCAGCCATCTCAGGATCTGTCATGATGGTCGCAGGATTGCTATTAACCAAAATAACTTTATAACCCTCTGATCGCAAAGCTTTACAAGCTTGAGCGCCTGAGTAATCGAATTCGCAGGCCTGTCCAATGACGATAGGACCCGCGCCAATAATTAAAATACTTTTTATGTCGGTACGCTTAGGCATTCGTCAATCTCACATCAATTTAATAAAGCGATCAAACAGGTAGGCAATATCATGCGGTCCTGGCGATGCCTCTGGGTGACCCTGGAAACAGAAGGCTGGCTTATCTGTCCAAGCCAAACCCTGCAATGAACCATCAAATAAAGACACATGGGTAGGTCTTACATTAGCTGGCAATGTTGTTGCATCCACAGCAAAGCCGTGGTTTTGAGAAGTAATCACCACGCGGCCATTATCTAAATCCTTAACAGGATGATTAGCACCGTGATGACCAAATTTCATTTTTAATGTTTTTGCGCCAGCAGCCAAGCCCATGATTTGATGGCCCAAACAAATACCAAAAGTTGGAATACCCTTATCAATGAATGTTTTAGCTGCTGCAATTGCGTAATCGCAAGGCTCCGGATCTCCAGGGCCATTCGATAAAAATACACCATCAGGATTCATTGCTAAAACTTCTGCAGCGGATGTTTTAGCTGGAACAACTGTTAAACGACAACCACGCTCGGACAACATCCTCAAAATATTGCGCTTTACACCAAAGTCATAAGCCACAACGTGCTTTAAAGGCTTATCTAGTTTTGTAAACCCTGGCTTACCATCATCAGAAGTTAAACCCCATTCCCCCTCAGTCCACTCGTAAACTTCGGAAGTGGTTACTACCTGAGCAAGATCCAACCCAGCCATACCAGGAAAGCTCTTAGCTGCCGCTAAAGCTTTCTCACGAATACTTTCAATAGAGTCACCCACCTTACCAGCAACAATCGCTCCCGGTTGAGCACCTTTATCACGCAAAATGCGCGTCAATTTTCTTGTATCAATGCCAGAAATACCAACCACACCCTCACCAGCCAAATAATCGCTCAGCGTTTTTTCGCTACGGAAATTGGACGCAATTGAAGACAGGTCCTTGATGATCAAACCAGCCGCGTGAATCTTAGTAGACTCACAATCCTGCTGATTAACACCAACATTACCGATATGGGGGTAAGTTAAGGTAACCAACTGACGTGAATAGCTTGGATCCGTGAGAATCTCTTGGTATCCAGTTATCGCAGTATTAAAAACAACCTCACCGGCAGATTGGCCAGGCGCACCAATGCTATAACCCGTAAAAAGGGTTCCATCGGCAAGGGCCAAGACTGCTGGGGGTAAAGAAAGAATTAACGGTGGCAGCAAAGGTATCTCCAATGCCCTACTGCCATCCGACACACCCTTCATCCGGAAAAGACACCTCCGGTCTGGGAATTTTCGGGAGGTATATGTGTCTTTAAGCGCTAGGGCGGTATCTAATAACGTAACTGAAGAATTATACCTTATCGAGCATTTTTACTCAGGAATTACCCTAAATTGACCAATGAAAAAGGGGAATAAATTCCCCTTTATTCATATAGTTACAGGCTCTGAGAGCCTTTTAACTAAGAGGCTAACAAAGTTTTAATTTGCTCCAAAACTGTTTGATCATCTAGGGTACTCAAATCACCTGGATCACGACCCTCAGCCACAGCCTGCAGCGCACGACGAACAATCTTGCCAGAACGGGTCTTTGGCAAGGCTGTCACAACATAAACACGCGCCGGTCTAGCAACAGCACCTAGCTGAGAATCCACCGTTTTAAGAATTTCCGCCTCTAATGTTGCTGTATTGTTGGCATCCTTAGGGATAGCAAAACCAACCGCTACCTGCCCCTTTAGCTTATCTTCGACACCAACAACAGCTACTTCAGCCACATTTGGATGACTTGAAATACTCTCTTCAATCTCACGAGTTCCCAAACGGTGACCAGCCACGTTAATCACGTCATCTGTTCTACCTAAAATAAAGAAGTAACCATCTTTATCTTTAATACCCCAGTCAAAAGTCGAATAAACAAGCTTGCCCGGTACCGTCTGCCAATAAGTCTTAACAAAGCGCTCGTCATCACCCCAAACTGTTTGCATACAACCCGGAGGCAATGGGCCTTCAATTGCCACCACACCTTTTTGATCAGCACCCAACTCGGCACCCGTCGCATCATCTAACAATTTCATGTTGTAGCCATAGACAGGCACGCCTGGGGAACCAAATTTATGCGGCATCACTTCAATACCGCGCTGTAAAGCCAACATTGGCCAACCTGTCTCAGTCTGCCAATAGTTATCAACAATTGGTTTATTAATAGCTTGGTGCAACCAAGTAGCAGTTGGCTCATCCAATGGCTCACCCGCTAAAAACACAGAGCGCAATGTTGATAAGTCATATTTAGTTAAAAATGCCGGATCTTGTTTTTTCAATACGCGCGCAGCCGTTGGTGCGGAGAACATGACTGAAACTTTGTACTTCTCAACCAACTGCCACCAAATACCAGCATCCGGACGCAATGGCGTACCTTCATACATGATGGTAGCCATACCATTAATCAATGGGCCATAAATAATGTAACTATGTCCAACAACCCAACCAATATCAGAAGTTGTAAACATCGCTTCGCCAGGCTTGCCGCCATAGATATGACGCATAGAAGCAGCCAACGCTACCGCATAACCACCCGTATCGCGTTGCACTCCTTTAGGCTTACCAGTTGTGCCTGATGTGTAAAGAATGTATGACGGATCTGTTGCGTCCAACCACTCACAAGGAACATCGGCATCCATCACTTTGGCGCGCTCGGTGGCGTAATCCAAATCACGTCCCTCTACCTTGGTGTACTCCACCAACTTACGATCCACCACCAATACTTTTGCTGGCTTATGCTCTGAAAGCTTAATAGCCTCATCCAATAAAGGCTTATATGGCACAGGTTTACCGCCACGCGCACCTGCCTCAGCCAAAATCACCATCTTCGGCTTTGCATCATCAATACGCGAAGCCAAGCTATGAGAAGCAAAACCACCAAACACCACCGAATGAATCGCACCTAAACGCACACAAGCCAACATCGCAAAGCAAGCTTCCGCAATCATCGGCATATAAATCAAAACACGATCACCCTTCACCACACCATTAGCTTTAAGGATGGCAGCCATGCGATTGACTTCTGTATGCAACTCTCTAAATGTATAAATTTTCTCTTGATCAGTTTCTGTCGATACCGCAATCAAAGCCTGTTGATCAGGACGATCTTTTAAGTGACGGTCAACGGCGTTATGGCATAAATTTGTTTTGCCACCTTTGAACCATTTTGCAAACGGTGGATTACTGTAATCCAACACCTGATCAAATGGCTTTTGCCATTCAATTAACTGCGCTTGTTCAGCCCAGAAACCTTGAGGATCTTTGACAGAACGCTCATGAAACGCTTTATATGCAGACATACACACTCCCAAATCAACCAAGACAATTTACTCAAACCATAAGAATTTGAGGTCTAAGGCTGACTAGGGTCTGACAGGTCAGGGATTCACCTGATATTTAAGACTAATTAGTTAGATTTTTTACGATTTTCAGCTAATTTAGTTTCTTTAGCTGGCGCTTTTTTAGATTTGGGTTTTAACTTTTGCCCAGCTTTATTGGCGGCGACTTTCTTGCCCTTAACCTTCTTCTTAGCCTGCTCTTCTTTCTCGAGATTTAGCGTGGCATTTGATGCCAAACTCTCTGATACATCCGCCGCTTTTTTAGACTTAGGAATGATCACTGTTGATCCAGGTTTAATTCTCATCCCTTTAGGAATACCATTAATTTCCCTGATTTGAGCGGCATCGACACTCAATCGTTTAGCTAATTGATCGACCGTTTCCCTGGCACCCAAACGAATCGCCGTCCAAGAAGAAAGCGGTCCCTTATGAGAATTTAAATTATCTTGAAATGATTCTGCGCGCCCAAATGGCAGCAAAATTTGCGGCTCAGTCACTCCCAAAATAACTGGTTTATTAAATGAAGGATTCATTAATTTGAATTCGGCCAAACTCATCCTTGCAAAGTTTGCAGCTAAATCCACATCCACATCTTTAGATGTAGTGACAATCACAAAGTATGGGTGATTTTCTAATTTAGGAAGATTCAATCCATATGCTTTTGAATCTTCAACAATTCGCTTGACCGCTAATAGTTTTGGCACATAATTACGCGTCTCATCAGGCATCGACAAACTCATGTAATCTGTTGGCAAACCTTTTGACTGATTACGTTTAATGGCTTTAGCAACATTACCCTCGCCCCAGTTATAAGCTGCCAAAGCTAAAGGCCAATCACCAAACATTTTGTATAAGCGTTGTAAATAATCCAACGCTGCATCGGTTGACTGAATCACATCACGTCGTTCATCCCTAAAAACGTTTTGCGTTAACTTAAAGTCTTTGCCTGTAGCAGGCATGAACTGCCACATACCAGATGCCTTAGCCCTGGAAAATGCTTCTGGATTAAAGGCGCTTTCAATAAATGGTAATAATGCCAACTCCATAGGCATCTTACGCCGCTCGACTTCCTCAACGATATAAAAAAGATAGCGTGATGAGCGCGACATCATCCGATCAACATAATCAGGACGATCGGAATACCAGCGGACGTGCTTAATGACTAACGGGCCGTCCATCTCGTCAAATCCGAAACCATCACGAATACGATCCCATAAATCGTTATAAGGTGCGTCTAATGATCGGACAGACTGCTTGTCAATATTAACCCTAGGAGCCCTTGTTGCCTTTCCATTTTTAGCAACACTACTAGGCTCATTTGTCCAATCGCCATTTAACGATGCACAGGCACTGACAATCAGCGCACATGATGCAATCAAAACATAGCGAATCAACTTCTCAACAATCATTTAAATCCATCTTTCCATGCGCGTAAAGCGGCAAACACATGTACAGGCTCATTACTAATCAATGGTTGTCGCTCACGAATCTTAGCCACCACCGATGAAGTATCTGATCTAAGAAAGGGATTAACGCGCTTTTCATGCGCTACAGTTGTTGGCAAAGTCGGTTTACCAGCATTTCTCAGAGCCTGCGCTCGAGCCTGCCAATCCAACAAATCATGATTATTAGGCTCAACGGCTAAGGCGAATTTTATATTACTTAAGGTGTATTCATGGGCGCAATGCACCAAAGTATCGTCAGGTAATTGCTTAAGTTTCATTAAAGAATCAAACATTTGCTGAGGCGTCCCCTCAAAAATACGTCCGCATCCTGAAGCAAATAATGTATCGCCACAAAATAAATGTTTACTTGACTCAGTTTCGACATAAAAAGCCAAATGCCCCAAGGTATGTCCTGGCACTTCCATCACAAACAATTCGCACGCAGGCGCATGCAAATGTAAGCTATCCCCCTGCATCAAACTCTCGTTTCGCAAAGGAATATCTTCAGTCATCGGGCCATAAACAGCAGGTGCCTCCCCGCTAGACTCGATTACCCAACGATGTAACTCTGCGACTCCACCCACATGATCCGCATGGTGATGAGTGATTAAAATTGCCTTCAACTGCAAGTGATGCTCTTTTAAGTAGGCTATAACAGGCTGCGCATCACCTGGATCAACAACTACGGCAAAATAACCGTCCGACAATAACCAAATATAGTTATCGTCATAAGCAGCAATCGGTTGTACCTGTAATATTTGTTTAGGCATTTAAAAGTTAATACATGAATCGAGCAAAGCCCACATCAGCACGCAAAGCACCTTGGACATCTTGGGATGCTTGGCTAAGCTCACCCCCAGGAAAATACGTCCTAGAGTGGGAACAGGCTCAATTTGACCACATTGTGAGCGATATTTTTGGCTATCACGCCTTACAGATAGGTTTGCCGCAACTTTTAACCCTTCAAGAAAACAGGATGCCGCTGCAAATCATCCTAAGAGCCCCCCACGACAAACCCAACCAGGACGATAGTATGGAACATACTTGGCATGCTGTGGATGGCATACCAGAAGAACTGCCATTTACGAGTCAAAGTCTGGATTTAGTCATTTTGCCCCATGTTTTAGAGTTTGCCTCCGACCCCCACGCTGTCTTAAGAGAAGTGGAGAGGGTCTTGATGCCCGAAGGTCGCGTCGTCATCTCCGGCTTCAACCCAGCTAGTTTATGGGGTTTAAGACAGTATTTAAGCCATATCCTAGGTCAAACACCCTACTTACCTAGAGAGGGTCAATTTATAGCGCTGTTACGCATTAAAGATTGGCTGAAATTATTAAATTTCTCGGTTGATCGAGGTCGATTTGGTTGCTATCGACTACCCCTTCGAAGCAAATCAGGTATGAAAAAAATGGGATTTCTAGAAAAAGCTGGGGATCGTTGGTGGCCAGTATTAGGCTCGGTATTCATCGTATCTGCTGTCAAACGAGTATCCGGCATGACCCTGGTTGGCAAAATTGACTCAAAACCAAGCCCAACCAGCAGCCAACTCAGCCCAGCCACCAATCTAACTAGCCCTCAGCGAAAAATAGCTCAGAAAGACATTCATGACTCATAGCCACAAGGACAATTTGGGCAAAGTTACCATTTACACAGATGGCGCCTGCAAAGGCAACCCTGGTCCAGGCGGCTGGGGCGTTGTGCTTAAGTCAGGTGATAAAGAAAAACACTTATTTGGTGGAGAGGCTCAAACCACCAATAACAGAATGGAAATGACAGCTGTCATTGAGGCACTCAAAGCACTCAAATTGGCGTGCCACGTGAGCTTATACACAGACTCAAAATATGTCATGCAAGGCGTCACCGAGTGGATGGGAGGATGGAAAGCCCGCGGTTGGAAAACAGCAGGGAAAGATCCCGTCAAAAATGTTGATTTATGGCAAGAAATTGACAGCCTTTTAGGCAAACATCAAATAGATTGGCACTGGGTCAAAGGCCATGCCGGACACCCCGGCAATGAATTGGCCGATGCCCTGGCCAACAAAGGTGTAGAAAAAGCCCTCAGCCACCTAAAATAGCGCTTCGGGGTGGTTATATAAGCTGAAAAAGCTGCCCGAATGTGCGAGAATTCTCCTAGAACATACAAGGAGATAGTGGCTGGCACATGCCGTCCTAGAGCTATGAAATTTATCGATCAGTTAAAACAAAAAACATTACAACTTGGCTGCAAAGTTTTCACACAAGCACTGCAAATCATCAAAAAAATTAATCTTAAAAAAATAGTTTCATGGTTACTGAGCCATAAGAAACAAGTTGTTATTGTTATAGCTCTCATTTACGGCGCCAACTACGCCTACAACTACTTCTTCCCTGAAGCCAGCAAAAAAATGCCGCCTCAAGTGGTGACCACAAAGCTAGTGGAAAAGAAAAGTATCCCCATCATCATTGAAGCCACTGGCAACATCGTTGCAGCTAATATTGTTGATATACGCCCACAAACTACCAATCTTGTAAGCAAGATTCATATCAAAGAAGGTCAAGAGGTTAAAGCTGGCGATTTACTTTTCACATTAGATGACCGTGCTGATAAAGCTAATTTAGATAAAGCTAGAGCATTAGCTGATGATGCTGCGCGCCAATACAAACGAGCATCCGAATTGTTAGAAAAGAAATTCTTATCGCAAGCTGCTGTTGATACATCACTTGCGAATATGAAATCAGCTGAAGCAAGTGCCAAAGCCGCTGAGGTTACTTTAAGTTTTGATCACATCCGCTCACCGATTCGTGGTCGCGCAGGTGTGATCAACGTCTTCCCAGGCAGCCTTGTGCAAGCTGGCACCAACGTTGCAACTAGCACAAGCGCAACAGCCACGACCACAACAGGTGCAATGGTCACCATTACTCAACTTGATCCGATTAATGTGCAATTCACAGTTTCCGAAAAAGAAATTCCATTACTTCTAGGTGAACGTGACGCCAATGACCAACTGACAGTCAGTGTGGATGTAACAGGATCAAAGACACCTATTGAAGGTAAGGTCTACGTAGTGGATAACCAAGTTGATCCAGCCATTGGTGCAGTCCGTGTGAAAGCCCAATTAGAAAACAAGCAGAGCTTGATGATTCCAGGCCAATTTGTACGCGTCAGATTAAAAGCCAAAACTCTTCAAGATGCTTTAGTAGTTCCAACGCAAGCAATTGTTACCAACACCAAAGGTGACCACCTTTATGTGGTTGAAAAAGAAAATAAAGTTTCATTAAAACCAGTTAAAGTGATTTATCAATATCAAGGTGAAACAGTCATCACCGGCATAGATGAAACAGCCAAGATTGTTGTTGAAGGCAAGCAAAATCTACGCCCTAATAGCAGTATCAAAGAGGTGCCGGCTCCAACCGAGAAAGCTGCCACCAAATGAATCTTTCAGAACTATGTATACGTCGTCCAGTGATGACGACATTGTTATCGCTAGCAGTGGTTGCTGCTGGTGCGATAGCCTATCTCAGCATCCCAGTTGCCGCCCTACCAAGCTTCAATACACCTGTTATCCAGGTTAGCGCTAATCTTCCGGGCGCAAGCCCAGAAAACATGGCATCTTCTGTGGCACTGCCGTTAGAAAAAGAATTCTCCACCATTGACGGCATCAACGTCATTAGCTCCACCAACACACTTGGCACCACCAATATCACATTGGAATTCAACAACAATCGTGATATTGATAAAGCTGCTGTGGACGTTCAGGCAGCGCTTTTGCGTGCGCAAAAGCGCTTACCGATTGAAATGACCAACCCACCGTCTTATCGGAAGGTCAACCCAGCAGATGCCCCTGTGTTAATCATGACGATGACATCTCCTTCTATGGATTTGTCACAAATTAGCGACTACGCTGAAAATCTCATCTCTCCAACACTATCAACCATCGATGGCGTTGCCCAAGTTGTTGTATACGGCCAAAAAAGATATGCGGTTCGTGTATTAGTTAACCCAAACCAATTGGCATCTAAAAACCTAACGCTGAATGATTTAGCAACTGCTATCAATAGCGCAAACTCCAACACTCCTGTTGGCGTATTAGATGGTCCAAGACAATTGCTAACCATTTACGCCAATGAGCAAATGGTTAAGGCGAGCGAGTATGCCAATCTAGTTATCGCTCAACGCAACGGCTTACCAGTTCGTCTAAAAGATGTTGCTGAAGTCAATGAAAGCTATGAATCAGTTAAGACCGCAGCATCATTTAATGGGGAGCGCTCAATTGCTTTAGCTGTTTTACGCCAACCTACTGCCAACTCGGTCAATGTGGTTGATGCCGTCAGAGCAATGGTGCCCAAATTTGCAACACAGATGCCTGCATCTGTACATTTAAATCTATTAATTGACCGCTCAATATCTATTCGCGAAGCTATTCATGATGTGAACTTAACCCTACTCCTAACTATTGGATTAGTAGTCTTAGTTATTTTCTTATTCTTAAAACATGCTGCGGCGACCATCATTCCGGCGCTAAGCTTGCCAGTCTCATTAATCGGTGCATTCTTCTTAATGTACTGGCTAGGATATAGCTTAGATAACATCTCCTTACTGGGAGTAACTATTGCTGTAGGTTTAGTAGTTGATGACGCGATTGTGGTGCTTGAAAACATCATGCGTCACATTGAAGGAGGCATGCACCCACTTAAAGCCTCTCTAAAAGGTAGTCGTGAAGTGAGTTTCACGATTGTTTCAATTTCAATCTCTTTGGTTGCGGTATTTATCCCCATCTTTTTCATGCCCGGCCCAATTGGATTGTTATTTAGAGAATTTGCAGTAGTTGTAGCGCTATCCATCTTAGTATCTGCAATGATTTCTCTAACGCTTGTCCCCATGCTATGCAGTAAATTTCTTCCTAAACATGGCGAAGAAGCTGTTGAAAAAGAAATCACCATCAAATTTGATAAATATTTCCATGCATTACTCCAAACTTATGAAAAAGCGCTTGATTGGGCATTAAATAATCAGAGACGTGTTTTACAAGGCGCGCTCGCGACCTTTGCCCTAACAGTCGCACTTTTTATCTGGAGCCCTAAAGGCTTCTTCCCTGAAGAAGATATTGGTCAATTATTTGTGACAACCGAAGCAGCCGATGACATTTCCTTTAATGCCATGGTTGATCTTCAAAATCAAGCCGCTGAGATTGTTCGCAAAAACCCTAACGTCGATGGACTTGTTTCTCTTTTAGGCGGCGGAGCCAACTCGGGAACTAACTCAGGGCGTATGTTCGTTAATCTAAAACCTCGCAGCGATCGAGTTAGCATGAAAAAAGTTTTAGAGAGCCTAAGGAGCGATCTGAAAAACATTCCCGGCTTGGCTATTTATCTACGCCCCATCCAAAATTTACAACTAGGCGGTAAAGTAACCAAAAGTCGCTATCAATATATCCTTCAAAGTGTAGGTTTTGAAGGCGTTAACGATTGGGCCAACAAAGTTGTGGAAAGAATGCGGACAGATAATAATCTTTTCCGTGACATCACGACCGACTCTCAATTAAAAGGCTTACAAGCCCAAATTGAAATTGATCGCGATAAAGCAGCTAGCGCAGGCGTTACTATTTCAGAAATTCGTAACTCCCTCTACTCCGCTTATGGTGAACGCCAAGTTTCAACCATTTACACCAGCGTCAACACCTACCAAGTAATTTTGCAGGTTGGCGATGAATATAAGCAATATGAGACAGACCTAGGAAGCATTTATGTACGCGGAAGAACAAGCGACCGACTCGTTCCTCTTTCAAGCATTGCTAAATTCAAGAGAAGTATTGGCCCAACTGCTGTTAACCATCAGGGGCAAGTTCCAGCAGTGACTATTTCTTTCAACCTAGCGCCTGACGTAGCTCTTGGAGATGCTACTAAAAAACTAGAGCAATACGTTAAAGAAGTTCAACTACCCCCATCAATCATTACTAGCTATGGTGGCGATGCCGCAGTTTTCCAAAGCGGTCAATCAAGCCAAATTATTCTTTTACTAACTGCCGTTCTAGTGATTTACGTGCTACTTGGCGTTTTATACGAAAGCTATATTCATCCTCTCACCATCTTGGCTGGCTTACCATCGGCAGCAATTGGGGCACTAATATTTTTGAGAATTTTTGATCTAGAACTAACCATCATTGCCACAATCGGCATCTTGCTTCTCATTGGTATCGTGAAAAAGAATGCGATTCTGATGATTGACTTTGCATTAGAGGCCCAACGCACACAAGGGCTCAGTCCTAAAGAAGCTATTCGAACTGCCTGCTTATTACGTTTTAGGCCTATTACGATGACAACTTTAGCAGCCCTCATGGGGGCCCTTCCAATCGCAATCGGCTTAGGGGCAGGCGCAGAACTACGACAACCGTTAGGTATCGCCGTAGTAGGAGGTTTATTAGTTTCTCAAGTAATTACGCTATTAATTACCCCTGTGATTTATCTCTTCCTAGATAAATACAGCGGCACAGGTCCTCGAGAAATCGCCCCAGAAATGTTAACGGATTAAGCTTATATATGCGTCAGATTATTCTAGATACCGAAACCACGGGGTTGAATCCTGCAACTGGTGACCGCATTATTGAGATTGGGTGCTTGGAGATGGTTGACCGTCGCCTTACTGGCAATAAACTTCACCACTACATTAATCCAGAGCGAGAGATTGATGCTGGTGCGATTGCCGTTCACGGATTAACTGTTGAATTTTTATCGGATAAACCTGTATTTGCCAATGTCGCTCATGAAATCATTGATTTCTTAAAAGATGCGGAAATCATCATCCACAACGCACCCTTTGACGTTGGGTTTTTAGATATGGAACTGGGGCTTCTCAAACTTGGGAAATTAAACGCTCATGTATCAGGTGTGATTGACACATTAAAAGATGCACGCGAAATGTTCCCCGGTAAAAGAAATTCATTAGATGCATTATGCGAGCGTTTTTCCATTAGCAATGAACACAGAACATTACACGGTGCCTTACTAGACGCCCAGCTATTAGCAGAAGTTTACTTAGCCATGACCCGCGGTCAAAATGACCTCAGCATTGACTTAATGGGCGCAGAGAGCGATGCTGAAAAATCTAAAAGAAAACCTTTACCAACAAGCTTAGTGATTCAACTAGCAAACATTGAAGAACAAGAAGCCCATCAGGCCTATTTAGAAGATGTAGCCAAAGCAGCTAAAAAACCTGCTGTCTGGACCAATTAATCATCTCAAAAGCTGCTCCTGCCTACTTAGCTTGCTAAGTAGGCAGGCCATAAATTCCTACCGCCTATTGATGTTTATTTACTTTTGGCAAGCTTGATATAAGCCGCATATAAAAATGGGGATGCTGCCATGACATAACTCAACCAAGAGCCATACACACCTTCTGGTGCATAGTCTTCAGTCAACAGATGCCAATAGTTGTTATCTAACATCGGAATAGCATTCGCTTCTGTAAATTCATGGAACGCATAAATGACTAACTGCACAGAAAAAATACTCATAAAGATGGCGCTAGCTTTAAAGACTGAAGTCAAGTTAACTGACTTACCCAATTTCAGCCATAAGCTAGCAACGACTGCGGCCAACAATAAACCAGCAGCAGCGGCAGGTACCAAGTATTGCGTTTCATCTTGAGCAGCCAAAGACGCCAACATCGCGGCAGCCTCCAAGCCCTCTCTTCCCAGCATCAAAAAAGAAGTTACCAAAACTGCACCAAAAGCTTTACCTTGAGAAACACGTGCAAGACGCTCTCTAATAAGAGCCCCCATTTTGGGGCCATGTTTCAACATATGCCAAGTGCAACTGACAACTAACACAGCAGCAAATGTTGCCAAACAAGCCTCCCATATCGGCGCCAAACCACCAATGTGGGCAAAAAGAACACCCAAGCCCACACAACCGATAACAGCCAAAACCGCACCAGCAACGACAGCTTTTACTAAATTCATTGCCCCAAGGGATGAAAAGTAAACAATTGAAATTGCAATAATTAGAAGAGCCTCTAACCCTTCTCTGAAAGTAACCATAGCAATAGCCAACATAAACGCCTCTACTTGTATAGAATGTCTAAACTATATCACAAATAGGAATGATTATCATTTGATATAAATCAATAGGTGTAAAAAAAACCGCTTTTTAGCGGCTTTTTTGATAGTTTAAGTCTTCTTAACAAGCGATTTAACCAAGAAAAATAATTCCCCAAACCATCAGTAAATTAAGTAACGCCGCCAATACAGCTGCACTACCGATATCTTTAACAATTTTTGATAACTCATGGCGCTCTTGAGAAATACGATCAATCGTTTTTTCTAAGCCAGTATTTAATAATTCAACAATTAATACCAAAATAGCGCTACCAATCAAAAGAATTTTTTCAATTTTTCCAGGGCCAAAATACAACGCCAACACAATTAGAACAGGTAATAAAGTTAGCTCAACTTTAATCGCCTCTTCAGATTTCCAGGCAGCCAGCAACCCTTCTACTGAATATTTAAAAGCCCCAATCAAACGGCGTTGCAGCAATCCTAAGAAATTTTTAAACCACATAATCAAGAACCCTTTTGCTCGGAGTACGGCAATACTTTAAAGACATAAGCCAGCATCATACCAATTGCCCAAGAAAACCAAGCTGTCCACAGCACATGTGAAAAGAAGTGAGCCCCCTGAGCCATACGAGCAATACCCATTAAGAACCCAAAGAAAATAGCTAGCCAGAAAAATATCCGAGCAACTTTAGGTTGAATACTCCACAAAGCAATTGCCCAAGAGAACCACATAAAACCACCTGCCGCGTGCCCCGCTGGAAAACACTGCCCTCTAGGATAGTTAGCGGGCAATGCATCTAATAAGCCCGTATAAGGGATGGCCCCACCAAACATGTCTAGACTCCAAGGGCAGTGCTTATTCGTTAAATGCTTAAGCGAAGCAACCAAAGCAGGAATTAAAACAACACCCACAATCCCCACCAAAACGTGCCTAATAGTTAAGACATTCTTTGTTTTTTTGAGGAACCAAATTGACACAACGATTGAAAGAACTCCCATGACATACATCAAGGTCTTTAAACCATGATGCAAGATCTTAGTGAAGATCGGATGGTTTTGATACGGAAATTTACCAAGCGTTGGATCAAAAAAATACTGAACCAACCAAATGTCTAGAGAAGTTAGCTCAAAAACACCTAACAATAAAAATGCTGTAATCAGCAAAAAAATAATCTGTTTATTTACCCAAGACATAATTATTTATGACACTTAGCGGCCAAATCCCACTCAGGCTCATACAAACTTGTACGAATATTCATAAAACCTAAAACAGTATGGAATAAATGATCGTGATGTGCTGGCTCTTTAGCACGCTGCGCCAAACACTCTTTCGAATATTTATTCTCCTTCACAAATTGATCAGAGATCCACATCAACATCGGTGGTCTCGTTTGCTCCTTGGGTGCAATTGCATAAGGCAAACCATGCAAATAAAAACCACCCTCACCTAAAGATTCACCATGATCGGATAAATAAATAAAAACAACATTTCTATTGTTTTCGGTTTTCAAAAGATCAATCGCGCGAGACAAAATATGATCGGTATAAAGAATTGCATTGTCATAAGCATTAAAAATTTCTTGCTGAGTGCAACGACCTAAATCCGAGCTGGCGCATACAGGTTTAAATTGTTCAAATTCTTTCGGGTAGCGCGCGTAATACGCTGGCCCGTGGTTCCCTAACTGATGTAAAACCACCACCTGATCACCCTTAACTTTTTTAATGATCGCACCCAAACCTCTTAATAAAGTTTCATCATAACAACCAGTCGCCGGGCAAACATCAGGTGTACCTAAGGTCTTAGCATCAATATCATCCAATCCTTTACAAACACCCTTGCAGCCAGACTGGTTATCGATCCATGTTACAGGAACGCCCGCTCTAGCAATAACATGCAACAAAGATTCACTTGAACGAATCTTTTTCTCGTCGTAATCTTTTCGCCCCCATGGAGAGAACATGCATGGGACTGAAACTTCTGTATTAGTGCCACAACTCACCACATAAGGAAAATTAAGAACGTCTTGTTTAGCTAAATGAGGCGTTGTTTGTCTTGAGTATCCAGACAAACCCCAGTTAGCTGCTCGAACTGTCTCCCCGACCACCAAGACTAAAAGTGTAGGCTTTACTCCAGGCTTAACATCCTTCACCGCATCTAAACCAATAGGCGTTAATTCTTTTTGCGCCTCGACACCAGATTCAAATAGCACACGCGGCGTAGAAATCAAATAACTCATCGGTAAAACTAGATGACGAATTTCCTTATGATTTCTCATTGTTGCCGAGAAATTTTTAAATACGGTTAAGAAACTTGCTAAAGCAATCACCAAGGCCAAAAGAATCATGGCCAACTTAAATAGCAAACCTTTAACCAATTTACCGGGTTTAACCCTAAAACACGCTAATAATAAAACCCCTGGCACTGCATAAATTAAAAAATGTACGAAAAGTGATACGGTAAATAACTCTCTTGCCTCCGCATGGTTCGTACTAACAATATTACGAACCATGGATGTATCAAAAAACACGCCATATTTTTTTGCGAAGAAATCTGCAGAAACGCCAGTCAACAAAATTACCACTGCCGTGAGAACAGCAATTGGTCGATAAATTAATAGACTTAAAATACCAAACTGTAGCGCCGTCACGCCTACAGCCACAGCAGTGACAAATAAGCCTGTAGAAAATGCATCACCAGATTGCGTCGCCAATAATGCAGCCCACAAAGACTGGTTCAGAAATAATGAGAAATAGACAGCCAGAATTAAGATCAGAGACTCAAGACGGACATTGAAACGTGGATAGCGCATAGTGCTTTTAAGGCCTCGTTTAATAAGGCCTCTATTATAGTTTCTATTCTGTGAAAAGATTGTTAAACCACCTTGGAATAACGGGCTTCTGTCTGAGCATCCCTGAGATGCTTATCAAAGGTCATTGCAACGCGCCGCACCAATAAACGCCCTTTAGTAGGAACGACGATCTTCTCACCCTGCCAAGTTAGCAAACCAGCCACCTCCAACTCGGCTAATTCAGGCATTTCTCTTGCAAAGTAGTCATGAAAATCAATCCCATGGTCACCTGCAAACTTTGCTGTATCCAAAGAAAACTGGCACATTAACTCACCAATTAGCTCACGCCGAAGAATATCGTCGCGATTTAACCTTAAACCACGAAGCGTTGGTAAATGATGTGCATCTAAAGCAGCATAGTACTCATCTAAAGTTCTAACATTCTGCGCATAAGTATCATCCACTTTACCAATAGACGAAATTCCAAAAGCTAATAAATCACATTCAGCCTGAGTGGAATAACCTTGAAAATTACGATGCAGGCGCCCTTCTTTTTGAGCAATTGCTAATTCATTATGGGGTTTCGAAAAATGGTCCATCCCAATAAAAACGAAACCGGCAGAATCTAATTGATCAATCGTATTTGCCAAAATTGCCAACTTATCAGAAGCGACTGGTAAATCGGATTCAGCAATACGTCTTTGTGGCTTAAAAACAGTTGGTAAATGGGCATAACTGTAAACAGACAAACGATCAGGGCTCATATCAATCACTGACTGAACCGTTTCTGAAAAAGTTTGCGGTGTCTGCTTAGGCAGGCCATAAATTAAATCAACGCTACTCGAATTAAAACCATATTTTTTAGCCCAATCAAGCACAGCCTTGGTTTCCTCAAAAGTTTGGACTCGATGAACCGCCTGCTGAACTTCTAAATTAAAGTCTTGCACACCCAAGCTGATTCTATTAAATCCAAGCTGGGATAAAAGCTGTATATCTGATTCAGTGACCCGCCTAGGATCAATTTCAATAGAGTACTCGCCACCCTCTTGCAAATCAAAATACTGGCGGATGTACTGCATCAGCTCTGTCATCTCTACATGAGATAAAAACGTTGGCGTACCACCTCCCCAATGCAACTGAGTAACAGGAATTTTCTTTCCTTTTTTACCCATAGCATCAACCACCATCGACATTTCTTTAGCTAAATATTTAATATATTTAGCGCTACGGCCATGGTCCTTGGTAATGATTTTGTTACAGCCACAGTAATAGCAAATATTAGGGCAAAACGGTAAATGAAAATAAAGCGATAAAGGCTTATCCGCTTGTGCACAACGTTTAAGAGCCTCTAAATAATCAGACTCACCAAATTGGGCATGAAACCTATCCGCAGTAGGGTATGAGGTATACCTAGGTCCATTAATATCAAAACGCTTCAGCAACTCAGGCTGAAACAATGGTTCACCAGGACACTGGCTTTGTAGGTTCGCTGAAAAAGTCACAGGGGCTATTTTAGCCCCTGTTATTCAATGGTCAAAATGACCCATATCAAGTTTTAGAGAATTGATCGTTATCCGTTGACCGGCATAGAAAAACTAGGTCCCTGAGCAATGGTTTCAGGCCAACGCTGAGTAACCGCCTTCATGCGGGTATAGAAACGCACACCTTCAGGACCATGCACATGATGATCCCCAAATAAACTGCGTTTCCAGCCACCAAATGAATGGAATGCCATTGGCACAGGAATAGGCACATTGACCCCTACCATCCCCACCTGAATACGGTTAACAAACTCTCTAGCGGTATTACCATCACGCGTAAAGATAGCTGTGCCATTACCAAACTCATGATCGTTAATTAGCTCAATCGCTGTTGCGACATTAGGCACACGCATAACACCTAAAACTGGACCAAAGATCTCTTCTTTATAGATGCTCATATTTGGTTTTACATCATCAAATAAACAGCCGCCCAAGAAGAAGCCATTTTCAGCGCCTGCCACTTTTAAACCTCGGCCATCTACCACCAACTTCGCGCCTTCTTTAACACCGGCATTGACATAACCAGTTACTTTATCTAAGTGAGTCTTAGTCACCAACGGTCCCATTTCCGCGCCAGGCTTCATACCGTTATCCACCTTAAGGGTCTTGATACGTGCTGTTAATTTTTCGATCAAGGCATCTCCCACTTGACCAACAGCAACGGCTACGGAAATAGCCATACAACGCTCACCTGCGGAGCCGTATGCAGCCCCCATCAAAGCGTCAACCGCTTGGTCTAAGTCAGCATCAGGCATCACCACCATGTGATTCTTGGCGCCACCCAAAGCTTGAACTCTCTTGCCATTTTTAGCTGCTGTCTCGTAAATATAAGAAGCAATAGGTGTTGAGCCCACAAAACTAATAGCCTTTACATCTGGGTGGGTTAGCAATGCGTCTACGGCAGTTTTATCACCATGCACCACATTAAAAACACCCTTAGGCAAACCAGCCTCTTCCAACCATTTTGCCGCCAACAAAGCAGCAGAAGGATCTCTTTCAGAAGGTTTTAATACAAATGTGTTGCCACATGCAATCGCCACTGGGTACATCCACATAGGAACCATTGCTGGGAAGTTAAATGGCGTAATACCTGCGCAAACCCCCAAAGCCTGACGCATGGTCCAAGCATCCATACCTTTAGCAATTTGCTCGGTATATTCGCCTTTAAGTAACTGAGGGATACCACAAGCAAAATCAACCACTTCTAAACCACGTGCGATTTCGCCCTTAGCATCATCAAAGGTCTTACCATGCTCGCGTGTAATAACTTCAGCTAACTCATCTACACGAGCCTCGATAATCGCTTTAAAGTTAAACATGACTTTAGCGCGTCGAGTTACCGGAGTACTAGACCAAGCAGGGAAAGCAGCTTTTGCAGCCGCCACAGCTTTTGCAACACCATCGACTGAGGCTAACTCAACTTCGGCCCTAACCTGGCCGGTAGCAGGCTCATATACGGGGGCTTTTGAACCACCCAATAGAACAACTTCACCATTAATATGGTGTCCAATAGTTACTGACATTTTGTCTCCCACATCATTTATATTCTTAGAATTACAACTATATCGAAATTTCAAAAAATTGGCTGATCTTCATTTACTTCGATTAATTATTGTTTTTATAACAATTACTGCAGCACTGCAAGGTTGCGCCCTAGTAGCCGCCTACCCCGTTACAGCAGCCAGCGTCGCAACGACTGCTGGCACAGGCAAAAGTCCGACAGATCACGCCATTTCAGAAAGTGCGGACCAAGATTGCTCAATTGGGAAAATACTAGACGGACAGCCAATTTGCGAGCGCCGCCTAAAACCCAAAGAAGTTCCAGTCCAAGACTACAGCCGCAAACAACGAGTTGTCCCAGCCCAATAAATTACTGTAGGGTATCTTTTAACGCTGGCAGAATCGGCAGGGCAACAACTTCAATCCCCTCTTCCCTTAATTCCGCAGTTTCATCTTGCGTGGCATGGCCACGAATACTGCGCTCTGGGGCTTCACGATAATGAATTTTTCTTGCCTCTTCAGCAAAATTATCGCCAACGTCTTCCGTTTTATTAATTAACTCTCTCATGGCCTTCATGACAGTCGCCTGGACTTGAGCCTGTAACTTAGCCTGCTCCGGAGCAGATAAAACCATAGAGTTACCATCAACCACGGCCGCAGAAAGATCAGAAGATACAGGGGCTTTTTCCACTACCCCTTTACTAATTCTTGGCGCAGAAGGAAGGCGAGTAATCTCCTTGCTTTCGCAAATAGGGCAAATTAATAAGCCATTTTCTTGCTGCTCTAGGGCATCAGCCTCAGAAGCAAACCACCCTTCAAAGCGGTGATCAAGATGGCAGGTTAGGTTATAAACTTTCATATAAGACAAATAGTGACATATTTTTCAATTTCAAGCTGTTAACGATCTTTTAAACGTCTAGACAAGTGATAAACAGCAATAATCGTTTTAACATCTGTGATTTTTCCCTCGGCAATCCACTGATGCATTTCTTCTAGGGTGGCAGCAAAGACATCTAAAAATTCGCCTTCATCCAAACACCGCTCCCCCTGCTCCAACCCCTTAGCCAAAAATATTTCAATAATTTCAGTTGAGTAAGAGATGACCGGATGAATCTTTCCCAAATACTCCCACTCAGTTGCGGAATAGCCCGTCTCTTCCAAAAGCTCGCGCTGAGCGCATAACAACGGATCCTCATCCAATTCAAGCTTACCAGCGGGAATCTCAATCATGGCCGCATCTACTGGGTAACGAAACTGTCTCTCTAGCAGAATTCGACCATCATTCAAAATAGGAATAATCGCAACAGCACCCGGATGAATTAAATATTCACGATAGGTTTCTTTACCATCAGGCAATGAAACAATATCTTTTTTCATCTTCAGGAAATTACCTTGATAAGCATCCTTTGAAGAGATGCATGTTTCCCTTAAGTGCAGATCAGATAAAGGTAAGTCGGATAAGTTTTTTTCTTTAAAACTCACACCTAACCTTCGATCGTATTATCTCGATGCTTAAGAAGAAAGCGCCAAGTAAACCCTGGGAATGCACCCACCAAGAAAAGGCAAATAGTAATAGCAAAAAATTCCCAATGCTTAGGGAAGACATTGCCAATCATATTTTCTAAAAAATAAGCTAAAGCACCGACCAAGCAATACCAAATCAACATCTCCAATAAACACCAACCAGGATGTTTATCAGCTAGTTTTTTAATAAACATAAAACGTGGGGACATAAAAGCCAAATTGGCCGCCACTAGGGCGACCAATATAACTAACCAAGTTTCTAAGCTCAAGCTAGTAGGCGTCATCTCTAACTAATCAATGTTTTGGTCATGGCAGTTAAACATAAAGCCATTAGAGTTGCAGGGTAAATGCCACAAAGGAGAACAAAAACACCATTTAATGTAAACACCGTTTTAGCAATTCCACCACCCTCAATTGGAGCTGTTTGAACTGGCTCATCAAAATACATGAACTTCACCACACGCAAATAGTAGAAAGCACCTACTAAGGATGCCATAACGGCAATAATGGCTAAATACAAATGACCTGAATCAATGAGCGTTTCTAAAATGGATAATTTTGCGGCAAAACCAACTGTTGGAGGAATACCCGCTAAAGAGAACATCAACACCAAGCCCATAAATGCTAACCATGGATTGCGACGATTTAACCCCTTAAGATCATCCAAAGTTTCACACTCATAACCTTGGCGCGACAAAATCATCAACAAACCAAAAGAGCCTAAAGTAGTCAATACATAAGTGACAGCGTAAAACAACGCTCCACTGTAAGCATTGCCATCAAAAATAGACAACATACCTAAAATCATGAAGCCCATATGAGAAATCGTCGAATAGGCCAACATACGCTTCACATTAGTTTGAGCAATCGCAGTTAAATTACCTACCACCAACGAGAGCACCGCCATGATCATGATCATGGGCTGCCAATCCTGAGTTAGCGGCAACAAAGCGCCAACCAATAAACGGAATAACAAACCAAAAGCAGCCAACTTAGGCGCACCAGCAATCATCAAAGTCATGGCTGTTGGAGCACCTTGATAGACGTCTGGCACCCACATATGGAATGGAGCAACACCTAACTTAAATGCCAAACCAGACACGATAAATACAACAGCAAATGCCAAAACTAATCGATTGATGCGAGCATCCCCTACGGCCTTAACAATTTCATCTAAATCAAGGCTACCCGTTGCACCATAAAGCATCGACATGCCATACAACAAGAAACCTGAAGCTAACGCACCCAAAATAAAATATTTCATCGCAGCTTCAGTACTAATGCTTGAATCACGTCGCATCGCCACCAAAGCGTAAGTAGGTAATGCCAATAACTCTAGGCCCAAATACAAAGTCATTAAATTGGAACCTGAAATCATGACGCACTGGCCCAACAAAGCCAATAAACTCAAAACAATAAAATCCACACGGAACAAGCCGCGATCAATCAAATATTTTTTGGAATAAATCAAACTGATCAAAACAGCTAAACAAGCTACTGACTTTAATAAGCTAGATAGTGCATCCACCATAAACAAGCCGTTAAAGGCATGCACAGGTTGATCAACCGCTTGCAAACCAAAAGCAAAACTTAAACCTAACAAGGTAAATAAAGTAACCTTGTATGCAAGCTCAGTCCCGCGTGGCGCATAAAAAATATTGTCATCACTTGCCAAAGGCTCATTCATAAAAGCCGTTAATAACAGCAAGCAAGCTACCGCAGAAAGAACCAACTCCGGCAACAAGGCAATCAAATCAATCGTTTGCATATTTTTTCTTTCCCTTAATCAGGATCAAAGCTTACTAACTGCGACGTGCTTTAAAAGCTCGATCACAGAAACGTGCATGACATCTGTAAATGGTTTTGGATAAACACCCATGCCAATCGTGAAAATGGCCAAAATACCCATCATCAAGAACTCACGCGCATTAATATCAGTCAACTCTGCCACATGCTTATTAGCGACATCGCCAAAGAACACGCGCTTGGTCATCCACAAAGAATAAGCAGCGCCAAGGATCAAAGCAGTTGCAGCCAAAATGCCGATCAAGAAGTCATAGTCAACTGCGGCCAAAATAACCATGAACTCACCTACAAAACCTGATGTCGCTGGCAAACCGCAGTTAGCCATAGCAAACAACACAGCAAATGCAGTGAACTTAGGCATCTTATTCACAACGCCACCGTAATCAGCGATTTGTCGTGAATGCATACGGTCATACAACACACCAATACTCAAGAACATAGCCCCTGAAATAAAACCGTGTGAAACCATTTGAACGATTGCACCCTCAACGCCCATTGGGTTAAAAATAAAGAAACCCAAAGTCACAAAACCCATGTGGGCAATTGATGAATAAGCCACCAACTTCTTCATATCCGCTTGGACTAAAGCAACCAAACCAATATAAATAACAGCTACCAATGACAGCGTAATAATGAATGGTGCCAAATACTGGCTTGCATCAGGTGCAATCGGCAATGAGAATCTTAGAAAACCGTAGGCTCCCAATTTCAACATAATCGCAGCCAAAACTACAGAACCACCTGTTGGCGCTTCTACGTGCGCATCTGGCAACCAAGTATGTACTGGCCACATTGGCACCTTAACAGCAAACGCCATAAAGAACGCCGCAAACAAGAAAACTTGCTCAACGATATCTAACTTGGCTTTATGCCAAGTCAAGATGTTGAATGTATCTGTCACGTTGTAAAGATACAAAATTGCAATCAACGTTAACAACGATCCCAACAAGGTATATAAGAAGAATTTAAATGCGGCATACACACGATTTGGCCCACCCCAAACACCAATAATGATGTACATCGGAATCAATGTGGCCTCAAAGAAAACATAGAACAATAAACCGTCTAATGCTGAAAATACGCCGATCATTAAGCCTGAAAGAATCAAGAACGCAGCCATGTATTGAGCAACGTTATGCGTAATAACCTCCCAAGCAGCAATCACAACGATTACTGTAATGAATGCGGTTAAGAAAACAAACCACATTGAAATACCATCAACACCCAAGAAGTAGTTAATGTCATAACGAGGAATCCAAGCAACCTGCTCAACAAACTGCATAGATGCAGTGCTTGTATCAAAACCAGTTACTAGCGGCAGGGTCACTGCAAAGCTAATCAAAGCACCGATCAAGGCCATCACGCGAACATAGCCTTTGCTATTGTCCGAACCTGTGAACAGAATAATTAAACCGAAAATAACCGGTAGCCAAATTGCGTAAGAAAGAATCATATAAAGGCGCTCTTCTGTTGTGCTTATTTAATCGAGCCCAAATGGGTATATAAAATCCATGTAATCAAGCCAATCAGGCCCAAAATCATGGCGAACGCATAGTGATAAAGATAGCCAGACTGAACTTTGCGAACACTACCAGAGAACCAGCCAACCAACTTAGCACTACCGTTAACAACTAAACCATCAATCAAACCTTGATCTGCGCCCTTCCACAAACCAGCGCCTAATACTCTGGCACCTTTAGCAAATACAGCTTGATTAAAGTCATCTAGGTAATACTTGTTATCGAGAACATTCTTCACAGGTGCAAGCACACGCGCAAAGAACGCAGGTATTTGAGGCAACCAAAGATAGAAAACCGCAGCAGTCACAACACCACCTAGAGCCAAGTAAAGCACAGGACTATGCAATGAGTGCAAAGCCATAGCTACTGGGCCATGGAATGCCTCGGCCAATTCTTTCATAGCATGGTGCTGTTCTAAATTAACAAAAATGGCGCCATTAAAGAATTCACCAAACAACATAGGTTCGATAGCAAAATAACCAACAATCACAGAAGGAATCGCCAACATCACCAAGGGCAATGTCACAACCCAAGGAGACTCATGTGGTTTTTGACCAGGAGCTAATCCATGGTGATCATCATGTGCATCATGATCGTCATGACCATGGCCATGATCATCATGAGGTTGGCCAAAACGCTCTTTGCCATGGAATACCAAGAAGTACATACGGAATGAATAGAAAGCAGTAATAAACACGCCTGCCATTACCGCAAAATAAGCAAAGCCTGAGCCATAAATATGGCTTTCAGCAACCGCTTCAATAATCGAATCTTTTGAATAGAAACCCGAGAAGAAAGGTGTGCCGATTAAAGCTAATGAACCAATTAAAGAAGTAAGCCATGTAATGGGCATGTACTTCCATAAGCCGCCCATATTGCGCATATCTTGATCATGATGCATACCCATAATCACACTACCCGCGCCAAGGAACAACAATGCTTTAAAGAATGCATGCGTCATCAAATGGAATACTGCCACTGGATAAGCAGATACACCTAACGCTACGGTCATATAACCCAATTGAGACAAAGTTGAGTAAGCCACCACACGTTTGATGTCATTCTGAACAATACCCAAGAAACCCATGAATAAGGCAGTAATAGAACCAATGATCAAAACAAACGATAAAGCTGTATCTGTTAACTCAAACAACGGTGACATACGACTCACCATGAAGATACCAGCGGTTACCATGGTCGCCGCGTGAATCAATGCTGAAATAGGTGTTGGGCCTTCCATTGAATCTGGCAACCAAACATGCAATGGAAATTGAGCAGATTTACCCATCGCACCGATAAACAAACAAATACAAGCTACGGTTAATAGATTCCAATCAGTACCTGGCAACATTTGCTGGACTAATACATCCTTTTGAGCAAATACACCGTCATAGCTCATGCTGCCGCTATAAGCCAATAACAAACCAATACCTAAAATAAACCCAAAGTCGCCAACACGATTTACTAAAAAGGCTTTCATGTTAGCGAAAATAGCCGTTGGTCTTGTGTACCAGAAACCAATCAATAAATAAGAGACTAAGCCCACTGCTTCCCAACCAAAGAAAAGCTGCAAGAAATTATTACTCATCACCAACATCAACATGGAGAAGGTAAACAATGAAATATAAGAGAAGAAACGAGCGTACCCCTCATCTTCAGCCATATAGCCAATGGTGTAGATATGAACCATCAGTGAAACAAATGTCACAACCACCATCATCATAGCTGTTAAAGGATCCACCAAGAAACCAACCTCTAAGCTAAGCTCACCTAATTTCATCCAAACATAAATAGTTTCATTAAATCTTGCGCCGGCCATTACATCATTCAAAACCATGAATGACAGCGCGCAAGCAATAGCCACACCAAGAATAGTTACAGTATGAGCCGTTGCTCGGCCAATTAAATTACCAAAGAACTTGGTACCAAATAAACCAGCAATCGCTGACCCCACTAATGGGGCAAGAGGAATGGCCAGTAATACGAGAGGGTTTAACGTAGGAGTCATAGTCATAAAAGAGATTCTGTTAGCCCTTCAGTTGTCCAAGATCCTCAGCATGAATCGTGTCAAGCTTACGGAACATTGTTACCAAAATAGCCAAACCGATCGCAGCCTCTGCAGCAGCCACAGTCAGAATGAAAAACACAAATACTTGGCCAGCCAAATCTCCCAAATAATGAGAGAAAGCGATGAAATTCATATTCACAGCCAAAAGTATTAATTCAAGCGACATTAATAAAACAATTAGGTTTTTACGGTTAAGAAATACGCCAACCACACCAATTGCAAACAAAATGGCACCTAGAACAAGGTAATGAGCCAAAGTAATCGTCATAACGTCTCCCCTGTCCTTAATCTTTTTTAACTGAAGTGTCCGCAGACATACCTGTCACCATGCGCACACGATCTTCTTTACGTGTACGAATCTGCTCAGCAATGTCCTGTGTTTTCGTATCTTTACGGTGACGCAAAGTCAATGCAACAGCAGCAATAATGGCCACCAACAAAATAAGACCCGCCACCTCAAAACTAAATAAGTAAGTGGTGTACAACAAAGTACCTAATGCTTTTGTATTGTTCGCTGCTACATCTGGAGCCAATGCTTGAACAGGCGCAGCAGTACCAACGAATCCACGCACCAACACAATTGCCATTTCAGCAACAATGACTGCGCCCACCAATGAGGCTAACGGCAAGAATTGCTTAAATCCTTTACGAAGATGCTCAAGATCTAAATCCAACATCATCACAACGAACAAGAATAAGACCATCACAGCCCCGACATAAACCAGCACTAAGACAATCGCCAAGAATTCAGCTTGCAACAACATCCAAAGCGCAGCTGCCGTAAAAAACGACAACACCAAGAATAGTGCTGAGTGAACAGGGTTATGCGCCGTAATAACGCGTAACGCAGCAATTACTAAGATTGCCGCAAATATGAAAAAGAGAATTGATTGAGGTTCTAAGATCATCTGTATTTAGCATCCGCTGACTTGTTAGCAGCAATCTCGTCTTCATAACGATCACCAATTGCCAACAACATTTCTTTTGTGAAATACAAATCACCACGCTTTTCACCGTGGTATTCGTGAATGTGTGTTTCAACAATGGCATCAACTGGGCAAGCTTCTTCGCAAAAACCACAGAAAATGCATTTTGTTAAATCAATATCGTAACGAGTTGTGCGGCGAGAACCATCTTCACGCTGATCTGACTCAATGCTAATAGCCATTGCTGGGCAAACAGCTTCACACAATTTACAAGCGATACAACGCTCTTCCCCATTAGGGTAGCGACGTAATGCATGCACGCCACGGAAACGAGGAGACATTGGCGTCTTCTCTTCCGGGTACTGAATCGTAATCTTTGGCTTAAATAAATACTTACCAGTAAGAGCCAAACCTTGGAACAACTCTTTCAATAAAAGGCTGTTCAAAAATTCGCGGATACGTAAAAACATAATCTTATCTCCGCCTTATTTCCAAATATTCCAGGGTGATAACACCCACGCACCCACCAACATCACCCAAAAGATTGAGATGGGAATAAAGACTTTCCAACCTAAACGCATGATTTGGTCATAGCGATAACGAGGGAATGAAGCACGCAACCAGATAACACAAGATAAGAGGAAGAAAGTCTTACCTACTAACCAGAAGAAACCAGGAATATCACGCAACACTGGTGCATCAATAATCGGATCCCAACCACCCAAGAACATAATGGATGTTAAGGCTGCAATCAAAATCATATTGGCGTATTCAGCCAAGAAGAACATCGCAAAAGCCATACCAGAGTACTCAATCATATGGCCAGCAACAATCTCTGACTCACCCTCAACCACGTCAAATGGATGACGATTGGTTTCAGCCACACCAGAAATGAAATAAATCACAAACATTGGTAACAATGGCAACCAGTTCCAAGATAAGAAGTTCAAACCCATACCGGCAAACATGCCCGCCTGTTGCGACTTAACAATATCGCTTAAGTTCAATGTGCCAGAAATAGTCAAAACAGCCGCTAATGAAAAGCCCATGGCAATTTCATAAGAAACCATTTGGGCTGAAGCTCGCATAGCGCCTAAGAAAGCATATTTAGAGTTAGATGCCCACCCCGCCAAAATAACGCCATACACACCAATCGATGTAATAGCCATCACATAAAGCAAACCAGCATTCACATCAGCTAACACCAACTCAGCTTGGAAAGGCACTACCGCCCAAGCTGCAAAAGCTGGAGCAATCACCATAATTGGAGCGACGATATATAAAACCTTGTTTGCTTTACTTGGAATAATGACTTCTTTAAGAAGCAACTTCAAAGCATCGGCAATCGGCTGCAACAAACCCAAAGGACCAACACGGTTTGGTCCTAAACGGATATGCATCCAACCGATAAGCTTGCGCTCCCACAAAGTTAAATAGGCAACACAACCAAACATCGGCAAAACTACCACAACGATTTTCAATAAAGTCCAAACGATTGGCCACAAAAGCGCGCCAAATAGCTCTAAGCCGTGCGTATTAATTGTTTGAATTAGCTCGGTCATGCGCGCTCCACTGTCAATAGACCAAACATAGCGCCTAATTGAGCGCTAGCCACAGTTGCAGCTGACACACGAACAACACCATCAGCTAAACCTTTTTCTTCAGTAGCAGGCAACGTAACACTAACACCTGATTGAGTCACCTTCACTGCATCACCCTCTTTAATTCCCAAGCTTGCAAACAAACTACTTGGTAACCCTGCTTTAAGAGCACGCTTACCATCTTGCGTTAATTGAAGAGCGGGTGCTCGACGCACAATTGCATCACTTGAATGAATAGGTACATCTGCCAAACGCTCCGTCGCCAAAGTTTGCGCATTGATACCAGTAGGTTTTACTGAAGTTGCGTTGTTCAACTGCGCAGCAAAATTAGCAGGAAGTGCCTCAGATAAAACTTCTTCAGAACTATCAAAGTAGTAATTATCCAAACCTAAAACATTACCTAAAACACGCAATACTTTCCAACCAGGTCTCGCTTCACCTAATGGGCGAACGGCCGCCTGAACAGATTGCAAAGTGCCTTCAGCGTTAACAAAACTACCGGATGTCTCAGTGTATGGCGTGATTGGCAAAAGCACATCAGCCACCTCACGCAACTCAGAAGTATCGTAAGCAGTCATAGCAATGACTGTGCCGGCTTTAGCCAAAGTTGATTTAGCTGCTTGCGGGTCAGCCAAATCAAGACTTGGCTCAAGACCCATCAAAATAACCGCCTTCAGATTCTTAGCTAAGGCACCTTGAACGCCAGACTCTGAAACTGCTTTAACAAGATGCGCACCAACAGCATTACCACCTTCAGGCAAGAAACCTAAGGTCGCGCCAGTCTGCTCCGCAATGAATTGAGCATAAGCATGTAACTGAGCAAACTGTGGATGAGCCATAGCAGCAGCACCCAAGAACACACCCTTACGCTCACCAGAGCTTAGGCTATCTGCAATTTCTTTTGCAACAGCACTTACTTTTACATCCGCTGGAGCAGCAACACCTTTTGCCTGTGCAACAGCTACAGCAATACTCGCTAACTCAGCAACCCAATTGGATGGAGCAACAACAGCACTCGCATTAACTGGCATTAACCAATCTTCAGCGCTAGCACCCAAACGAGCAACTTTTAATCCACGCTTTGTAGCAGCACGAGCACGTGCTGCTAGTAACGGTTGATCTTTACGGAAGAAGCTACCAATAAAGAATGCGCGCTGTAATTGACCAAAATCAGCAATTGACATGCCCAACCATGGAGCCCTTGCTGCACCACTGACATCTTGCTGGCGTAGGCGCGTTTCAATATTAGATGACCCTAAACCGCGCACCACCTTCTGTAATAGATATAACTCTTCAACGCTAGACATCGGATGCGCCAAAGCAGCAATAGCATCTGAGCCATGATCAGTTTTAATAGAATTCAATGAACGACTGATGTAATCAAGCGCTGCTTCCCAGCTTGTTTCAATCCAACGGTTGTCTTGCTTAACCATTGGCACCTTAAGACGCTCGGGACTGTTTAAGCCTTCGTAAGCAAAGCGATCTTTATCGCTAATCCAACACTCATTAATTCCATCATTTTCCAATGGAACAGTGCGCAATACTTGATTAGCTTTCGTCTGAAGAACAATATTTGAACCCAAACTATCATGAGGACTTACTGAACGCTTGCGGCCCAACTCCCAAGTACGAGCAGAGTAACGGAATGGTTTACTTGTTAAGGCACCCACTGGGCACAAGTCAATCATGTTGCCAGACAATTCTGAGTCAACCGATTTACCCACAAAAGAAGTGATTTCAGAATGCTCGCCACGATTGAGCATACCCAACTCCATCACACCAGCAATTTCCTGACCGAAACGTACGCAACGTGTGCAATGAATACAACGGCTCATCTCTTCCATAGAAATCAATGGGCCAACATTCTTATGGAATACAACGCGTTTCTCTTCGGAATAACGTGAAGTTGTATTACCGTAGCCAACCGCTAAATCTTGCAATTGGCACTCACCACCTTGGTCGCAAATTGGACAATCCAACGGATGGTTAATTAACAAAAATTCCATCACGGACTTTTGAGCAGCCACTGCCTTCTCAGAATGCGTATGCACCTTCATGCCTGGCGTCACTGGCGTTGCGCATGCGGGCAAAGGCTTAGGCGCCTTCTCCACTTCAACCAAACACATGCGGCAGTTTGCCGCAATCGATAACTTCTTGTGATAGCAAAAATGAGGGATGTGCGTACCTAATTTCTTAGCCGCCTCCATCACCATAGAGCCCTGTTGGACTTCTACCGATTTGCCATCAATTTCGATTTCAACCATCTTTTTTCCCGTCGGTCTCTTCTTAGATGTTTAAACGTAAGCTGGCACAAGACAACGCTTATGATCAACGTGATACGCAAACTCATCCATGTAATGCTTCAACATACCTCGCACAGGCATTGCCGCAGCATCACCTAATGCACAAATTGTTCTACCTTGAATATTGGCAGCCACATCATTTAAAAGATCTAAATCTTCAGGGCGACCTTCACCATGCTCAATGCGATTAACAATGCGCCACAACCAACCAGTGCCCTCTCGACACGGCGTGCATTGACCACATGATTCTTCGTGATAGAAATAAGACAAACGTAGCAAAGATTTAACCATGCAACGCGTTTCATCCATCACAATCACAGCACCTGAACCCAACATAGAGCCAGCTTTAGCAATGCTGTCATAGTCCATGGTCGTTTCCATCATCATTGCGCCAGGAATAACTGGTGCAGATGAACCGCCAGGAATAACCGCTTTAATTTTTTTACCGCCACGCATGCCGCCAGCCAACTCTAACAATGTAGAGAATGGTGTGCCTAATGGGATTTCATAATTACCAGGACGTTCAACATCACCAGAAATAGAGAAGATTTTTGTGCCGCCATTATTTGGCTTGCCCAACTTCGCATAACTCTCACCGCCCACTTTAAAAATAAATGGAACAGCAGCAAAGGTCTCAGTGTTATTAATCGTCGTTGGTTTGCCATACAAACCAAAGCTAGCTGGGAATGGCGGTTTAAAACGAGGCTGCCCCTTCTTGCCTTCTAAAGACTCAAGCAAGGCAGTTTCTTCACCGCAAATATATGCACCCCAACCATGATGCGCGTGCAACTGGAATGAGAAATCTGCGCCTAGAATTTTGTCGCCCAAGAAACCAGCAGCGCGAGCCTCTTCAAGAGCCTCTTCAAAACGCACATAACCTTCCCAAATTTCCCCATGGATATAGTTGTATCCAACTGAAATACCCATCGCATAAGCAGCAATCGTCATACCCTCAATCAACGCATGCGGGTTATAGCGAATGATGTCTCTATCTTTAAAAGTACCAGGCTCGCCTTCGTCAGTATTACAAACAAGATACTTTTGACCAGGGAACTGGCGTGGCATAAAACTCCACTTCAAACCAGTTGGAAAGCCCGCACCACCACGGCCACGCAGACCAGAAGCTTTCACCTCGGCAATTACCGCCTCAGGCGTCATGCCTTCCGTCAAAATTTTACGAAGCTGCGCATAACCGCCGCGAGCCACATAATCTTTGAGATGCCAGTTATCACCAGTTAAGTCAGCCAAAATCAAAGGCTGGATATGGCGATTATGTAAAGAGGTCATGCCGCACCTCCTTGAGCTTTAGCTTTTAATTCCTCGATCAAGGCATCTAACTTCTCATTACTCATGAAGCTACACATAGTTTTGTTATTGACGATAGCTACTGGCGCATCACCACAAGCCCCCATGCACTCACCCTCTTTAAGAGTAAACGTGCCACACGGCGTTGTTTCGTTGTAACCAATACCTAATTTTTTCTTCAAATACTCACCTGCGCGAGTACCGCCAGATAATTCACATGGGAGATTTGTACAAACTGCTAACTTGAATTTACCGACAGGTTTGGTGTCATACATATTGTAAAAAGTTGCAACTTCTTGAATAGCAATTGGAGGCATTTCAAGAATTTGTGCAAGCTCTTCAATAGACTCTGGCGTTACCCAACCATAGTGATCTTGCGCGACAACCAAAGCAGCCATCACAGCAGATTGTTTTTGTTCAGCCGGATACTTTGCAATATTGCGATCGATTTCGGCGCGGGCTTGTGCAGACAACATGTTGTTCTCTTATCCTTTTAGCGGTCAATCTCGCCGAACACAATGTCCTGCGTACCAATAATAGTTACAGCATCAGCCAACATGTGGCCCTTTGCCATCTCATCTAGTGCAGATAAATGCACAAAACCTGGGGCGCGAATCTTCAAACGGTATGGCTTATTAGCGCCATCTGAGATTGCATAAATACCGAACTCACCTTTTGGATGCTCAACAGCTGCGTAAGCCTCGCCTTCAGGCACATGAATACCTTCGGTAAATAGTTTGAAGTGGTGAATCAACTCTTCCATATTGGATTTCATATCTTCACGTTTTGGGCTTGTCACTTTATGGTTATCACTCATGACTGCACCAGGATTCTGACGTAACCACTTCACACACTGTTTAATGATTCTGTTGGATTGACGCATCTCTTCCACACGCACCAAATAACGATCGTAAGAATCGCCATTAACACCTACTGGAATATCAAAATCCAACTGGTCATAAACCTCATAAGGCTGCTTCTTACGCAAATCCCACTCAATACCTGAACCACGCAACATCGCACCAGTGAATCCCAACTGGAATGCACGCTCCGGTGACACCACGCCAATACCAACCAAACGTTGTTTCCAGATACGGTTATCGGTCAACAACGTTTCATACTCATCAACATATGCTGGGAATCGATTGGTAAAGTCCTCAATGAAATCAAGTAAAGAACCCTGACGATTCTCATTTAATTTTTTAGCAGCCTTCTCGCCACGTACCTTGTTGGCTAAATACTGAGGCATCACATCTGGCAAATCACGATACACGCCACCCGGACGATAGTAAGCCGCGTGCATACGAGCACCTGAAACAGCCTCATACATATCGAACAAATCTTCACGTTCACGGAAGGCATACAAGAACACAGCCATCGCACCAACGTCTAAACCATGGCAACCAATCCACAGTAAATGATTAAGCAAACGAGTGATCTCATCAAACATCACGCGGATATATTGAGCTCTAACTGGCACATCAACTTGCAATAGTTTCTCAATAGCCATCACATAAGCATGCTCATTAGCCATCATCGATACATAGTCCAAACGATCCATATAAGGAACGTTTTGAACCCAAGTACGTGTCTCAGCTAATTTCTCTGTCGCGCGATGCAATAAACCAATATGTGGGTCTGAGCGCTGAATAACCTCGCCATCCAATTCCAACACAAGACGCAAAACACCGTGAGCAGCCGGATGCTGCGGGCCAAAGTTAAGTGTGTAGTTTTTAATTTCTGCCATGACTTAAACCCCGTAGCTTTCTTCACGAATAACTCTTGGAGTTACTTCACGAGGGTCAACAGTGACGGGTTGATAAATAACTCGTTTTTGTTCTGGGTCATAACGCATTTCAACGTTGCCAGAAATCGGGAAATCTTTACGGAATGGATGCCCAATGAAACCGTAGTCCGTAAGAATGCGGCGGAGATCATCGTGACCTTCGAACAAGATACCGTAAAGATCAAAAGCTTCTCTCTCAAACCAATTGGCAGAATTCCAAATTGGCGTCACAGAAGCAACTAACGGGAAACTATCTTCAGGAGCAAATACACGCAAACGTAAACGCCAGTTATTTTGCACAGAAAGCAAATGACTCACCACTGCAAAGCGTGGACCTTCCCATGTGGCATTGTTATATTCACTGTAATCCACACCGCACAAATCAATTAGCTGTTCAAAACCCAAGCTAGCGTCGTCACGCAATAGCGTTGCAACATCTAAATAATCCTCAGCACGAACAACTAAAGTCAATTCACCCAAAGCCTCATGCAAACGAGCAACTTTTTTACCTAAAACTTTTTCTAGGCGCTCTTTAAGAAGTGTTAAACGCTCTGACATATCAAGCCTTCCTTGCAATAGTGCTCGTACGCTTGATCTTGGCCTGCAACTGCAAGATACCGTACATCAATGCTTCAGCGGTTGGCGGACATCCTGGAACATAAATATCAACAGGAACAATTCGATCACAGCCACGTACAACGGAGTAAGAGTAATGATAGTAACCACCACCATTAGCACAAGAGCCCATCGAAATAACCCAACGAGGCTCAGGCATCTGGTCATAAACCTTGCGCAAAGCTGGAGCCATTTTGTTGCACAAGGTACCAGCAACAATCATCAAGTCAGATTGACGTGGTGACGGTCTAAAAACTACACCAAAACGGTCTAAGTCATAACGTGAAGCACCAGCGTGCATCATCTCTACAGCGCAGCAAGCTAAACCAAAGGTCATAGGCCACAATGAGCCTGTGCGCGTCCAGTTAATCAACTTATCTGCTGATGTTGTAACAAAACCTTCTTTTAAGATACCTTCAAGTGCCATGTCCAGTCCTTATTCCCAGTTAAGGGCACCTTTCTTCCAGATGTATGCAAAACCAACTACAAATTCCAAAATGAATACAAACATTGAAATGTAGCCAGCCCAGCCAATATCAGTTAACGCTACGCCCCAAGGGAAAAGGAAAGCAGTTTCTAAGTCGAACAAAATAAATAGAATAGCCACCAAGTAATAGCGAACATCAAACTTCATACGCGCATCTTCGAACGCATCGAAACCGCACTCGTATGGAGAAATTTTTTCAGTATCAGGTTTATTCGGGCCAAGAATTTTGCCCAATGTCATTGGCACAAGGCCAACACCAACACCCACTAGGATGAATAGTAAAACGGGAAGATAAGCTTCTAAGTTCAAGAGCGTTCCAATTCGTCGTAACTAGAAAACAACAATTAACAATTTTCGCTAACGGGTCTTGCAGTTTTCTGACGGACTGCAGGATCCAAGGTTATTCTGGTGCCGTCGGCGAGACTCGAACTCGCACAGCTTACGCCACTACCCCCTCAAGATAGCGTGTCTACCAATTCCACCACGACGGCTCTTCGTAAAAACCCTAGGATTTTAGCTTACTAACCCTAATATTTTGAGGTTTTTTACGGTTTTAGCCGTGTTTTATTTAGGAATATTCTGACTAGATCCAGTAACAGGTGCTGTTGGTGCTGCTGAGCTGTTTTTAGCCGTATCGGCAGGCACCTCTGGCGCAACAACTGGTGCTGGAGCACTTGTCCCTGATAAAACCCCAGAATTCTGAGATTTTGTCGAACCCAACAAAGTAATTCCTAAAGTAGAAATAAAGAAAACTGTTGCAAAAATAGCCGTTAAACGAGAAAGGAAATTGGCAGAACCAGCTGCGCCAAACAAACCACCTGAAGACCCGCCCCCAAAGGCAGCGCCCATGTCAGCACCTTTACCTTGCTGCACCAACACCAAGCCAATAACGCCAATTGCCGCAATAATTTGCAAAACAACCAATAAAGTCTTAAGCCATTCCATCTATTTCTCCAAAAAACTAATTCAATCTAATTCAATAATTACTGATTCTCTTGGCATAAAGCCACAAATTCTTCCGCACTTAAAGATGCGCCACCCACTAAACCACCATCGATATCAGGCATTGCCAATAATTCACGAGCATTATCAGGCTTTAAGCTACCACCGTACAAAATAGCTACTTTAGAAGCTGCCTCATCATCAAACTTAGCTAACTGCAAACGTAACTCTCGATGCACATCTTGAGCCTCGGTTGGCGTTGGCACTTTACCCGTACCAATAGCCCAAACTGGCTCATAAGCAATCAAACAACCTGCTATCTGCCCTTGCAAAAGATCTAAAACAGCTTGAAGTTGACGACGAACCACAGCCAAAGTCTTGCCATCATCATGTTCTTCTTCAGTTTCACCCACGCAAATAATCGGCACAAGCCCCGCCTGCAAAGCAGCACGCGCCTTACGCGCAACCACTCCATCACCCTCATGATGGTATTGGCGACGCTCAGAGTGGCCAACGATGACATAGCGACACCCAAACTCACCTAACATTTGAGCACTAACATCACCGGTATAAGCCCCGTAAGGATGATCTGAAACATCTTGCGCACCCAAGGCAATCCTAGAATCTTTCAGCAAACCTTGAGCTTGGGACAAGTACGGGTAAGGCACACATAGCCCAAACTGGGTTTTCGCATCAGAGCGCTTAAACAATGAACCACCAAGAGACAGCATCTCCGCCAACAACGCTTGATTGGAAGACAAACTACCATTCATTTTCCAATTACCAATGATTGTTAAAGGTCTCATCGATTCCTCGCTTAATCAACTGTTAAAACAATTTTGCCAATATGCTGACTAGACTCCATCAATTGATGAGCCTTTACCGCAGCTTCTAAAACAAATGTCTCATAAATAACAGGTCTAATCTTACGCTCTTCAATAAGCGGCCAAACATAAGCTCTTAAAGCTCGCGCGATTGCCCCTTTAAACTCAACAGACCTAGGCCTCAGTGTTGAACCTGTAATGGTTAAACGGCGACGCATGATTTGGTTTGCATCCACCTCAGATGTTTTGCCACCTTGGTGAGCGATCACCACAATACGCCCATCATCCGCCAAGCAATTAATCTCTCTGCCTAAATAAGATCCAGCCACCATATCAATAATGACATTGGCGCCCACGCCTTTTGTAAAGTTTTTAACTTCTTCAACAAAATCATGCGTTTTGTAATTGATAGCTAAATCAGCACCTAGATCCAAACATGCTTTTAATTTGTCATCATTACCAACAGTAACAATGACATCATGACCCATGGCTTTAGCGATTTGAATGGCTGTAACACCAATCCCGCTACTACCACCCTGCACCAATAAAGTCTCCTTACCTCGGCCATCTAAACCTAAGCGTGCCCTATCAAAAACATTGCTCCACACAGTGAAGAATGTCTCAGGCAAGCTTGCAGCCTCAACATCAGAAAGCCCTTTAGGCACAGGTAAACATTGCGCCAAAGGCGCTATGCAATATTCGGCATATCCACCCCCGGCAACTAATGCGCAGACACGGTGGCCAATGCCTAAACTAAAAAAATTATCAGCATGAGTTAAATCACCGCCAACAATTTCACCAGCAATTTCCAATCCTGGTAAATCTGAAGCACCAGGAGGAACTGGGTAGAAGCCTTGGCGCTGCAAAATGTCCGGGCGATTAATGCCAGCAGCTCTAACACGTATTAGAACCTGACCAGAACCTAAGTCAGGCTCAACCAAATCTGGTCGAGTAACCGCCTTAAGCACCTCAGGACCGCCATATTGGCTGATCTCAACAGCACGCATGTGCGTTATCCGGTTTACTGTTGTTGCTCTGGTGTTGCCACATCAGCAGGAGCCGCCTCAACGGGCGCAGCACCATTTAATGGAGCAATACTTGTACCTTCATCAGCACAAGCCGCTTTCAATGACAAGCGTAAACGTCCACGCTCATCTGCAGCCAACAACTTAACGCGCACAGTCTGACCTTCTTGAAGGTAGTCTTTAACATCTTTCACACGCTCATTAGCGATTTCTGAAATATGCAACAAACCATCTTTGCCAGGAAGGATATTAACTAGAGCACCGAACTCAAGTAGCTTAACAACAGGGCCTTCATAGATCTTACCTACTTCAGCCTCAGCAGTAATACCTTCAATACGACGCTTAGCTTCTTCCATGCCTTCAGCACTTGTAGAAGCAATTGTTACAGTACCGTCATCAGTAATATCAATGCTTGTGCCAGTTTCTTTTGTTAGAGCCTGGATCGTTGCACCGCCTTTACCAATCACTTCACGAATCTTGTCTGGATGAATCTTAATAGTCACCATACGTGGAGCATGCGCAGACAACTCTGTACGAACACCACCCATAGCTTCTTGCATTTTGCTCAAGATATGTAAGCGACCTTCTTTAGCTTGCGCTAAAGCTACTTGCATAATTTCTTTAGTGATACCTTGAACTTTGATATCCATCTGCAAAGCAGTAATACCGTTTGATGTACCAGCAACCTTAAAGTCCATGTCGCCTAAGTGATCTTCATCACCCAAGATATCTGTCAACACAGCAAAACGATTGCCATCCAAAATCAAGCCCATCGCTACACCAGCCACATGCGCTTTAACAGGAACACCTGCATCCATCATCGCCAAGCAACCACCGCAAACCGAAGCCATTGATGAAGAACCATTAGATTCAGTAATCTCTGACACCACGCGCAAGCTATAAGCAAACTCTTCAGCAGATGGAAGAACTGGAATCAACGCGCGCTTCGCCAAACGACCGTGACCAATTTCACGACGCTTAGGGCTACCTACACGGCCGGTTTCACCAGTAGCAAACGGAGGCATGTTGTAGTGGAACATGAAACGATCACGTTGTTCACCTTCTAAGGCATCAATGATTTGCTCGTCGCGAGCAGTGCCCAATGTAGCAACAACCAAACCTTGTGTCTCACCACGAGTAAACAAAGCTGAACCATGTGTACGTGGCAACACACCAGTACGAATCTCGATTGGACGAACTGTGCGTGTATCACGACCATCGATACGTGGCTCACCATTCAATACTTGGCTACGAACGATCTTGGCTTCAATTTCAAACATGATGTTGCCAACTTCAACTTCATCAAAGTCACCTTCGGCAGCCAATTTAGCTAAAACATCAGCCGTTACTTCTTTTAATTTTGTAGAGCGAGCTTGTTTTTGACGAATTTGATAAGCCTCGCGCAAACCAACCTCAGCCAATGCAGTTACCTTAGCAATTAACGGCTCATTCTTAGGAGCAGCTTTCCAATCCCACTCAGGCTTACCAGCCTCAACCACCAATTCATTAATAGCATTGATCGCTGTTTGCATTTGTTCGTGACCATAAACAACCGCGCCCAGCATCACTTCTTCTGATAATTGATGCGCTTCAGATTCAACCATCAATACAGCAGATTGAGTACCAGCAACAATTAAATCAAGCTCGCTTGTTGTCTGCTCTAAACGTGTTGGGTTTAGTAGGTATTGACCATCTTTATAACCAACACGAGCTGCACCAACTGGGCCATTAAATGGGATACCAGAGATAGCTAAAGCTGCAGAAGCGCCAATTAATGCAGGAATATCTGCAGGCACATCTGGGTTAATCGATACAACGTGAACTACTACCTGAACTTCGTTATAAAAACCCTCTGGGAACAATGGGCGTAGCGGACGATCGATCAAACGAGAAATTAAAGTCTCGCCTTCTGATGGGCGGCCTTCACGACGGAAAAAACCGCCAGGAATCTTACCGGCAGCATAAGTTTTTTCCAAATAATCGACTGTTAAAGGGAAGAAATCTTGGCCTGGTTTCGCATTTTTTGCGGCAACAACAGTTGCCAATACCACCGTGTCATCAACATCAACTAATACTGCACCACTCGCTTGACGGGCAATTTCACCTGTTTCCATACGAACAGTATGTGAACCCCATTGAAAACTTTTTACTGCTTTTTTAAACATCGTCATTTATGTATATCTCCAATCAACATTTGCCATAGAAATAGCAGCGCTATGGCAGCACTGGAGCATTGGGGGCTTACGAAGCAAGGATGCCATTCCAAAGAAAGGCTAAGAAGAGAATTTTTAACCTACCTTTGGAATGACACGGTTCCTGTGCAACGAAAGAGCCACCGACCGCTCTAAACGACAATGCCTGCCTAGGTCATCCTTGGGCAGGCATCTTCGGTATTACTTACGTAGACCGAGCTTATCAATCAAAGCGCGGTAACGATCAAAATCTTTACCTTTCAAATAGTCGAGTAAACGACGGCGACGGCTAACCATCTTCAACAAGCCACGACGGCTGTGATGATCTTTAGCATTTGCTTTGAAGTGAGGTGTTAGGTCATTAATGCGAGCCGTTAACAAAGCCACCTGAACTTCAGGACTACCTGTGTCGTTTGCTGCGCGTGCGTTATCTTTAACGATTTCCGCTTTTTTAGCTGTAACAATAGCCATTTTTATTACTCCATACTTGCGAACACTTGAGCTTAGGGTCATTTCTGACCGGCACCCATCGTGTCGTGCGAATTGTTGAAAAAAACTCTTTCCAAGGGAATTCCTCGGAAAGAGCCAAGATTATAGCCTAAACAGCCATTTGGGCATTCAATTTCTGCTGACTAGGGTCATGAAGCTTATTTAAAGCTGCCAAATAAGCTTTTGCCGAAGCCGCCACGATATCTGGGTCCGTTCCCACGCCATTGACGATGCGGCCACCCTTAGACAAGCGGACAGTCACCTCGCCCTGAGACTCCGTACCTGTTGTAATCGCATTAACGGAATATAAAAGCTGCTCTGCACCACTTTTCACTTTAGATTCAATGGCATTGAGCGTTGCATCCACCGGGCCATTCCCCTCTGCTTCGGATGAAAACTCCTCCCCTCCGACTTTAAACACCACTTTTGCAAAAGGTCGCTCACCAGTCTCTGATTTCTGGGATAAAGACACAAAACGGAAGTAATCGGTAGTTTCCACCCCTGAATTAGTCACAATCGCCTGAATATCTTCATCAAAAATTTCAGCTTTTTGATCTGCCAAAGTCTTAAATCTTGCGAAGGCATCATTCAAATCAGCCTCAGAATCCAAAACAACCCCTAATTCTTGTAAGCGCTGTTTAAATGCATTACGGCCTGACAATTTACCTAAAACAATCTTATTAGCAGCCCAACCCACATCTTCGGCTCGCATAATCTCGTAAGTATCACGAGCTTTCAATACGCCATCTTGGTGAATACCTGAGGCATGGGCAAATGCATTGGCACCCACCACTGCTTTATTAGGTTGCACCACAAAACCCGTAATTTGAGAGACCATCTTAGAAGCTGGAACAATCTGAGTTGTATCAATACCTACTGTTAAGTCGAAATAGTCCTTACGCGTTTTAATCGCCATCACCACTTCTTCCAAAGAGGTATTACCCGCACGCTCGCCTAAACCGTTGATCGTACACTCCACCTGACGAGCACCACCAATCTTCACGCCCGCCAATGAGTTAGCAACCCCCATGCCTAAGTCATTATGGCAATGAACAGACCAAATGGCTTTATCGGAATTAGGAACACGTTCACGCAATGTCTTAATAAAATTACCGTAAAGTTCTGGGACACCATAACCAACTGTATCCGGTACGTTAATGGTTGTAGCGCCTTCTGCAATAACAGCCTCAATCACACGGCACAAGAAATCGACTTCAGACCTGTAACCATCTTCAGGTGAAAATTCAACATCATTTGTGTGATTACGTGCAAAACGCACTGCCGCCTTAGCCTGCTCAAATACCTGATCAGGCGTCATGCGCAACTTCTTCTCCATATGCAATGGGCTTGTCGCAATAAAAGTATGGATTCTTTTTGAATTAGCTGCTTTCAAAGCTTCCGCTGCGCGTCCAATATCTCGCTCATTCGCTCGCGCTAATGAACAAACTGTCGAATCTTTAATCACTTGAGCAATCGCTGAAATAGCATGGAAGTCACCATCCGAACTAGCCGCGAAACCCGCCTCAATCACATCCACTTTTAAGCGCTCTAGTTGACGGGCAATACGCACCTTCTCATCACGAGTCATCGATGCGCCAGGAGACTGTTCGCCATCTCTTAACGTGGTATCAAAAATGATTAATTTATCCGTCATAACCAACTCCCAATTTGCCAAAAATAAAAATAAAAAACCCCAGCTTTGCTGGGGTTGGTGTTTTTGCTTGCTTTTGCTCTATTTGTTCAAGCGTGTACCGACCCCAGGTTTTGACCTAGTCCTAGTAATAATAGAAGCAAAGAGCTGTAATTCATAGACTCAAATATACACAAAAATGTTTTAACTGTCAGAAAGGATATCTGAGGCTTTACCCTTAGGCAAGGAAATTTTTTGCCATACCCAAAAAATATAACCTGACAATGCGTAAGCCACAAACAATCCAAATAAAGCTACAGGAGGATCACTTGAAACTAAAACAAAGCCGAGGATTACCAAAATCATGACTCCAAAAGGAGCTCTGTAACGCACATCCAAAGCTTTACCGCTATAGAACAGGGCGTTAGAGACCATCGTAATGCCAGCGTAAATGGTTAACGCGAACATGACCCAAGGAATATATAGTTCTTTAACTGGTAACTTGTTATCTATCGCCAACCAAACAAAACCAGCAATCAAAGAAGCTGCCGCAGGACTTGGCAATCCCTGGAAAAATCTTTTATCAACAACCCCAATATTCGTATTAAATCTAGCCAAACGTAAGGCTGCACCTGCGCAATAGGCAAAAGCAGCTAACCAACCCCACTTGCCCAAGTCTTTTAGAACCCACTCATAAGCTACCAAAGCTGGCGCAACCCCAAAAGAAACCATATCTGTTAGCGAATCATATTGTTCGCCAAATGCGCTTTGAGTATTGGTCATACGGGCAACCCGCCCATCCATACCATCCATCACTAAAGCGAAGAAAATAGCAATCGCTGCCATTTCAAAACGATTATTCATCGCCTGAACAATCGCAAAGAAACCACAAAATAAATTAGCTGTCGTAAACGCGTTCGGCAACAAATAAATACCTTTGTTACGCGGACGATTTACTTCCTCAGCCGCCCATTCGCTTCTACGAATAGGCATCACATTATTAGGTAAAGTCTTACCAGGTCTTAAACGCTTGCGTCTAAATGTGCTCATAGACAATGTTTTAGTCCAATCCTGGCAATTTAGCTAGTACCGTACTTGTTGCAGATACTTTATCCCCAACACTAACCAAAGGCTCGGCATTTAAAGGTAAATACACGTCCACGCGCGAACCAAAACGAATAAAGCCATAGCGCTCGCCTTTTTTAAGCTTATCGCCTAAATGTGCGTAACAAAGAATACGCCTAGCAATCAAGCCTGCAACTTGCACCAAAGTAACTGTTTGGCCATTAGCATCAATTACTACGGCATTACGTTCATTCTCAGTAGAGGCTTTATCAAGGTCAGCATTTAAATATTTACCTGGGAAATACTCAATCTTCTTAACCACGCCATTCACTGAGGAACGATTTGAATGCACATTAAATACATTCATAAATACGCTAATTTTTAGAGCCTCACGATTGGCATATGGGTCAAAAGCTTTATCAACAATAATGACTCGTCCATCAGCTGGAGACAAAACAGCATCTTTTACCAATGGCACCAAACGGCCAGGATCTCTAAAAAACTGTAAAACGAAAATAAAAATAATCCAGAAAGGCCAAGACCACACCCAACCACCAGTCGAGTGCACCATGAACAAGACAAAACCTGCGATAGCCACATGTGGCCAGCCTTCTTTAGCAATAATAGGATGCGGGTAATGAACTGCCATGCTGCCTCTCTTCCTGGATTATTTAATCGTTTGGATTAGTTCTTGCTTTGATCAACTAATTTATTTTTAGCGATCCAAGGCATCATAGCGCGCAACTTAGCACCCACCTCTTCGATTTGATGCTCAGCAGTCAAACGACGACGTGAAATTAAAGTTGGAGCACCTGCTTTGTTTTCCAAAATAAAGCTCTTAGCGTATTCGCCAGTTTGAATATCTTTCAAGCATTGACGCATTGCATTCTTAGTATCTTCAGTCACAACGCGTGGACCTGTTACATACTCACCGTATTCAGCGTTATTAGAAATTGAGTAGTTCATGTTAGCGATACCGCCTTCATAGATCAAATCAACAATCAATTTCAACTCATGCAAACACTCGAAGTAAGCCATTTCAGGAGCGTAACCAGCCTCAACCAAAGTCTCAAAACCAGCTTTAATTAGTTCAACTGTACCGCCACATAAAACTGCTTGCTCACCGAACAAGTCTGTTTCAGTTTCTTCACGGAAGTTTGTTTCGATAATACCGGCACGACCACCACCGTTAGCTGTAGCGTATGACAAAGCAACATCACGTGCTGAGCCAGATTTATCTTGATGAACAGCGATCAAGTGAGGAACACCGCCACCCTGCATATATGTACCACGTACTGTGTGGCCTGGAGCCTTAGGAGCAACCATGATCACGTCCACATCATGACGAGGAATCACTTGACCGTAATGAACGTTAAAGCCGTGAGCAAAAGCCAATGCAGCACCAGCTTTAATATTTGGAGCAACTTCTTTGTTGTAAACGTCAGCAATTTGCTCGTCAGGTAACAACATCATCACAACGTCAGCACCTTTAACAGCTTCCGCAACTTCTTTAACTTGCAAACCAGCATTAACTGCTTTATTCCAAGAAGCACCATTTTTGCGCAAACCAACAGTCACCTTAACGCCTGACTCATGCAAATTCAATGAGTGAGCGTGACCTTGTGAACCGTAACCAATAATCGTTACCTGTTTACCTTTAATTAAAGATAGATCTGCGTCTTTATCGTAAAAAACTTTCATGCTATTTCCTATTTATTTCAGTTTGTTATTCGTTAAAAAAATTACGCCTTCAAAATACGCTCACCGCGGCCTACGCCAGAGCAACCAGTTCGGACTGTTTCCAAAATGGCACTTCGGTCGATGGCCTCGATAAAGGCATCCAATTTACTGCTATCGCCAGTCAACTCGATGGTGTAAGCCTTATCAGTGACATCAATGATACGCCCACGGAAGATATCCGTCGTACGCTTCATTTCTTCGCGCTCCTTACCAACCGAGCGCACCTTAATCAACATTAACTCACGCTCAATATGTGGGCCGTCTGTTAAATCAATCACTTTTACTACATCAACCAAGCGATTGAGATGCTTTGTAATCTGTTCAATCACATCTTCAGAACCCATTGTCACAATCGTCATACGTGACAAAGAAGGATCTTCGGTAGGCGCAACAGTAAGCGTCTCAATGTTGTAGCCACGAGCAGAAAACAATCCAACCACGCGTGACAAAGCACCCGGTTCATTTTCCAAAAGAATAGAAATAATATGGCGCATTACAGATCCTCACTTCCCAAAAGCATCTCAGTGATACCCTTACCCGCTTGAACCATCGGCCAAACGTTTTCTGTTGGATCTGTTTGGAAATCCATAAATACAGTTCTATCTTTCATCTTGAACGCTTCGCGTAGCGCTGGTTCAACATCAGATTTTTTCTCGATGCGCATACCAACGTGACCGTAAGACTCTGCCAACTTTACAAAATCAGGCAATGAGTCCATGTAAGAACTTGAATAACGCTTGTTATAAGTAAGCTCCTGCCATTGGCGAACCATACCTAAGTAACGGTTATTTAAGGATACGATTTTTACTGGTGTGTCATATTGCTTGCAGGTGGAAAGCTCTTGAATACACATTTGGATCGATCCCTCGCCGGTAATCGTCACCACCTCTGAATCAGGAAATGCTTTCTTAATACCCATAGCATAAGGCAAGCCAACGCCCATTGTCCCCAAACCACCGGAATTAATCCAACGACGTGGTTTGTCAAATTTATAGAACTGTGCAGCCCACATTTGATGCTGACCTACGTCAGAGCAAACAAAAGCATCACCCTTCGTTAACTCCCAAATCTTTTCAACCACATACTGAGGTTTAACGATTTCTGAATCACGGTCAAACTTTAAACAATCTTTTCCACGCCACTCATTAATCTGCTTCCACCACGCATCAAGCTTCGCTTGATTCTTACGAGGACCAGCAGTCTTAATCATCTCAGCCATCTCAACCAATACTTCTTTAAGGTCGCCAACAATAGGCACATCCACCTTAACGCGTTTAGAAATAACTGATGGATCAATATCGATATGGATAATTTTTCTTGGTACGCTAGAAAAATGCCCTGGATTACCAATCACACGATCATCAAAACGAGCGCCAATCGCGATCAACACATCGCAATGCTGCATCGTCATGTTCGCCTCGTAGGTGCCGTGCATACCCAACATACCTAAGAAGTTAGGATGTGTACCAGGATAACCACCCAGCCCCATTAGAGTATTCGTAACGGGATAACCCAATAAATCAGCGAATGCCTTTAACTCAGGAGCAGAGTCTGAAAGAATCACGCCACCGCCCGTGTAGATATAAGGACGTTCTGCTTCCAATAATAAAGATACAGCCTTACGAATTTGCCCACTGTGACCTTTGTTCACAGGGTTGTAAGAGCGCATATTTAATTCACTTGGATAATTAAAGCGTGCTTTTTGGAAAGAAACATCTTTAGGAATATCCACCACAACAGGTCCTGGACGACCTGTTTTAGCGATATGAAAAGCTTTCTTTAGCGTTAAAGCTAAATCAGCAGGATCTTTCACTAAGAAGTTATGTTTAACAATTGGTCTCGTAATACCGACCGTGTCGCACTCTTGGAAAGCATCTTCACCAATCGCATTCGTTGGTACGTTACCCGTGATGATCACCATTGGGACTGAATCCATATAGGCAGTAGCAATACCTGTTACAGCATTGGTCACGCCTGGACCAGAAGTCACTAAAGCAACCCCAACATTACCTGTGGCGCGCGCATAACCATCAGCAGCGTGAACAGCCGCTTGCTCATGACGCACCAAAATGTGTTCAAACTTATCTTGTTTAAAGATTTCGTCGTAGATATATAAAACTGAACCGCCTGGATAACCCCAGACATATTCCACGCCTTCAGCATGAAGTGCGTGCACCAAAATTTCGGCACCAATCATTTCTGGGCCTTGTTGGTCTTGATTTTTGTTAGCAGGGTTCAAGAGTTCCGCGCTGTTATTTGCATTCATTTGTCTTAGTCCTTTGCAATTTTCGGCAAAAAATTGTTTGGGCTACTCTGGCTCCGTGCTTATGGCTCGGGTTCGAGTGGCTAGCGCTTAATCCGGTAAAAAAACCATCTTATGAAAGGTCCGGTAAGTCGAACCTGTGATTTTAGCCTATAACTGGGTATTAGGGGTAGGTTTCATTGTCGTTGTCTAATAGAGGTATGGCTTCCGAAAAAGAATTGTCCGACTTTTTAAAAAGTGTCGAGACCAAAGCATTCAAGCGTACCGTGTTCTCAACACGGGACGAGGATGCTGCCATGGACATTGTTCAAGATAGCATGATCAAACTAGCCGAAAAGTATGGGCAACAACCCATCAACGAGCTACCACTGCTATTTACCCGCATCCTACAAAACACGACTCTAGACTGGTTTAGGCGTCAAAAAACCCAAAATACATGGATCAGCCTCTTTTCAGCCTTTAAAGGTGGCGGAGGCGATCATTTTGATGATTCTGAAGGCTCTGACCCTCTTGAATTCATTGAGACTGAAAATGAAAATTCAGGGTCAGATGGCGGAGAACAGCAGTTAGAACGTAAACAAATGGCAAAAATTTTAGAAAATGAAATTTCAAAATTGCCATTACGTCAACGAGAAGCCTTCCTCATGCGTTACTGGGATGAGTTAGATATATCTGAAACAGCAAAATTAATGGGCTGCTCTGAAGGAAGTGTAAAAACACACTGCTCTAGAGCGGCTGCGTCATTGGAAAAAGCACTTAAAAAACAAGGGTTTAAATCGTGAGAATAGGGCAAATAACAGAAGCGACTGATAATCGTACAGAGTTACGCATGGCTCGCCTTACGCGCGATTTGCTGAATGAAGGTGCCAATGACTTACCGGCTCATATCGTAGAAAAGCTAGCGAAAGCCCGAAATCTAGCCCTAACACGCCGTCCATTAGAGAAAAAATGGGTATGGCAACGAGAATTTTCTTTTGCCATGCCAGGAATGCCAAGTTCCCATGATTTAGGTGGAAAAATTTGGGGCGCTTTTGGTGCACTCCCTTTACTTGCGCTTATCTTAGGCCTCTTTTTAATTGTTAACTGGCAAAAAGATGAGCGAATCCGCGATATTGCTGAAGTTGATAGCGCTCTTTTAATCGATGCGGTTCCGCCAGAGGCTTATCACGACGATGGCTTTATTCGCTTTCTTATGACGGACGGTAAAGACCTCGACCCAAGCAACGACGATAAAGAAGGCGTTTAAGCATGCCCCACGCAAAGTGCCACTCTCTAATTTCAAAATGTCAAAAGCATCTTAAGTGCTTAATTGGCAAGGGGATGGTATTGCTTGCTTTAACCTTTTTTGGCGCAAGCATTGCCCACGCCCAGACTTGGGTGCAGCTACCAGAGGCGCAAAGAGAAATTCTTGCCCCTCTCGAGAGTGACTGGAGCAGCATCACCAAAGATCAAAAGAAAAAATGGGTCGAAGTGGCTAATCGCTACCCCCATATGGCTGATTCCGAGAAAAATGTTTTGCAATCTCGCATGAGCGAATGGGCAAATCTGTCGCCTGAGCAACGCCGCCTTGCAAGAGATAACTACCTTCGAACCCTCAAGTTCTCCCCAGAAAAAAAAGCGGAGGCTTGGCAAGCCTACCAAAAACTCTCGGATGAAGATAAAAAACGCTTAGCTGAAAAAAAAGCGTCAACAACAAAACCAACAACGGTTAGTGCGCCCACGCTAAAATAATTTTTAGTGAAACCTACAGAAAAATTTACGCCCCTCCCTGCTGAGTATCTTCAATCTTTACCAGCACCAACCCTTCTGCGTCGCATCGCATTAAATCTCTATGAGATGTTGGTACTGATGGGCGTGGCCGCATTAACATTTTTAGTACCTCATTTATTAATTGGGGTCATGCTAGAAGCTACCGCCCCCGCTTGGTTTTTACTAGCGCACCTGTATCTTGTATTAGCACTGTACTTTTCTTGGTACTGGACTAAAACAGGTCAAACACTAGCCATGCAAACGTGGAAAATTCAACTGATAAGTGAAGACGGCACAATTCTAAAAAAATCCCAAGCGCTCATGCGTTACGCTTTAGGCTCTCTATGGCTCATGCCAGCCGCCTTGATTTTATTCATCGCTATCAAAGTAGGTGACCCTGAAAAAATTGGCAGCTATCTCTCCATCACCTTTTTTTCAATGACTTTATTTTTTTGGCCTCTCACAGCGCTTTTAGATAGGCAGGGTAAACAAACTTTGCCCGATAAATGGGCTAAGACAAGATTGGTCCAATTACCCCGCTTGATTCCTCATCCAATCAGCAGTAGTGAAAAATGATTGCATCAGACGTTCAAATAGCAATCCTTTAACACCCATATCCATCAAAGCCTGACGCATACACTCCAGCCATTGGTCTCTTTCCGATAGACCAATCGGGAAAGGCATATGCCTAGCTTTTAATCTTGGATGGCCATATTGCTGCACATATAAATCAGGGCCTCCAGTCCAACCACTCAGAAATAAATATAACTTATCCCTTGAACCATCCAAGCGATCACCATGCATCGCGCGAATACCCGCATAACTTTCATCTAAATCCATTAAGTCATAAAAACGATCTACCAACCGCCTCAGACCTTCAGCACCACCTAACAAATCAAATATAGTTTTTTGCTCAGACATACTGCCCCATTCTTTTTATTCTGTTTTTGTTCTATTTTTCACAAACTGCGACGAGTTTATAACTCTCGCAAAATTTCCGATGCAGAGGTATTCGCGACTTTTCTTTGCATATTAAAACCTCCCAATATACAAATGAATATCCCCCCAATCACACCATCAACAATCACCCACCAAGAGAAATCCAAATGAATCTCAAACACGAAATTTGCCAACACCCAACCAATTATTAACGCCCCCAGAGCCGCCATTGCACCAGAAACAGCTCCAATGACACCTAGTTCTAGGAAGAAGGCACGACGTATTTGCTGACGACGAGCCCCCATCACTTTTAATAGGGTCGCATCCCTTAACCTATCATCTTGACTAGAAAAAAGCGCAGTCCCCAAAACCAACAACCCTGCCGAGATTGTAAAAACAAATAACAACTCAATCGCGGCAGACAATTTATCTAGAACCTCCCTCACTTGACGTAGACTCAACTCAACATCAACCACGGTGATGTTTGGGAACCTAGCCACCAAAGACATATCGAGTGGTACCTGCCCACTAACCGTATCAAGTTGCTGATAAGCAGTAATCCAACTTTGCGGCGCTTCTGATAATATTTTCTCAGGCAAAATCGCGAAAAAATTAACCCTCAAACTACCCCAGTCCAATTTTCTAATCGATGTTATTTTTGCAGAAATAACTGTTCCAGCGACATCAAACTGCAACTCATCTCCAAGTTTTAAACCTAAAGTTTTGGCAATCCCTTGCTCTATAGATATTTCAGCATCGCTTGTATCACCATGCCATCGCCCTTCAATGATTTTATTTTTATCGGGTAAAGCAGATCCATAAGATAAATTAAACTCTCGATCAACCAATCTTTGAGCACGCTCATCAGCATATTGCTGCGGCATCACTATTTGATGATTGATGTGCGTCAAACGCCCTCTCACCATAGGGTATAAGGTAGCTTTAGAAACTCCCGACTGACGCAAAGCAGCTTCAACAGTTGCCTTCTGATCCGGCTGAATATTGATTAAAAAACGATTGGGCGCATCTGTTGATGCGCCCATTTGCCACGCAGAAAGTAAATCCTGCCGCACAACCACCAACAGCAATAGCGCCATCATGGCAATCGCCAAAGAAGCAATTTGCACACTTGTTAAGAAAGTTCTACGAGACAAAGCCTGCCAAGTAAACCTCTGAACCACATCTTGCCGCATAAAAGAAGTAGCAACCCATGCGGATAGACGAATAACTCCCCAAGAAATCACCATGAATACCAAAGCAGCTAATAAAAAACCGCCCAAGGTCATAACAGCTAATTTCAAATCACGCGCAATAAATATCAATAGCGCAAAAAAACTAAATAACCCAAGAACCCCAAGCGCCCAAGCAGAAAGACCTGGTAAAGGGACATCTTTCCTCAATACTCTTAACGGAGAAATACCACTCAAAGACATCATGGGCGGCCACACAAAACCTAACAATAAAACCAAACTCACCAAAATAGACCAGACAATTGGCCATATAGAGGCAGCGGGTAAATTAGCAATCAATAAATCACCAAGAAAAATTAACAACACCTGATGACCTAACCAACCCAACAATGACCCAATAAAAGCGCCCAACAAACCAATCTGGAGAATTTCTTGAAAATAAGATCCAAGTATTTTTTTTCTAGAGGCTCCCAAACACTTCCAAATAGCTGCCACATCAGATTGTTTATTAACATAACGTCTAACGGCCAGAACCATAGCGACTGAAGAAACCATTGCTGTTAGAAGCGCGACCAAAGATAAAAATTTTTCAGCCCTATCCAAAGTGCTACGCATAAAAGGTTGGCTGTTATCAACGCCTTCAACCCTCACTCCGCGTAATTGCAAAGTTTGAACTTTTTCTTGAGCCCACTGAACATAAGCCGATAACTGGCTCTCACCACCCGCCAATAAAAAACGGTACGTTACGCGACTTCCAAACCCGATCAGACCGGTTTGCTCTAATTCATCCGAACGCATCATGACTCTTGGCGCAAAATTTAAAAATCCCGCGCCCTTATCTAACTCTTGCGTTATCACCCCAGCAATTTTTAGCTTTAACTGCCCCAATAAAATCAGATCACCAACATCCACTTTTAAGGCTGGCAATAAGGCAGCATCAACCCAGACAGTACTCGGCGCAGGCACACCACTCTGAGCCACACCTTTTAAATCTAGAGCGTTATCAGCCACCTTCACAACACCACGTAAAGGATAGCCTTCGCTAACCGCCTTTAAAGAAACTAATTTACTTTGCGTACCAACTCCAGCCATAGTTGGGAAAACAATTGTTTCAGCTGTTTGCAAACCATCAGATACCGCCCGCTCCTTAAAAATAGCCGGAAGCGGCTGATCGCTGTGAATCAAATAATCTGCTGCAATCAACTGCTTGGCATCCCGATCAAATGCTCGTTGCATACGGTCAGCCAAATAAGAAACACTACTCAAAGAAGCCACCGAAATAATCAAGGCCACTAATAACCAGTGAAGCTCTGAAGAACGCAGGTTCCGTGGCAAAAAAATCATTTCAAGGCTCTGATGTGTGCATAAAGTAAGGAAAGCTCATTTAAACACATAAAGAGATAACAAAGAAAAAGGGTCTAGCGTTTAAACTAGACCCTTATCTTTATTTGGTGCGGCTGGCAGGAATTGAACCCACGACCCCTTGGTTCGTAGCCAAGTACTCTATCCAACTGAGCTACAGCCGCATTAAGACCGATATTATGCCATGGAAATTAAAAATTACATAACTCCTGCCGGACACCTGAGAATAAAAGAGGAACTTCTGCATCTTCTAGATGTAGAAAGGCCTAGTGTCGTAAAAATTGTCTCATGGGCAGCCTCTAATGGGGATCGCTCTGAAAACGCTGATTATCAATATGGCAAAAAACGTTTGAGAGAAATTGATCGCCGCATTTATTTCTTAACTAAACGACTAGAAGATGCTGTTGTCGTCGACCCAGAAACCAGAGAAGCAACTGATCAAATATTCTTTGGAGCAACTGTCACCTACGCCGAAGAAGATGGCACAGAAATAACTATTTCAATCGTAGGTGTTGATGAAGTAGACATGGACAAAGGTCATGTCAGTTGGATTTCCCCTATCGCCAAGACCTTAATTAAAAGTAGAGAGGGGGACACTGTCAGGCTTAAGACGCCAACTGGCGTCAAAGAAATAGAAGTACTTAGTGTTATTTACCAAAAACTCGAGTAATACGAACCACGTCTTGATTTTGTCTTAAACGGCGCATCACTTGAGCCAAATGATGACGGCTCTCTACCTGAATCACAAAACGAATACCCACTGCCGATTCAGTGAATCGATCATCCATCGCTACGTGTTCAATATTGGCGTCAGCAGATGTCATCGTACCAGCGATGCGAGCCAAAACACCTTTACTATTTTTAACATCTACTCGAATAGCCACATCAAAATGGCGCTTTAAGTCATCGGACCAAATCACATCAACCCAATGCTCGGAGTCCTTATGATGCAAGCGCTGAGCATGTCGGCACTCACGCGTGTGAATCTGCAACCCCTCACCTTTACCCAAGTAACCCAAAATAATATCGCCAGGAATCGGATGGCAGCAGCTTGGGAAAGACACGGACTCTCCCTCTGCCCCATCAATCATGATGGCCTGACGATGCGCAGGCGCTTGCGGAGCCGCATTTTCCCAATCATCTGTATCAAGACGCATTTGCTCAGCGCCATCAGAGTTTTCTGCCAAAATTAGCTCAATACGTTTAGCAATCACTGCTGGAACACGATGCCCCATCGCCATATCGGCACAAAGGTCTTCCCTCGCTTTAGCGCCCGTCCAGTGCAAGAGTTTTTCCCAAACATCATCACTCACTAAAGCAGCATCAATACCTTGTTGCCTCAAAGCTTGAGATAACAAGCGCTCACCTAACTGAATCGCTTCAGAATAACGACGGGTTTTTAGATGATGTCGAATCGCAGCCCTAGCCTTGCCTGTGCGAACAAACGTTAACCAAACAGGATTAGGCTGTGAGTTTGGCGCAGAACTAATTTCAACAATATCGCCATTTTTTAACTCAGTGCGTAAAGGCAACTGCACGCCATTAACCTTAGCGCCCACGCATTCATTACCCAAGTCACTATGAACCGCATAGGCGAAATCAAGCGCCGTCGCCCCTCTAGGTAATGCGCGAATCTGCCCTTTAGGCGTAAACACATAAACAGCATCCGGGAATAAGTCGATCTTCACATGCTCCAAGAACTCTTGGGAGTCACCGCTGTTATCCTGAATATCAACCAACGACTGCAACCACTGATGCGCTCTGACTTGCATTTCTGTTAAATCATTATCGCCATCCTTATAAGCCCAGTGAGCAGCCACACCTTCTTCAGCCACTTGATGCATAGATTGCGTACGGATTTGAAACTCAACTGGCATACCAAACGGCCCGACCAAGGTGGTATGCAATGATTGATAACCATTTAACTTCGGGATAGCAATGTAATCCTTAAACTTGCCAGGCATTGGCTTATATAAAGCATGAAGCACTCCTAAAGCCCGATAGCACTCGTCAATGGTTTTAACCGTGACTCTAAAAGCATACACATCTAAAACTTGAGAAAAACTCAAATGCTTTTGACGCATTTTTAAATAAATACTGTAAAGCGTCTTCTCTCTGCCACGCAAATCGACTTCAAGACCGGCCTTACTTAAAGCCATTCTGGCAGCATCTAAGATCTTCTCTACCATCTCCTTGCGATTGCCACGCGCTTTTCTAATAGCTTTGTCTAAAGTGGCATACCTAAAAGGAGACCCATGCTTAAAACTTAAATCTTGTAACTCGCGGTAAACCAAATTAAGTCCTAAGCGATGAGCAATAGGAGCATATATTTCAGCAGTCTCCAAAGCAACACGCTTACGCTTCACCAATGCCATCGCATCTAGGGTGCGCATATTGTGCAAACGGTCCGCTAGCTTCACCAAAATCACACGCACATCGCGAGCCATCGCCATAAACATTTTTCTGAAACTCTCAGCCTGAGCTTCAGCATGACTTTGGAATTCCAGCTTATCTAATTTTGTTAAACCCTCAACAAGCTCAGCCACTTTCCCACCAAAAACCTCAACAAGTTCTTGACGAGTACTACCAGTATCTTCAATCACATCATGTAAAAGAGCAGCCATGATTGAAGCTGCATCTAAGCGCCAAGTAGCGCACAACTCAGCAACTGCTAGAGGATGGGTAATGTAAGGCTCGCCGCTTTGGCGGTACTGCCCTAAATGAGCTGAATCAGCATATTGAAATGCTTTCTTTACTAAAGCTAGGTCTTCGGGCTTTAAATGAGATAACTTTGCAGTAAGTCCCGCAAGAGAAACAACTTGGGGTTTAGGCGGCGTAGCCGGCTGAGACGTAGGTCCAAACAAATGCCGGCTAGACTGCTCCAGGATGGCGGCTATGATGCCTTGGGCATCGGATTTAGGCGCCACCGTCAATCACCTCTTAGAGAGGTACTTTAACCAACATATCTCGATCTGTAACACCTGCAGCAACTTCACGCAAAGCAGTCACAGTCGGCTTGTCTTTAGCGTTAACGCGAGGAGCGTGGCCCTGCGCTAATTGACGCGCACGGTACGTGGCAGCCAATACCAATTCAAAACGATTTGGAATGGTCTTTAAACAATCTTCTACAGTAATACGTGCCATGTGATTAACTCAAAAAATACTAGGAATACCTAAAGGATAACGCACTTGTGAAAAAGTCGCCTAAAGTTCACTTTATGCCAAGTTACAAACCAAGCTCCTGAGCTAGATTTTTATGACGTTCTAGCTGAGGTCCAGCCCTTAATCGGCTAGCGGAAATAATCTGCCTTAACTCAAATAAAGCAGCTTCAAACAAATCATTAATGACCAAATAGTTAGCTTCACCTACGTGAGTCAATTCTTCTCTAGCCGCAGCAACACGTCTCTCAATAGTTGCCTCATCATCTTGAGCGCGTTTACGCAAACGATCTTCTAAAGACTGAATCGAGGGCGGCAAAATAAAAATCCAAATGGCATTAGGAATAATTTTCTGCACTTGCCTAGCGCCCTGCCAATCAATTTCTAAAATGACATCTTTACCAACCGCCATTTGAGATTCGATCCAAGACTTAGAAGTTCCATAGCAATTTCCATGAACCTCTGCTGACTCTAAAAAATCTCCTGCTGCTTGGCGTTTTAAAAATTCTTCTTTACTTAAAAAATGATACTCACGCCCATCTTGCTCGCCCGGTCTAGGATCTCTCGTCGTGCAAGAAACCGATAACTGAAGACTGGGATCTTTTTCTAACAAGGCATTCACCAAAGATGACTTACCAGCTCCCGAAGGAGCTACTACCATCAACATACTGCCCGTATATCCCATTTCAAATCTCCACAGTCGCGGTCTTAATTACTCTAAATTCTGAACCTGTTCGCGCATTTGCTCAATCAGTAACTTAATTTCAATAGAAGCATTACTACTTTCCTGAGAAACAGATTTAGAGCCTAAGGTATTAGCCTCACGATTCAACTCTTGCATCAAGAAATCCAAACGCTTTCCGACGGGACCGCCCTTTTTAAGCGCACTCTCCACCGCATCCAAATGAGTTTTCAAACGACTTAGCTCTTCAGCCACATCGATACGTACTCCATACAACACCACCTCTTGCCTAATGCGGTCCGAAATGTCATTTTTAGAGACGGCTTGCCCTTGGGCATCCACCCCAGTCAAAATCTCAGTTAAGCGCTCTGTCAATTTAGCCTGATGAGCCACAATAATCTCGGGAATCAATGGCTCAATGGTGGCAACAATTCCACGAATCCCTACGACACGCTCCATAAGCACTGAGAACAAAGCCCTGCCCTCACCCTGGCGACTCTCTTTCAGGGCCATCAGGGCATCGTTAGCGGCCTCTAATGTGGCAGAACGCCATAAGGCATCATCAGCCCTAGCCTCATTAATAACCCCAGGCCATTTAAGAATCTCGCCCATGCGCATATTTCCCGCATTAGGCATTTCTTTAAGAATCGAAGCTTCTATAGACTTCAATCCATCCAAAGCGCTTTTATTCAATAATTCAGTAGCCGCGAGCCCTTGCTCGGCCTCGCGATGGACATTAATCCGAAACTCCACCTTCCCACGAGACAGTTGTTTCGTTACCATCTCGCGTATGGGCATTTCCGCTGATCGGCACTCCTCAGGGGAACGTATGTTCAAATCTAGGAAACGGCTATTCACAGAGCGGCATTCCACCGCTACAGTTGCATAGGCTTTTCCACCTAGATGAATTTGTCTAGAGGCTCCACCAAAACCGGTCATACTTTCTATCATTCTCATATTGTAAAGTCGTAACATGACAAACTTCAAAAGACCTAGTAACAGAACCGCAGAAAATCTGCGTGATATCAAAATTATTCGTGGATTTACCAAACACGCCGAAGGGTCCGTTTTGGTGCAATTTGGCGATACACACGTGCTTTGCACCGCCAGCGTACTTGAAAAAGTGCCACCTCACCAAAAAGGAAGCGGTGAAGGCTGGGTAACAGCGGAATACGGCATGCTACCTAGAGCCACCCACACTCGCGGTGACCGTGAAGCGGCTCGTGGCAAGCAAAGTGGCCGCACCCAAGAAATTCAGCGCCTCATTGGCAGATCTATGCGTAGCATTTTTGATCTAAAGCTCTTAGGAGAGCGCACCATTCATCTGGATTGTGACGTACTACAAGCCGATGGCGGCACAAGAACCGCTTCCATCACTGGCGCATTCGTGGCAGCCAGAGATGCTGTTAATCAACTTTTAGCGAAAAAATTAATTACACAAGATCCTATTAAGGATCACGTGGCCGCTATTTCAGTGGGTATTTATGAAGGGCACCCTGTACTCGATCTTGATTACGCGGAAGACTCTGCTTGCGACACCGATATGAATGTCGTTATGACCGGCAGTGGAGGAATTATCGAAGTGCAAGGTACCGCTGAAGGTGCCGCATTTTCCAGAGCAGAATTAGATGCCCTACTGAATCTTGCTGAAAAAGGTATCAGCGAATTAGTGGCTTTACAAAAACAAGCCTTGGGTAATTGATTCATCCATTCATCAATTAAATTTTAAAAATGGTACCCAAGAAAATTGTTCTGGCCTCTAACAATGCCGGGAAAGTTAAAGAATTTAACTTGCTACTAGCACCACTAGGCTTTGAGGTCATCCCTCAAGGCCTGCTTGGCATTCCTTCTTGCGAAGAGCCATTCCCAAGCTTTGTCGAAAACGCCATTACCAAGGCAAGACATGCTAGCAAACTAAGCGGCCTCCCCGCTCTAGCCGATGACTCAGGGGTTTGCGTTAATGCCTTAGGTGGCTTACCCGGAGTCCTATCTGCGCGTTTTTCTTTATCGGATCAAAAAAAAGATCCTAGCGATGAAGATAACAATCAACTCTTAATCAAAAAATTGGCGGGCATCAGCGATCGATCAGCCCACTTCACCTGCACTTTGGTATTTTTAGAATCAGATATTGATCCAGAACCATTAATCGCCGTGGGTAAATGGTATGGCGACATCATCGACACACCTAGAGGTTCTGCTGGCTTTGGTTACGACCCTCACTTCTTTATCCCAAGTCTAAATAAATCAGCAGCAGAATTAAGTGCCGAAGAAAAAAATGCGATCAGTCATCGTGGGTTAGCCATGCAAGATTTGATTGCGCAGCTACAGCGCAAATTTAAACAGTAACCCATGCTGCAAGCACTTCCTCCCTTATCGCTTTATGTCCATATTCCATGGTGCATCAAGAAATGTCCCTATTGCGACTTTAACTCTCATCAAATTAAAGACGGCAAAGAAAGTGGCTTCCCCGCAGGATTTGACGAGCAACGTTACTTAGAAGCCTTACGCCTAGACTTACAAAGTACCTTACCTAAGGTGTGGGGTAGAAAAGTTCAAACTATTTTTATTGGCGGTGGCACCCCAAGTCTTCTCTCTAAAGAGGGTCTTGACCAACTGCTCTCAGATATCAGAGCTTTATTACCACTCAATGCCGATGCTGAAATAACGATGGAAGCGAACCCTGGCACTTTTGAGAAAGATAAATTTAAAAGCTTTGCGGAAAGTGGCGTCAACCGGATCTCTTTGGGCATTCAAAGTTTTGACGACTCAAAACTTCAAGCGCTTGGTCGCGTGCATGATAGTGAACAAGCCAAAGCAGCCATACGAGCAGCACTTGAATTATTTGATCAAGTCAATATCGATTTGATGTACGCCCTTCCCGGTCAATCTCTTAATGATGCCTTAGCTGATATCCAGCAAGCCATCAGTTTTGATCCGGGTCATATTTCTTTGTATCACCTAACCCTCGAACCCAATACGCTATTTGCTAAATACCCCCCAGCGCTACCAGATGACGATAGTGCTTTTGAGATGCTCGATCATTTAATGAATGCTTTAGAGAAAGCAGGCTACAGCCGTTATGAAGTTTCTGCGTACGCCAAGAAAGGTCGCCAATGCCAACACAATCTCAATTATTGGCAATTTGGAGACTACATTGGAATTGGTGCCGGTGCTCACGGAAAAATCTCTGAACACAACAGAATCACTCGGCAAGTCAATGAACGCCATCCCGATAGCTATATGACGAAAATATTCAAAGATGGTCATGCACTTATTGAAGAACGCACTTTAGATAAAAATGATTTACCTTTTGAGTACATGCTCAACGCCCTAAGACTGATTGAAGGTGTACCGACTCATGCATTTAATGAGAGAACCGGCATCCCATTAGCGCAAATCAATCCGATGCTAGAGGCAGCCGTTAAAAAACAGCTACTCGACGCAGACCCTAGAACCCTTAAAGCAACCCCTTTAGGCATGCAATATCTGAATGATTTGCAAATGCTATTCCTGAAATAAAAAAACCTCCCAAACATAACTGCTGGGAGGTTTTAGGCGTCTGGCGGAAGCTGTGGCTTAACCTAGCTCCGTACGGATTTAGAGAAAATTAGATCAATCAAAACTGAAGTAGACGATGCAAATCCATGCATCTATTGAGAAATTATTCATCACTTAAGTGATGAATTCAAACTAGATCTCTAAATCCCTATATTCGATCCCAGGCTGGTCTATGTTGTTATAAGCGCAACATTTGGTAACCATCCTTGGTAACAATCAATGGAGGATACATGAGCACAAACCTAAGTTTTAAATATGTGGAAAATCTTAAAAGCCAGGGGCGGTACACCGACGCCTTAGTTACAGGTTTACATCTATGGGTTAAACCCAATCTTAAAAAATACTGGATATTCCGATACTCTCAGGGCGGGAAACAACAAAATGTTAGCCTTGGGCCTTACACCAAGGTATCTATTGCCGAAGCACGGCTTAAAGCTCAAGAACTAAGGAACCAAATTAATTCTGGCATCAACCCTATAGCTGAGCGCCAAAAACAAAAATCCCAAACAATAGAACTGCAGACCAAAAAATCTGTATTCAAAGATTTTGCTGAAGAGTGCATAAAAACAAAACGCGCTGAATGGACAAACCAGAAGCACGGTGACCAGTGGGAATACACACTTAAAGAGTTTGCCTACCCAGTTATCGGCAACAAATATTTGGACGAGATCAGTACAGAAGATATCTTGGCCATCCTTTCGCCAATATGGGTCAGCAAAACAGAAACTGCATCCAGGCTGAGAGGTAGGCTCGAGTGGATTTTGGCATCGGCAACAACAAGACAGCTACGAACTGGGACCAACCCTGCACTATGGCGCGGTCATTTACAAACTATCTTGCCAGCGCCGAATAAATTAAAGAAAGTAAACCACCACAAAGCACTGCTATACAGACAAGTCCCATCTCTGATCTCTAACCTTGCTGAGATGGCAACCGTTGGGTCTCTTGCACTTGAGTTCACAATTTTGAATGCATCAAGAACTGGTGAGGTGGTTGGTGGACTGCGTTCTGAAGTGCATGGTGATATTTGGATAATCCCCGCAAACAGAATGAAAGCCAAGAAAGAGCACCGCGTACCGCTATCTGCAAGATCATTAGCAATACTAGCAATTGCTAGAGCTATGGACGAAGATAGCGAATACCTATTTTCAAATAACGGGAAATGCTTATCAAATATGGCTATGCCAATGGCACTGCGCCGCGCTGGGGTTGACGCAACGGTTCACGGATTTAGATCATCCTTTCGGGACTGGGTCTCCGAAGAAACAAATCACCCCTCAGAAGTTGCCGAAATGGCACTGGCACACACAATTAGTAATAAAGTTGAGGCAGCGTATCGACGAAGAGATTTACTTGAAAAACGCAGGCTACTAATGAATGATTGGCAGAATTATTGCTTAAGTGGAGAGCACTCATGAACTCAATTACCGATAAATACAATGTTCAGCAAAAAATCATTAAACAAGAGCTTCTTGAAATGATTCAGAATCTTCTCAAAAAAGATCTAGACAAAGAGTCACGCCAAACTCTTGAAGAAATGCGCAAGGCAGTTAAGACTAATAAATTTGAAGGCTTGAATCAAAAGATTTATGAACAATACAATGCCCAGGGCTGGAATATCCCTCCAAACAGTGGGCGCCAAAACTTCAGTCATATTTTTATTGAAAAAGTAATGGATTTAGTCAGCATTCAGCATAAATACCAGACAGATCCAGACAGCCCACAGCAAAAATATTCCTCCGAAGAAAATCTTAAGGTAAAAATTAAAGAACTTTTGGATGAGTTTGAACAGCAGGAAAAAAGTATGTTAATAGCAAGGCTTGCTCAAGCAACTATTCTTCTTGAATTACTTAGCAACGAAGTCGATCATTTAAAGTTTGAGAATAAGTTTTTACGCTTTAACTATGTTGACAATCTTCTTAAGAAGCGGAAGACCGTGAAAAGTCAAACCGCGGGTAAAGTCAAAAAATTCTCAACTAACAACAAGTGTCTCGAGGAGTGCTTGAATGAAATCCTGAGTGCTGGTGCGGTAGATAAGATAATCTCAAAAAAGATTTACGCGCGGTTCTGCAACTTAGTAAAAAAGAAATACCCAACGCCGCCATATGTACAAAAGCCTAGATTAAGCAGAGAAGAAAAGCGCCAAGACCCAGCAATTCAAGCAGTAGACAGAGAAGCACTCAAGAGAAATGAATGGGCTCCAACAACATTGCGCACCTTCTTTGAGAAAGCCTTAAAAATCAGGATTACTGATCTTCCTAATAAATAATTTCAACACTTAAGTGTTGAACTATAGATGCTCACCTAAGAGAGAACAATTCAATTAAGCCCAATCAAACTTGGTTGGATTTAATTGAACTTTCTTTTAGGAGCACTTGAATGCAAAACTATGTACAGCTATTACGCATAGCTGAAGTATCAAAAAAAACAACACTTGCCAAAAGTACAATTTGGCTGAAGATCGCCAAACAAGAGTTTGTAGCTCCTGTACGAATTGGTGGTATTTGTGTATGGAAAGAGTCAGATGTCGATGACTGGATTGAGCGCCAGTTTGCTAAATCTCACAAGGAGGCAGCATGAGCGACCAAACTTTAAACCAACCTCAAGAGACTTCGCTTGTTGATAAACCCGAGTCAACTGCAGCCACAGAAAGCACGTCTTCACTTCTAAGTAGCCTAAGATTACCTGACACCTACAGCGCCAGCGGTGGGACTGTATTACCGCTCAAAGCAACCTACGGGAAACTCAATAAATACCGGTTTTCCAGAGTTCATCCTGGAGATGATTATAAATTTCCCTGCCTTACTGTTGAGGACAAAGATAGTGGTGAGACATACCTAGCATCCCCTAATATGGCAGGCCAGCTAGGCAGCCTAGCTACAGTAAAAACAATCCGCTTGGCTGTTGACAACGCAGGCACCCCTAAGTTAATTGGAGAGCCTGATTTGGACCCAAATGGAAGAAGAAATCTTTGGCACTCCTCATTAAAGAATGCGATCAAGTTGGCTGAAGATGAATGGGTCAGGGTGCAAGCAAACATGTCTGCTGGACAATATGAAATAACCACTTCAGCAAACGACTTGGGCTTCCCAAGATGGCCAAAGCAGTCCATGGAGGAATTGATCAACGATGCATTTGCTGGCCGAATCATCGACTCGCCTGATCACCCATATATTCGCCAAATTCAAGGGAGGATCTAATGGTTAATCAAGATTTTTCCTTGCGTGACTGCATCACCCTCGACTTTGAATTCCGCCCCCTAGAGGGGCGTGAGGGTAACTTGCCAGAAGTGATATGTATGGTTGCTTATGAAATTGGTACCGGCAAATCTCATCGCATCTTCCAGGAGGAGCTCTATCAATTAAAGGCACCACCTTTCCCAATTGATAAGACAGCCGTCATTGTTGCCTACTTTGCCAGCGCTGAAATGTCTTGCTTCAAGGCTTTGGGCTGGCCAATGCCCCAAAACGTTCTAGATCTCTACGCTGAGTTTCGCAATAGGACAAATGGGTTTTCATATTTACCAGGTGGCCGTTCGCTGCTTGGAGCTATGAAATTTTTTGGTCTAGATTCAATTGTCCCTGAGCACAAAGAGGAGATGCGCACCTTAGCTTTAAGAGGCGGGCCATACAACTATCATGAACGGTCATCGTTGTTGGATTATTGCCAGTCAGATGTAGATGCATTACTACCTCTTTTAAGTGCCATGCTACCGGGGATTGACCAGCCACGCGCGCTGCTCAGAGGGCAATACAACATCGCTGTTGCCGCTATGGAAAACACTGGCACACCCATTGATATTCAGACTTATGCCGATCTGTGCCATTTCTGGGACAAGATTAAAGGCGAGCTTATTTTAGAAGTCGATGCAGCTTATGGGGTCTACCAGGATGGCGTATTTAAAAGCGATTTATTTGAGAAGTATCTTGGGCTAGCTAATATCCCATGGCCCAGAACAGCAACGGGAAAACTTAAGTTAGACGAAGACACCTTCAAGGACATGTCCAAGGCATACCCCAATCTGTTGCCATTGCACAATTTGCGAGACTGCTTAGCAAAGCTTAGATTGAGTGACCTGTATGTCGGCAGTGATGGGCGTAACCGCTGCCTGTTATCACAATTTTCATCGATCACAGGGCGCAACCAACCTTCGACAACTAAGTTTGTTTTTGGGCTGTCAAAGTGGCTAAGAGGTCTAATCCAGCCTCGTCCTGGGATGGCTATTGCATACATTGACTGGTCACAACAGGAATTTGGTATTGCAGCTGCATTATCCCAAGACAAAAATATGCTTGAAGCTTATTTATCCGGTGACCCATATCTTGCTTTCGCGAAGCAAGCTGCTGCAGTTCCGCAAACCGCAACTAAACATAGTCACCCAAATGAGCGAAATCAGTACAAGCAGTGCGTCCTGGCAACTCAATATGGCATGGGAGCAGAGTCTTTGGCGGACCGATTAGGTACACCAGTGTTACGAGCCAAACAGCTCCTTGATATGCACAAGAAAGTTTATAGGACGTTTTGGGACTGGTCAGACAATCTTTACAACACGACCGTTGCATTCAATCAGGTAGCTACTTTGTTTGGCTGGAGACTGAATGTTCAACCAGATCTAAACCCACGTAGTTTGCGCAACTTTCCAATGCAAGCCAATGCAGCAGAAATGCTAAGACTTGCATGCATATTGATGCACGAGAGAGGTATCAATATTTGTGCGCCTGTACACGATGCTTTATTGATTGAGGCTCCTGAATACCAAATTGATGATGCAGTTTTAGTAGCCCAGGATTGCATGGAAGAAGCCAGTGCGATTCTGCTTGATGGATTCAAACTAGCCAGTGACGCAAAAATAATCCGCAGCCCTGAGCGGTTCCATGAGGACGCTGGTCAGATTTTCTGGGACCGCGTCATGACTATTCTTGAGCGCATCAAAAGCAGTGAAAAACTTAACGCAGGGTGTTAGAACATTTAACACCTGTCCAATCTTATATATATCTACTCATAAAGAAATCATATGACTACAAACCTACAGCCTAAGAAGTTTTCTCTTTTAGACATCGACCTTGATAAAGAGCTTGGTAGATGCGAACCTTATACACCCCCACCTAAACCTGCAAGACAGCCTGGTTTATTCATCAAAGGGCCAATCTCAATTGACTGGCTCAAGAAAGCAAACCATCTCGGTGGCGCTACTGGTATTGTTGCTACTACGCTATGGCTTTATGTTGGCCTTCAAGGTTCTAAAACTGTAAAGCTGGATTCCAAAATTGATGCCATAACTGGTCTCACTCGGCAAACTCGGCAACTCATCTTGAGGAGACTAGAGATACACGGGTTAATTAAACTTTTCCCACAACGCGGTGGATACCCACGGGTGACCATACTATGAGTGTTTGCATAGGTATTGAGGAAATTAAATTTAAGCGCCTTAAAGACCCCCTAAATAAGGTGTGGAGACCTGTCAAATGCCTTTGCCTAGTGTGAGGATGCATGGCGCCAAGTTGTGTGGCTGCAAATCGAAAAGAACTAGACTACCCTGCAATAACCCAGCAGCATTCGGAACTAGGGCATGTAGGATGCATGGCGCCCACAAAAGCAGAAATGTTCTACAAGGCGCCAACCATCCGCAGTATAGAAATGCTGGTCAAACCAGGCGAGAAAGGCATGAACGTAGTGAGAAAAGCCTGCAGTTTGCCTTGCTAGAGCAGCTCGGCTGGTACCTGAATATGTTTACTGGCACGAAGACGCGAGGCCGAAAACCCTCAGGGTATAGAGCTATGAACTTAAGTGACCCAGATGAATTAAGTGAAATTGTTTTAAAGACCTTACCCAAAGCAAAGTCAAAAATTTGACATTGTTTTTAAAAATTACTCATCGCCTGTGCAGAATAGTGTGCATAGTGGAAATGAGGGACCCATTTTTAAAATTGGGGGGTGCCGGGTGGGTGGGGTCAGCATTCCCAGAAAATAGAAGCCCTACCCCCTCATGTTTCCGAAATAAACCAGCACCTAAATAACTAAGGCATGTTGCGCGCAGGTGATTGAATTTGGTAACAAACTTTGGTAACGCGGCGGTTTTAGCCCTGGAACCATTAATAAACAGCCATGTACGGCGGACGCTATCTCCGCGATAACCGCTGTCGACCCAAAGCGGACCTTGGCGGAACATATCCTCTGCCATTCAATATCGAGCCGTTTCTAAGCTAACTCAAGCATCGATTTGAATATAGTCATCCGCTTTAAGGGCCAGGAATCCCATGCTTTAGAGTCATAATTAAGCTTTGGCGCTATAAAAATCCAATAAATCAAGGAATAGATGATGAGTGATTGCAGTAATAATGGATGTGGCTGTTCGGCAACGCCAACTACAAATCAACCCTCCCCTTCTATTGACCACAATAGAGTTCAATACCGCATTGAAAATATGGACTGCCCTACCGAGGAAGCGCTCATTCGCAACAAACTTGGCGCTCTTGAGGGTGTAACAGGGTTGCAATTCAACCTAATGCAGCGAACGCTAACTGTAAACCACAACCTCAATAGCCTTGCTCCAATAGAGGCGGTCTTAAAAAGCATAGGCATGCAAGCAACGCAAATCAAGCCAACTGATACGTCAGCAGAAAAACCAGCACCCAAGACTAAATGGTGGCCACTAGCAGTATCGGGTGTAACAGCGATATTAGCTGAAGGGGTTTACTGGATTCAAATTGGTAATCACTGGGCCGTAATAGGTCTATCTATTGCTGCAATTTTGCTAGGCGGTCTGCCAACATACAAAAAAGGTTGGATTGCACTGAAAAATGGCAATCTCAACATGAATGCGCTCATGTCGATTGCTGTTACTGGTGCGATGTTTATTGGTCATTGGCCAGAAGCTGCAATGGTGATGTTCCTCTTTGCGGTAGCCGAGTTGATTGAGGCTAAATCACTAGATCGGGCACGCAACGCCATTCGCGGGCTAATGGATTTGGCACCTGATACAGCGACTGTGCGACAGCAAGATGGCAGTTGGGTAGATGCATCCGCTAATACTGTGCCACTTGGTGCTATCGTGCGCCTACGCCCCGGTCAGCGTATTGCACTTGATGGCGTAGTCACTAGCGGCCACTCATCAGTAAATCAAGCCCCTATTACTGGAGAGAGTTTACCAATTGAAAAAGCTGAGGGTGATCTGGTTTTTGCTGGCACGATCAATGAGACTGGATCATTTGAATACCGCGTAACCGCAGAAGCTAGCAACTCCACTTTAGCTCGCATCATTCATACTGTTGAGTCAGCGCAAGGTAGCCGTGCACCAACGCAGCGTTTTGTTGACCAATTTGCCAAGATTTACACGCCAACCGTTTTTGTCATCGCCCTTCTGGCGGCCTGCATTCCACCATTGGCTTTTGGCTATCCATGGTTCGACTCAGTCTATAAAGCTTTGGTGCTCCTGGTTATTGCTTGCCCCTGTGCGCTAGTGATCTCAACTCCTGTCACTATCGTGAGCGCTCTTGCTGCGGCAGCTCGTAAAGGAATTTTGATTAAAGGCGGTGTTTATCTTGAAAAAGGTCGCAAGCTAGCAGTCATAGCAATGGATAAGACAGGAACGATTACACACGGCAAACCCGCACAAACAGACTTCATTGATTTAAGTGGTGATGGGTCAGGCGTAAGAATCCTTGCTGCAAGCCTCGCTGCTCGCTCTGACCATCCAGTCTCACTGGCCATTGCCCGTGCCGCTACTGAGGCAGGCTTAACACTTCGCGAAGTTACTGAATTTTCGGCAATACCCGGTCGTGGGGTACGTGCCAACATCGACGGACATACCTATCAATTGGGAAACCATCGACTAATTGAAGAGTTGAAGCTGTGCTCATTAGAGCTTGAGGCAAAACTGAACATTTTGGAACGCCAAGGCAAAACGGTAGTGTTGCTGGCTAACCAAACTGGAGTGATTGCTATCTGCGCCGTAGCAGATACTGTGCGAGAAACAAGCAGGCAAGCTATCGCCGAACTGCATACACTTGGCATCAAGACACTCATGCTCACTGGTGACAATATCCATACCGCCCAAGCGATTGCACGGGAAGTTGGGATCGACGAAGCAAAAGGCAACCTTCTCCCAGAAGACAAGCTTAAGATAATTGAGGGTCTCATAAAAGGCGCAAATGGCAATAAGGTAGGCATGGTTGGAGATGGAATTAACGATGCACCAGCTTTAGCTCGCTCTGATATTGGCTTTGCTATGGGGGCTGCTGGTACTGATACAGCCATTGAAACGGCAGATGTCGCATTAATGGATGACGATTTACGAAAAATTCCTGCCTTTGTTCGCCTGTCCCGCGCCACCGCGAATGTGCTCATCCAAAACATCGTTCTTGCGCTTGGAATCAAGGCTGTGTTTTTAATTCTCACATTTACAGGGCAGGCAACGATGTGGATGGCTGTATTTGCCGATATGGGAGCAAGCCTATTGGTGGTATTTAATGGGTTAAGGCTATTGCGTCATTGACATCTTGTTCTATAAGAGTAGGATGAATTTGCATACATCTACATTTGTAGTGGCACTACCCTTTTCTGGGGTTTTTCATCTAGGATGATGGGTTGTTGCAATAACGGTTCCATGATGAGCGGTGCTGGCATGATGGGATGGCACGGAATGGGCGGCCACTATTCCAAACTCACGCCAGAGCAACTCAAACAGCGCCAATATATGACTGATCAGTACATCAACATGCAACAGCAGATGATGCGGAAACAACACTACATGTAAGGGCGCTGAAGTTGCTGCTGGACAAAAATGCAACTGTTCTTACATGTTGAATCTAGCTGTAACAACCTTTGATTTCAGTTTAATCACCGCAATCGCTTTTGATCCTTTTGGTACGGAAAAAGCACCTTTGAGTTCAAACCTATCTCCCACAGACAGTAGATCGTAATCTTTTTTATCAGATCCATTAAGAATAGTTAGCTTGGCATTACCGCCTTCAGAAGATAGAGGCTTGCCATGATCAGACAAATATATAGTCAAAATGTCTGACTTAGCCACTAATTCAACATCGACATCCTTAGCCTCTACCATCACCCCACCGTGAACTGGCTTTAACTCATGACCAGCGCCAGCATAGACAAATCCAAAAAAACTTAAAAGTAAACTAGTTATCAATATTTTGATCTTCATTTTTTATCTCCTTTAATTAAAAAGCTTCGTTTGATTTAATACTACCCAATACTTTTTCGGATGCTTTTCTGCCATAAAGCCAAAAAATTGCTGGAGTTAAAAATGTATCAAGCAATGTAGAGCTAATAAGGCCTGAAAAAATAACGACCGCCACTGGGTGAAGAATTTCCGTGCCAGGTCGCTCTGCTTCAAATAACAAAGGCGCTAAAGCAAAAGCCGTCACTAAAGCCGTCATTAAGACTGGGCTTAGACGCTCGATAGAACCCCGAATAATCATTGATAAGTCAAATACCTCTCCCTCCGATTGCATCAAATTGAGGTAATGACTGATCTTCAGAATTCCATTGCGTACCGATATTCCCGCCAGAGTAATAAAGCCTATTAATGCTGCAATTGAAAGTGGCTGCCCCGAGATCCATAACCCAATAACAGCGCCCACCATGGCTAGCGGGATATTGAGCATGATCATTAAAGATAGTTGCGCCGATCGATAGCGGCTATTTAAAACAACAAATATCAATAGTAGTGAGCCCACAGAGAGCAGGCCAATTAATTTAGAGGCCTCTTCTTGCGCCTTAAATTGACCATCTAAGGTAATAAAGTAGCCCTCTGGCAAACTTTGGTTTGCGATCACACCTCTAATATCAGCAACTACATCAGATAGAGCCCGTTTAGAGGTGTTAGCCGATAAGACAATTCTTCTTTTGCCGCCGTCTCTACTAATTTGATTTGGTCCATCACCATCTTCAATCGTTGCAATTTTTGAAAGTGGGATTTTTCCATTCGGAGTATCAATCAAAATATCTGCGAGGCCCTCTAAATTTCTTGCAGACTCTGGCAGCTTGATCACTAAAGCGAAGCGTCGATTACCTTCAATAATCTGTGAAATCCGCTCCCCTTCAACCATGCCTTGCAAGGAGGACATTACCTGAGAAGCAGAGATTCCATATTGCGCAGTCCGATCATAATCAATGCGAACTTTGATCTGCGGAGCCAGCACTTGCTTTTCAATCTCTAAATCAACCAGGCCTTCAATCCCTGCTAGTTTTGATCTTAATAAGTCTGCCTGACTTCGCAGCTGATCTAAATCATCACCGAAAATCTTGATTGCGATTTTGGATCTAACGCCTGAGAGCATATGGTCGATACGATGAGAAATGGGCTGCCCAATCGCAATAGCAGCGGGTAAATTGACCAGTCTTGACCGAATATCAGCTTGGATTTCAGCCATTGAACGATCTAGTTCGCCTGCCGGTTTAATGCCAACATCAAGCTCACTGACATGCACTCCTTCGGCGTGCTCATCTAGCTCTGCCCTACCGCTTCTTCGCCCAACATAGGTCACCTCGGGAACTTGTCTGACAAGCTTTTCGGCTTGACTCGCTACGCTAGCAGACTCAGAAAGAGAAACACCAGGATTTAGTCGAAGGCCGATGAGTAATGTTCCCTCATTAAATGGCGGTAAAAATGAACTCGCCATAAAAGGAATGCTCGCGCCAGCCAATAAGACTGATGCAAATGCATACATCAAAGGTTTTTTTGGGGCCGCCAATAATCTAGATAACTGAACCTTGTAATGACTTTTTAACCAAGTAACGATTTTTGTATCGTGATCCCTAAGTGACTTCATTGACGGCAATAAATAGAAGCAAAGTACTGGGGTGATCGTGACTGACACTAAAAGCGATGCCAAGGTGGAGACAATAAATGCAATACCCAAAGGAACAAATAGGCGACCCTCAATACCCGGCAACGCAAATAATGGGATAAACACTAAAACAATAATTGCAGTTGCATAGATGATTCCTGTCCTCACCTCTAATGAGGCTGCTCGCACAATTGCTAGCGGGGATAATTGATTGACCTTATCCCTATCAAGATTTTCTCGCAGACGCCGAATCACGTTTTCTACGTCCACTACAGCATCATCTACTAAGCCTCCAATCGCAATGGCTAAACCTCCCAATGTCATCGTGTTGATCGATAGGCCAAAATATTTAAAAACTAAGGCTGTCAATAAAATCGAAACGGGAATTGCAGTTAAAGAGATGATGACTGGGCGTATCGTTCCTAAAAACAAATACAGCACTACCGCTACAAAGATTGAGGCACCGATGAGCTTACCTTCCAAGGTACTAATGGACGCATCGATAAAACTCGCCTGTCTAAATGTCACTTTTGGGGTATTCATGCCTACTGGAAGGCCTTGTTTTAACTCAGATATTGCAGCCTCAATTTTCTTGGTTAATTCCACCGTATCTGCTGAGGGTTGCTTTTGAACACCCAGTATTACCGCTGGACCACCCTCATAACCAGCATCTCCTCGTCTTACGGCTGGTGCAAATGTGACATCGGCGACTTGCTTTAAGAGTATTGGCTGGCCATTACGACTTGAAACAGCAATATTTTTCAAATCCTCCAAACTAGAAGTGCGCCCTATATGACGAATCAAGTACTCGCGATTATTCGATTCAAGAAAGCCGCCAGATGTATTGGCTGAATACCCCTTTAATGCATCTTCTAGTTGCAATATGCTCAGACCTAGTTCAGCCATGCGACGAGTATTGGGCTGCACTTGAAACTGCCTTACCTGACCGCCAATCGGAATCACTTGGGCAACACCTGGAATAGCCATCAGTCTTGGGCGAAGTACCCAATCGGCATATTCGCGCACTTGCATAGATGAAATCTTTGACTCATCAATTGGAATGGCAATCTGCATAATTTCACCCATGATCGAGCTAATGGGGCCCATGCGAGAAACTATGCCATCTGGAATAGCACCTTCCATAGATGACAACCTCTCCGATACCATCTGCCTAGCGCGGTAAATATCAACGGACCAATCAAATGTGACGTAAATAAATGAAAGGCCTGCGCTAGATACCGAACGAATTGCCTCAACACCTGGCAAACCATTCATAGCGGTTTCTAATGGGAAAGTGATGAGCTGCTCAACCTCTTCAGAGGCCATACCACCAGCCTCAGTCATGATGGTGACAGTAGGTTTATTTAAATCAGGAAATACATCAACAGGCATTTTGCTTAAGGTAAAGAGCCCATAGCCCATAGCAATCAGGCTAAGCAAAATCACTATCAGTCGATTCTTCAAACTAAAGTCTAGTAACCAAGTAAACATATACTGTCCTTAGCGAATCTGGTTGATGAGAGACGACCCATCAGTAACCACTCGGTCACCATCTTTAATACCACTCGTAATGACAATACTTTGACCGTCTAAGGGCTCATAAACCACCACCCTAGGCTCAAAGGTTTCAGGATTTCTTTTAACCCATACGATGGTTTGGTTTGAGCCGCTCTTAACAAGCGATTTTGTAGGGACTTTGTTACCTAAGACCTTGGTATTGGTATTCACAAACACTCTTATAGGCTGACCTATAGGGAGATATTGCAAATCATCAGCTTTAGCAGAGAATGTGAGTGGTAAAGCCTGTTCGCGTAGAGTCTGGCCGCCACCAAGATAAGAAAGCTCAATCACCTTGCCATTGACTTCAACTTTGCCGTCAGCAATGTTTTTCGCCAAGTTTGGATCATAGGCAAGTGCCTCAATTAAAAGCTTAGAAGGATTTACTACTTCGAAAATCAGATCTCTCTCTTGCACCACCTGGCCGGAAACAATGCCTGTAGTAGAAATAATTCCAGTAACTGGAGCTCTTAATTCTTCATTAGCGACCGCAGCCTCTGCCTCTTCAATTGTTTTGCGAGGAACTGTATCGCTCAGTTCGCGCAATCGCTTTAGCCGACTCTCTGCAAGTGACCGTGATTTTCCGGGACCGGCTTCAGGGGTTACATAAGCGAGAACGTCGCCCTTATTGACCTTTTGCCCCGGCAAGGGAAAGCCGTTGGGCCCAGGGGTAATTCGACCTGCAACGATGGCCTGAACTTTGCCTCCAAAGTTAGGATCCATGATGACCTTACCTGCTAAGTCATAGGTTTTGGCATATTCACCTGGTTGACCAGGGGCAGTCATGACATGCAACTGTCTTTGGGCAGGTTTTGGAACAAACAGATTCCCATCGGCTTGTCTTTTGGGAGCATCTCCCTGCACCTGTACTGATGAATCATCATGTCCTGGACCAGCATAGACTTTGAAGGTAAATAACGCAGCTGATAAACCCATGAGAAATGCGAACAATCTGAGATCTTTTAAATTGCGATTCATACCCGCTCCTTAATTTGATTGATGATTCTTATGGCACGACTTCTTAGTAAGCCCCTATTGCGATAAGACCAATAAGCAACTCCGGCAACAAAGCACATCAATACCAATAGCTTTAACCATGTTTTCCAATTCATTACCGAAGAATTTTCAAACTGACTTAAATCAATCGTGGAAACTAAAACATCAAGCTCCCCGCCATCATTGATGGTGATGCTTATGGGGGTTGGCTGATCTTTGATTTTGTTTTTTAACTCGATCAAATACTCTCCATCACCATGCGGCTTTGCAGCTACTTTTGCCCCATCAACTTCAATATCAATGCTGGCACCTTTTACAGCCTCATTAGTTGCATAGCGATCTAGATAAAGTGTTATTTGCCCGTCTCGAATCACCCCGACGAGCTCATAAAGATCAGACTCAGCGTAAAAACGCGGTGATGTTTGGGCTTGCTGCTGATTAGGCTTTTCGTCACCATGGTCATGCCCGGGCCCCGCATAAGATGAAGGCGAGATTGCTAAAGTTAGAGCAGCTATTAGCTGCACCAAGTAGTGGATATAGTTTTTAAATAATTTCATAGGATCAATTTGCTTATTCAGGTAACAGGCCAAGCGCCTGGCGTAGATTTGAGACGGCTACTGCGTAATTAATTTTTGCAACTGCCGCTTGTCGATTGGCGTCTACTGCTTCAATCTCAATACGCAATCTTGTGGGCAGGTCTGTTTCTCCGAAGCGGAACGATTTTTCAAAAAATTGCCGGGTTTCATTGGCTAAGGTCGATCTTTTATCGGCAGCGCTAAGTTTCAATTGGGCTGATTTGACCAATGCCATATTTGATTCCACATTACTTAAGGCAGACTCGCGCTCATAAGCTAAGCGCGCCTCGGAATCCACCATCTCGGCCGTAGCACTCGCCAATCTATTGGTATTTCGGGCGTCCGAACCAAATGGAATTCTCAAACCAATCGCAACGGATTGCTGATACGGAACTCCGTAAACTTCACGACCCTTAGTAGTCCATATTTGCAACTCAGGAGAAGCCCTCGTTTGAGACTTTGCCAAATCAAGCGCCTTTCTGGCCACCTCCAACTGATCCACAAGCGCTGCAACAATTGGCAAGCTGGAATCTAGGGCTGATAAATTTTCAGGAACCTTAGGCACTGGCTCAATATTTTTAGCGGCGTCACCAAATTGAATTTTCTTTAGATTCTCACTACCTAATAGAGAACGCACTCTTTGCTCGGCATTAATTACATTGGCTTGCGCTTCAACAAAATAGGCTTCTGAGGATGCGAGTGCTCCATTAGCCAGGTGCAGATCAGCGCGGGATAAGTCGCCAGCCTTAAACCTTTTTTCAACATCCATAGCCAAAGTCTTTGCGTTCTCAAATCGACGTAGTGCCAAGTCAGACTCAATCTTTGATCTTTGGTAATTCCAATAGGTATCTCTTACTTCAGCCGCAATCTTTAATTGGGCAAGATAGTATTGGGACAAAAGCTTTTTATACTCAGCATCGGCTAAATTAATTGAGCTTGACCGTTCATTCCATAGCCAAAGTGGAATACCCAGACCGAGGATAGTCTCGCTAGCACCCTGGTTGCTATTTGTTCTATCTGTTTTTTGGGAGACCTCTACCGATGCAGGACTCACCAAAAGACTGCTAGCAATTTTTTGCTTAGCAAGCGCTGCCTCTACCTTGTATTGATAGGATCTGTAGTCAGGCTGGCGCTCCCATGATGACTCATAGAAAGACTTTAAGGCCGATTCACCTTTGCGCTCTCCATTGGCTAGCGCTATTGGTGAGCCCAATAGGAAGATTAATCCTGTAAGTTGAATGACACAGCGACAAACTGCGTCTGAATACTCTCGCGACATAGAAACTCCATTTGTTTGTACAAAACAGAGTTAGCGAGAAGAATGGTTAGATTGATGCTCTCGCTAACTTAGGCGAGAGAAATCCAATTGGGTTTTTCTGGTGGAGCGGGAGAAAAATCGACTAAAAACTCCACTTGAGCACTTTCGTAATGAAAGGTGGTGGCAGTAATTGAAACACTAAAAGACGAATTTAATGCCGGTGAGTGCGCCAAATGGCAGACTCCGCAATCGGAATCAGCGGCTACAGAGTCACTAGCCGAGACAGTAGCAGCGGCTTCTTGATGCTCGTGATGGGCAACATGCATAGCTGGGCCCTGCTCTTTTTGGCAGTAGCCTGCAATAGTTGCGTAGGAGGTTTGAATTGATAAAGCTAGCAAAGCTAGGATTATCAGTATTTTTCTCATAGAGTGATTAAAACATATTTTTGGTTTCTGTGCCTACGACTTAAGCCGCCGCCTTTAGAACCACCCCAAACACAAATAGCCCACTCTAATTGAAGGGTATAGGGTTAGTAATTGCGGTGAGTTCCCTGAAACTCTCGATCCTCTAATTGCTCCAGCTCCAAGGTGCGCTCAACCGCAGCCTGCTTTTCCTCTTCTGCAGGGCTAATATCGAGTTCAGCGGGATTCTTATCCATATGTAAAGTTTATCCAATGGAGGCACGGATGAAAAGAAAAAGCCACCCCATAGGATGGCTTTGGTAACGATTTTGGTAACAAGGCTGTTGTATTGCCACAAACCCTTGTAATACCTATTGACTTGGCGGAAGCTGTGAGATTCGAACTCACGGAGGACTCGCATCCTCGGCAGTTTTCAAGACTGCTGCATTCAACCACTCTGCCAAGCTTCCAAAACAGCCGTGATTATAGAGTCATCTGAAGAGCTGTGTCGATTTTTTTCATTTTTCCGTCATTTAAGCGCTCTAAAACCTTGTTAAAATTCATAAATGTCAAAATTAATTAGCGCTGTAGGCTTAACGCTTGATACGGCTTACCAAAAGATATCCGATGATGAGTGGCGTCAATTAATTGACATGGCCATTGGTCGTGGTGCGCTAAAAAAACGTGATGACCTACTAGCTGGTAAAGCCATCAATCAATCAGAAAATAGAGCTGCCCTACACCCAGCCCTAAGAAATTTATCAAATCGCGCCATGACGATTGATGGCATCGATGTCATGCCCTTAGTCAAAAATGTTTGGCAACGCATGAGTGGCTTTTGCAATCAGCTGATGGGCATCACAGACATTATTTGCCTAGGTATTGGCGGATCTGACTGGGGGCCACGCTTAGTATGCGATGCCCTGTACCACATCAACCCCAAAGAAAATAATGCCATTCGACTTCATTTCGTTGCGAATATTGATAGCGCAGAATTAGCAACGGCCTTATCTAGAGCTCAACCTCATAGCACACGGGTTCTGATCACCTCTAAAACATTCACGACCTTAGAGACACTCAGAAATGCTCAAACAGTGATTAACTGGTTAAAGCAACATAATGCAACACCGTCACAAATTAAAAAATCATTGATTGGCATTACTGCCAATCCAGAAGCAGCAGAAGCCTTTGGCATCGCCCCAGACAACATCTACCCCTTCTGGGACTGGGTTGGTGGTCGCTTCTCTGTTTGGTCAGCCGTAGGCTTCCCAATCGCCATTAAATTTGGTTTTGATACTTACATGGATTTCTTAGCTGGCGCGCACGCCATGGATGAACACTTCATCACAGCGCCCGCAACTGAAAACATGCCGCTAACATTAGCGCTAACACTCATTCATAATCAAAAAAAGCATGGCATTACTGCAAAAGCGTTAATCCCTTATGCTCACGCGCTACGACTTCTGCCTGAATGGCTGCAACAACTAGAAATGGAAAGCCACGGCAAAACAGTCACCATGAGCGGCGAAACATGCGACCCGACCTCACCGGTTGTTTTTGGCAGCGCGGGTAGCAACTCTCAGCATAGCTATTTCCAGATGCTGCATCAAGGCTCACAAATTATTCCCGTTGACTTCATCGCTGTTCAAGAACCCATGAGTCAATTACCGGAAGCAAAAGAACATCACGAAGCATTGATTGCTAACTGCCTAGCGCAAGCGCAAGCTTTAGCAAATGGCTCAAACGAAACTAACGCCTACAACTCATGTCCAGGGAATCGTCCGAGCAATTTGCTATGGGTTAAAAAGTTGGATGCCTACCACTTAGGAGCGCTATTAGCTCTCTACGAACATCGAGCACTTTGCCTAGGAGCCATCTGGAACCTCAACAGCTTTGATCAACCAGGCGTTGAATTAGGTAAAAAACTAGCCAAACCAATTCAACAAGCACTACACGGTGACAATAGCGCGCTTAACGGCATTGATGAAATCACGGCAGCACGTATTAAATGGCTGAACTCTTAAGCCCGTCACCCCCACCAAAAACTCAAGAGCAATATTTATGGAACTTTCAGCATCAATTTTTAAAGCCTACGACATTCGTGGTGTGATTGATAAAACTCTAGACCCATCTATTGCTAAATTAATTGGGCAATCATTTGGTAGTGCAATGAAAGATTTGGGAGAGACTACTTGTGTAGTTGGTAGAGACGGTCGCCTATCAGGCCCTTCATTAATGGAAGGCTTAACAGAAGGTCTACTATCTGTTGGCATTAATGTCATTGATTTAGGTGTTGTTGCAACTCCCATGGTGTATTTCGGAACCAATATTCCCCTTCAGGGTCAACAAGCTAAATCAGGCATCATGATTACAGGAAGCCACAACCCCCCTGATTACAACGGCTTCAAAATGGTTCTAGGTGGAGCCGCCATCTACGGTGAGGAAATTCAAGGATTACGCCAAAGAATCCTAGATAAAAAATTCTCTAGCGGTACTGGTGTTCGCAGTGAATACAACATATTCCCCGAATACTTACAAAGAATTGTTGGTGACATCAAACTAAAACGCCCAATAAAGATTGCAGTTGATTGCGGTAATGGTGTTGGTGGTGCATTCGCAGGTCGCCTATTCAGGGAACTTGGATGTGAAGTAGAAGAGTTGTTTTGTGAAGTCGATGGCACATTCCCTAACCACCATCCAGACCCAGCTCATCTAGAAAATCTACAAGATTTAATTAAAAATCTAAAAACCACAGACAACGAATTAGGTCTTGCATTTGATGGTGATGCTGATCGCTTAGGCGTTGTCACCAAAGATGGCCAAGTAATTTTCCCAGATCGTCAGATGATGTTGTTTGCAAAAGATGTACTCTCTCGCAACCCTGGCGCACAAATTATTTATGACGTGAAATGCACGCGCAATTTAGCCACCTACATTAAAGAACAAGGCGGCCAGCCATTAATGTGGAAAACAGGCCACTCTTTAGTAAAAGCCAAACTTAAAGAAACCGGCGCTCCTCTTGCAGGAGAAATGAGCGGTCACATCTTCTTTAAAGATCGCTGGTATGGTTTTGATGACGGCCTATACACAGGTGCACGCTTACTAGAAATCCTAAGCGGCGAAGCAAATCCTAATGCCACACTCAACAACCTGCCCAATGCGATCTGCACTCCGGAGTTACAAATGCCGTGCGCTGAAGGTGAAGCATTCACTCTATTAGAAAAAATCAAAGCGGAAGCTAAATTTGCGAGCGCGGAAACTGTCAATACGATTGATGGCGTTCGAGTTGAATACGCTGACGGTTTTGGCTTAGCCCGCCCTTCCAATACAACACCTATTGTGGTGATGCGCTTTGAAGCAGACAACCAAGCAGCCATTGAACGCATTCAAGCGGAATTTAAAAAGGTCTTTTTAGCCGCCAAACCAGATGCAAAGCTACCCTTCTAATTTTTAAAACCATCCATTCTGAGAAGTAAATTCTCAAAAACAAAAAGGCAGCTTCTAGCTGCCTTTTTTAATAGTTCAATAATTCATTACAGTATTAAACCGTAATCTTTTTAATCTCTTTAATTTTGTTCTTTTCATTCACCAAGACTACTTTAGGAATAAATGTCTTAGCATCTGCCTCACTCATAGAGCCATAAGTACAAATAATCAACAAATCGCCCACATGAGCTTTGCGTGCAGCAGCGCCATTCAATGAAATAGCCCCAGAGCCACGCGCGGCTTTAATAATGTAAGTTGAAAAACGCTCGCCATTATTTATGTTGTATAGCTCGATTTTTTCGTACTCGCGCATATCCGCAGCATCGAGCAGATCCTCATCAATACCACATGACCCCTCATACTCTAAATCGGCCTCTGTCACCGTGACACGGTGCAACTTAGCGCGCAACATGATTCTTTGCATAATCTTTCCTCCGGGTGCGGATTCTACCCTGTCATCAGCCTAGAAAACCAAATTTTAAGCAGATTTATTTATCCACCCTCAATTCAAGGGCGTGAAATTTAAAAATCGTCGAATTTCGTCTTTGGAATGACTATCTTTTGTCCTGCACCGAACGAATAGCCTCAAAGGCTTCATGGGCGGTTTTCTTATCCACCCCCTGAATCATCTGCCCCATAATTTTTGCGCCATGCTCAACGCCTATAGAGCCATAGGTAACGTCGCCATGGACACGCGCTGTTGGATGAAACTCCGCACGCTCAGAGGCATAAATGCTTCCCTCGACCTTCCCTGCCACCACCACACGGTAGGCGTGGATATCCCCCACCACTTCACCATCCTGACCAATCGCAACAGTCACCTTAGCATCCGGCTGGCACTCAATATTGCCGCTAATTTTTCCGTCAATTCGCAAACTTTCAGCAAGAATCACCTTACCAACAATCTCAGTAGTTTTCCCAACCAAAGTATCAAACTTCTCATTGGTAGGAACAAGCAAAGAAGATTTACGCTTACCAAACATCATGGACCTCCTAGGGGGCATCTTTATTTGAATTGAACTTTGGATAACTATAGACCCCTTGCTCTAATAAAAACAACTAGCTTTATGGTTAATTGTAAAAATTGCCTTAATATTCATAGATGAACAAAGAATTATTTGATTACCCCAAACAGGATGCCGCAGGCGTTACCTGTACCGCCACAGCTTGGGCAAAAGTTCCAGCACCTCTAAGCCAAACTGAAAAAGCCGAAACAATTCAAGCAATTAAAGCTGCTCTAAAAGCTCAAAATGCTGTTTTAGTCGCCCACTATTATGTTGATAGCGATATCCAAGATTTAGCTTGGGAAACAGGCGGCCTAGTAGCCGACTCGCTTGAAATGGCTAGATTTGGCAAAAATCATGCGGCACAAACATTAGTTGTTGCTGGCGTTAAATTTATGGGTGAAAGCGCAAAAATCTTAAGCCCTGAAAAAACAGTGCTCATGCCTGATTTAGATGCGACCTGCTCTTTAGATTTGGGTTGCCCTGCTGAAGACTTTGAAAAATTTTGTGATGCGCACCCTGATCGAGAGGTTGTGGTGTACGCCAACACGAGTGCAGCAGTCAAAGCACGCGCCGATTGGATGGTAACAAGTTCGTGCGCGCTAGCAATCGTTCATTACTTGAAACAACAAGGTAAAAAAATACTTTGGGCACCTGATCGACATTTAGGTCGATACATCCAAGATCAAACAGGTGCGGATATGTTGCTCTGGGAAGGGCACTGCATTGTTCATGATGAATTCAAAGGCATTGAATTGGAACATCTCAAAGCCAAACATCCTGATGCGCTTATTTTGGTTCACCCTGAATCGCCAGCAAATGTCGTTGATTTAGCAGATGTAGTCGGATCAACTTCCGCGATGATTAAAGCGGTTGTTGAAGGTACCGCCAAAGAATATATCGTAGCAACAGACAAAGGCATTCTTCACAGAATGCGTCAATTAGCTCCGGGCAAAACATTGATTGAGGCACCAACAGCTGGCAATAGCGCCACATGCAAAAGCTGCGCGCATTGCCCATGGATGGCCATGAATGGGCTTGCGGGCATTCTGAATTGCTTAACCCATCAATCTGGCGAGATTAAAGTTGATCCCGCTTTAGGTAAAAAAGCCAAAGTGTGTATTGACCGCATGTTGAATTTCACAACAGAACACCCTGAACTCCTAGCCAAAGCCCAACATGGTTTTGTTAAAAATATTGGTAGCGCTTAAAGAATAATTTCTATGTTTAATTACAACGAGTCCCTAGAACAAGCACGCGAACGCAATGTCAAAGATGCCCTATTAGAAGATGTCGGTACTGGCGATTGGACTGCTCAACTGGTACCTGACACAAAACCGGTTGAAGCTAAATTGATTGTTAGGCAAGAAGCCGTTCTCTGCGGCAAAGACTGGTTTGAAGATTGCCTACATGCTCTAGACCCTTCCGCAACCATTGATTGGCAATATGAAGAAGGTGCGCTCATGACGGAAAATTCCACCGTCTGCATCATCAAAGCCAAACCAAGAGCATTATTAAGTGCCGAGCGTCCAGCCCTCAACTTTTTACAGACACTATCTTGGACTGCCACGATCACTCGTCAACATGTGCAAGCTATCGTAGGAGCCAGCCCGAACCCTAAAGGTTGCGCGGTACTTGATACAAGAAAAACTATTCCAGGTCTACGACGCGCCCAAAAATATGCGGTGCTTGTAGGTGGCGGTCAAAATCAACGTTTAGCTCTGTGGCATGGCATCTTAATTAAGGAAAATCACATTGCGGCAGCAGGCAGCATCAAAGCTGCTATGCAAGCAGCTTTCAATCTCAACGCAGGGGTTGAGATTCAAATTGAAGTTGAAGATTTAAACGAATTAAAAGAAGCTTTAGATGCAGGTGCAACCAACATTCTGATTGATAACTTCACGACGGAACAAATGCGCGAGGCAGTAGCCATCACTAAGGGCACCGCACTTTTAGAAGCTTCTGGTGGCGTGAGCTTAGATCAATTAAGAAAAATTGCTGAAACCGGCGTCGATAGAATTTCTATTGGTAAGTTAACCAAAGATGTTATCGCTGTTGATTTCTCATTACGAGTTCAACCCATTAAAGCTTAATAGCGATTGAGCGGGGTTAGGATGGTTGGATAAGAAACCGTCCAGCTCTGTGGGTAATCTCTACTGTAATGTAGACCACGACTCTCCTTACGCATGAGAGCTGAACGCACGATCAACTCCGCGCAACTTAATAAATTGCGTAACTCCAATAAGTCACGCGTCACTCTAAAGTTGGCATAGTATTCCTGCACTTCATCACGCAATAATTCAATTCGATGCAAAGCGCGCTCTAAACGTCGATTAGTTCTGACAATGCCGACGTAGTTCCACATCAATAAACGCAACTCATCCCAGTTATGAGAAATCACCACACTCTCATCCGCATCTTCCACTCGGCTTTCATCCCAAGTTGGCACATCTGGCATCTGCTTAAAAGGATGTTTAGCGATATCAACCGCAGCAGCCTTGCCAATGACCACGCACTCCAACAAAGAGTTACTAGCCAAACGATTAGCGCCATGCAAACCTGTATAAGTAGCTTCACCAACGGCATATAAACCTGGCAAATCGGTTTTGCCTTTCAAATCCGTCACCACACCACCACAGGTATAGTGCGCCGCAGGTACAACCGGAATTGGTTTTTTAGCTATATCAATTCCCAAAGCCATGCATCTTGCGTAAATTGTTGGGAAATGTTCCTTTAAGAAAGCCTCACCTAAATGTGTTGCATCCAACAAGACATAATCAAGGCCATGTTTTTTCATCTCAAAGTCAATCGCTCTGGCCACGATATCTCTAGGCGCTAATTCAGCACGCTCATCATGATTGGGCATGAATCTCGTACCATCAGGTAGTTTTAATTGCGCCCCCTCACCTCTTAGCGCTTCAGTCACCAAAAAAGTTCTATCTTGTGGATGGTACAAACAAGTAGGGTGGAACTGCACAAATTCCATGTTGCCAACACGACAACCAGCTCGCCAAGCCATTGCAATACCATCGCCGGTAGCGGTTTCTGGGTTGCTGGTATATCGATAGACCTTACCAACGCCACCTGTTGCTAAAACAACCGCAGAAGCTGGAATTGACTCAATCTTGCCACTAGCAATATCCAAGGCATATACGCCATAGCAACGATTACTTTTCTCTGGTTTTTTAGTATTGAGATGTCTATTAGTAATTAAGTCCAAAGCCATCCAACGCTCTAACAAACGAATATTGGGATGTTGCTTAGCTTTATCTAACAGAACCTCATGAATCGCCTTACCCGTTGCATCAGCGGCATGAGCAATACGTCGATGACTATGCCCACCCTCTCTTGTTAAATGCAACCCTTTAGGGCCGGCAGGATCCGTTGTAAATGGGACGCCCTGCTCTATCAACCAATCAATCGCATCGGCACTACGCTCGGCAATGAATCTTGCAGTAGACTCAACCACCAAGCCAGCACCTGCCTCAACCGTATCCTTGACGTGAGCGTCCACGCTATCTTTTTCATCCAAAACACCCACAATGCCACCCTGAGCCCAAGCCGTGGCAGACTCCGATAAACCACGTTTGGCCATCACAATCACTTGGCGTGATTCAGCCAACTCAAGTGCCACAGTCAAACCAGCCAAGCCGGCACCGATCACGATAACGGGCAAGGACTCTTGTATGGCTGGCTTATTGGCGGATGTCATAAATAACGATTAATTAAGTTTTATCTCAATAGTGATTAGCTCAACTTGCTTGCATGTTCTCTAGTTTCATGAAAAACAATTTGCGGCCAACGCTCTTGAGTCACACGGAGATTAACAGCAGAACTTGCTAGATATGCCAAATTATCAGCAGCATCTAAAGCTAATTGATGACCCGCCGAAGAATTTTGAAAATCAGTCATCATCTTTTTATCTTCACAGCTGACCCAACGTGCGCAATTAATGCTAGCCGTCTCAAAGACCGCATCTACACCATACTCGTTCATTAATCTACTTGCAACCACTTCAAACTGCAAAGCACCAACTGCGCCCAAGATTAAATCACTGCTATTAACGGGTCTAAATACCTGTACTGCCCCTTCTTCACCCAACTGCTGCAAACCTTTTTGCAATTGTTTAATTTTCATCGGATTACGAATACGCGCCACCCTAAAGAAATCAGGTGCAAAGTAAGGGATACCTGTAAATTGCAATGACTCGCCTTCGGAAAAGCTATCCCCAATCTGCATATTGCCGTGGTTAGGCAAACCAATAATGTCGCCTGCGTAAGCCTCTTCAACCTGCTCGCGACTAGATGCCATGAATGTCACCACATTAGACACTTTTACATCGCGATTAATGCGTAGATGATTAATCTTCATGCCGCGGGTGAATTTTCCAGAGCACACACGTAAGAAGGCAATGCGATCTCGGTGAGCTGGATCCATATTCGCCTGAATTTTAAAAACAAATCCAGAGAATTTTTCCTCGCGAGGATCTACAGACCTAACTGTTGCATCACGTTCTCTAGGAGCTGGCGCCCAATCCAACAAAGCATTCAAAATTTCACGAACGCCAAAGTTATTAATAGCGGAACCAAAAAAAACAGGTGTTTGCAAACCTGCTAAGAAGCGATCCAAGTCAAATGGATGGGATGCGCCACGCACCAACTCAACCTCCATCCGCAATTGCGCCATCTCATCAGGGAACATCTCGTGCGGCTTCGGATTATCAATACCCTTAACCAATTCAAACTCTTGATCAGCCCGGTCATTACCAGCAGCAAACAACAAAATCTCATCGTTAATCAGGTGATAAACCCCTCGGAAATTTTTACCCATCCCGATAGGCCAAGTGACCGGTGCGCACTCGATCTTTAAGACAGACTCCAACTCATCCAACAACTCCATGGGGTCACGCGTCTCACGGTCCATCTTATTAACAAAGGTAATAATTGGCGTATTACGCATACGGCAGACATTTAACAACTTAATTGTTTGCTCTTCCACACCTTTAGCAGCATCAATTACCATCAACGCCGAATCAACCGCTGTTAATACACGATAAGTATCTTCAGAGAAGTCTTGGTGCCCAGGGGTATCCAAAAGGTTAACGACATGGTCACGGTATTCAAACTGCATAACGGAACTAGCCACGGAAATACCACGTTGCTTTTCAATTTCCATCCAATCAGAAGTGGCATGCCTGCCACTTTTACGGGCTTTAACAGTTCCAGCCAATTGAATGGCTCCAGAGAACATCAATAGTTTCTCTGTTAGGGTCGTTTTACCCGCATCCGGGTGAGAAATAATGCCGAAAGTTCTACGTCTTGCGACCTCTCGGACGATATCATTGCTGTAATTCATAGGCTTTTCAATCAAATAGCCCTATAGTTTAGTTTAGACAGCACAAATCAGCACTATTTAAGCAATAAACCCCCTTAGGGTCAGCAAAGTAAACATGAACACTAAAAGTATCAAAAAAAATGATTCTTCCTCAAAACCTGATGCACAAAAGCATGAAATCAGGCCAACACAGTCTATCGAGCTGTTAAAAGAACTTCACATCCTCACAAGAGATGGCAAATTAAATCAAGATAGCCGCCGAAAATTAAAGCAGGTCTACCACTTAGTTCAATTCATTGAACCTTTGCTAAAAGAAGTACTCGCCAGAAAACACTCTCTCACCTTAGTCGATCATGGCGCCGGAAAATCCTATTTAGGCTTCATCCTCAATGATCTATTTTGCAAATTACAACCAGAACCCAGCAAAATTATTGGTATTGAAGTCCGAGAAGAATTAGTAAAAAAATCGAAAGACTTAGCAGAGCAACTTAACTTTAACTCCATGGAGTTTTTGCATCTAACCGTTGAGGAATCACTGAATTCCCCACTACTACCTCAGGAAGTAAATGTCGTCACAGCACTTCATGCGTGCAACACAGCCACTGATGACGCAATTAGATTTGCCCTCCACAAGAAAGCGCAACATATCGTTTTAGTGCCCTGCTGTCAGGCAGAAATCGCTGCAGCTTTGCGTGAAGGCAAAAATAAAACTCTAAAAAATGAAATAGCTGAAATCTGGCGCCACCCATTACATACAAGAGAGTTTGGTAGTCACATCACTAATGTACTACGCTGCCTACAACTTGAGTCACATGGTTATAGCGTTACCGTCACGGAATTGGTTGGCTGGGAACATTCCATGAAAAATGAGCTAATTATCGCGACACAAAAGAATCTTCCAGGGCATAAAGCCCAAGAAAGAAAAACAAAAATTTTGGCGGAAATTGGTTTAAGCAGTTTTGAAGAAAGATTTGCTTAACGCTTCTTAGCCCACAGTAAAAGACAACATACTGACAGAACCGGTATCAATGCCATCGCTCACAATTTTGATCTCTTCACCAGCTTCTTGTTGAGCTAAGATGTATAAAGCTGGCCAATAATGTTCCGGCGTTGGAATAGACATTTTTGCCTCAACACCCATTGTCATAGGATTAATTAGAGGTGGATGATTGTTTTCTAAGAGATGCTTTTTGAAGTAATCATTAAAACGATGCGCCCAATCCTCGCCTTTTTTATCAGAACGATTTAACAGCATAAGGTTATGGACCACATTCCCACTGGCTGCAATCAAAATACCTTGCTCGCGTAAAGGCCTTAATTTTTTAGCCAACTCGTAATGCTGAGCCCCCGTTAAGGTGGCATCCAAGCTTAACTGCACCACCGGGATGTCCGCTTCAGGATATAAATATTTAAGTGTTGCCCATGTGCCATGGTCAAAACCCCACTCATGCTCTTCCAAAATAACCGGTGTAGGAGCCATGATTTCTTGAACCAAACGCGCTAAATCAGGACTACCTGGCGCTGGATATTGCTGTGCAAATAACTCACTAGGGAAACCGCCAAAATCATGAATCGTTTGAGGTTTCTCCATGGCCGTGACCCATGTTTGCCTAGTTAACCAATGCGCAGAAATCATCAAAATCGCTTTAGGTCTAGGTAACGATTTGCCCAACTCCACCCAAGCATCCGTGTAATGACAAGGTTCGATCGCATACATAGGGGTGCCATGGCCTAAAAAGACAGCTGGCAGTTTATTGGTGGCTTGGCTCATGAGATTTTCTTTCTAATATAGGCATCTAGTTTAGCGAATTTCTTACTTTTAGATATTCACCAGGAAAATAAGCCATAAAAAAAAGGCTGCCTAAGCAGCCCTTTTTATCTCGCTAAGGAGAAATTACTTGCGCTTGTTAACAGCGTCTTTAAATGCTTTACCAGCTGTGAACTTAACAGTTTTAGCAGCAGCAATTTTGATAGCTTCGCCAGTTTTTGGGTTACGGCCAACACGTGCAGCGCGCTTACCTGAACCGAATGTACCAAAACCGATCAATTGAACTTTGTCACCTTTAGTAACAGCTTTGATGATTGCTTCGATAGATGTATTCAAAACTCTTTCAGCAGATGCTTTAGAAATGTCAGCATCTTTTGCAATTTTTTCTACTAATTCAGCTTTATTCATTGTTTACCTTTCAACATTAGAACTGGGAATATATACAACCCGTATTAATTTTTATTCATAAAATTAATTACTGTTGTATTGACGCTATTAAAACACATTTATTCTTCTGTCAGCCAGTATTAATAAGGTTTTTTAGGGTTTTACCTATGCCCCGTATTGGTGAGGCACCCATTTATTCCGAAAGGCCCAATAAATTAGGCCTTCATTACCTCAATACCGCCCATAAATGCTTGCAAAGCTTGAGGGATTTTGATAGAGCCATCTGCCTGTTGATAGTTTTCCAACACAGCAACCAAGGTTCGACCAACCGCTAAGCCTGAACCATTTAATGTGTGCACCAATTCAGGTTTACCTTGCCCACTTTTAAAACGTGCTTGCATACGTCGCGCTTGAAAATCCCCCATATTGGAGCAAGAACTAATTTCACGATAAGTATTTTGCGCTGGCAACCAAACTTCCAAGTCATAAGTTTTTGTACTACCAAACCCCATATCGCCAGTACACAACAAAACTTTACGGTAAGGTAAATTTAATTGCTGCAAGATGCTTTCAGCTTGAAGTGTTAATGACTCTAAAGCTTGTTCAGAATCATCCGGCTTTGTAATTTGCACCAACTCCACTTTTTCAAATTGATGCTGACGAATCATGCCACGCGTATCTCGCCCATAACTACCTGCTTCAGATCTAAAGCAAGGCGTATGCGCCACAAATCTCTTAGGTAATTGCTCAGCAGGTGTAATGGTGTCACGCATCAAATTAGTTACAGGCACTTCCGCCGTAGGAATGAGGTAAAAGTTCTCATAAGTCACTTCATTACTCTCATCCTGATCATCCCCACCCACTTTTCGGGGCACCTTGAATAAATCAGCTTCAAATTTAGGTAACTGACCAGTGCCTCGCATAGAGTCAGCATTCACAATCAAAGGCACATTAACCTCGTTATACCCAGCATCAGCATGAGCATTTAACATGAACTGCGCCAATGCGCGATGCAAACGAGCAATCGAACCATGCATCACAGCGAATCTAGAACCAGTGACTTTCACAGCAGCGTCAAAATCCAAACCAAAACCAAGCGCTAAATCAACATGGTCTTTAACTGAAAAATCGAATTGGGGAATTTGTCCCCAACGCAAAATTTCCTGGTTATCCGTTTCATCCTTCCCTGAAGGTACGCTCTCATGAGGAATATTGGGGATATTCATCAAAAAATCATTTAACTGCGCCTGCAAAACACTCAAACGCTCAGTCAAAGTTTGCAACTCATTATTAACAGCAGTCGATTCAGCAATTTCAGCAGAGGCATCCTCGCCCTTGCCCTTCTTCATACCAACGGCTTTAGCTAACTGATTTCTTTTAGCTTGCAATTCTTCTGTGCGACTTTGCACCTGCTTACGATCAGATTCAAGCATGATGAATTTATCTTTATCCAGAATAAATTTGCGCTCAGCTAAACGAGCGGCAACCACATCCAAATCTTTACGTAGTAGCTGAATATCTATCATGCTTTTCTCAAAAAATAATTTAACTTCAGGTGTTTAATCGCTTTAATTTTTTAAAAATGCTTATTGCACTTTTAAAACATCAGCACCTGCTGGTGGCGTGAACTTAAAAGTATCGATACCAACAGAGGTGTTTATTTTAATTCTACTTAATGTAATCAAAATTACATTTCCAAAATTATCGTGCAACTCCAAACCTGCAGGAGCCCCATTCGCCATACCAATACCTATCCGAGAATAAGGGGCCTCGACACCAGATTGACCACTCTTAGGCTGAAGCTCCACCCAGAACATGCCGCCCTTTTCTTCACCAGGTATTAAGTCAAAGTAATCTTCAACTGAGCTTCCACCAAACAAAATCGCTGCAGGCGTAGATTTGAGACTTTGACCAACTGGTCGAATCGTCAGTTGATTAAGATCCTTGTCCCATAAAAGCAAACGCTGACCATCAGCAATAACTTTTTGCTCAAAAGGTTTTAAGGTTTCCCAAACAAACTTGCCAGGTCTTTGAAAAATGAAATGGCCTTGGCTTTTACGCAGCACTTTGGGTTTATCTTCGCCAGCCCTAGCAGGTCTTACTTGCTGCTGAACAAAATCCCCTTCAGCACTCTGAACTTGACTCAAAAAGTTTTTAAACTGGTTAACGCCTTCATTGGCACTTGCTAATGAAGGTATTAAAAACAATACGCTATAAATTAATTTAGTTATCGCCCGCACTACGCACCAAAATTTCACGGTTACCGTTACTACCCATCTTTGAAACCAAGCCAGCTTTTTCCATATCTTCTAATAAACGTGCTGCACGGTTATAACCAATACGCAAATGGCGCTGCACCAAAGAAATCGAAGCGCGTTTATTTTCTAAAATAATAGCCACAGCCTGGTCATACAATGGATCTGCCTCACCGCTTGCACTAGCTTCACCGCCGTTAGCATCGACTTCAGTTTGAGGGTCTAGGATAGATTCGATATATTGAGGTTCACCATGATGCTCTTTAAGCCAAGTCACAACACGATGCACTTCATCATCAGTTACAAAGGCTCCATGCACACGAATAGGCAATCCCGTACCTGGTGCCATATACAACATATCACCCATACCCAACAAACTTTCAGCGCCCTGCTGATCAAGAATGGTGCGGCTATCGATACGACTACTTACCTGGAAAGAAATACGGGTCGGCACGTTGGCTTTAATTAAACCAGTAATCACATCCACGCTTGGCCGTTGTGTTGCCAAAACCAAGTGGATACCTGCCGCACGAGCTTTTTGAGCGATACGCGCGATCAGTTCTTCAATCTTCTTACCCACTACCATCATCAAGTCAGCCAACTCGTCGATCACAATCACAATAACGGGTGCTTTATGCAATGGCTCTGGATCATCAGGGGTTAAGCTGAAGGGGTTATACAAATGCTCACCCTTTTCTTCAGCATCGGTAATTTTTTTATTGAAGCCAGCCAAATTACGCACGCCAAATTTACTCATCAACTTATAGCGACGATCCATTTCTACAACAGCCCAATTAAGCGCGTTATAGGCTTGCTTCATATCTGTTACAACTGGACATAACAGATGTGGAATACCTTCATAAACAGACATCTCTAGCATCTTAGGATCAACCATGATGAGACGAACCTCATCAGCCTTTGCCTTGTAAAGCAAAGACAAGATCATGGAGTTGATACCCACCGATTTACCAGAGCCTGTTGTACCCGCCACCAAACAATGTGGCATTTTTGCCAAATCAGCAACAACCGGAGCGCCCGCAATATCTTTACCCAAAGATAGCGTTAACAAAGAAGAGCTATCGTTATAAACACGCGAGCTCAAAATTTCTGTCAAATGCACTGCTTGACGGTTAGGGTTTGGCAATTCCAATCCCATACAGGTCTTACCGGGAATCGTTTCAACCACGCGAACACTCAATACACCTAAAGCGCGAGATAAGTCTTTCTGCAAATTAACAATCTGACTGCCCTTCACACCTACTGAAGGTTCAATCTCATAGCGCGTAATCACCGGGCCAGGATGAGCAGAAATAACTTTTACTTCAATATTGAACTCTTTAAGCTTTCTCTCAATCAAGCGAGAAGTGAATTCCAAAGTGTCAGCAGAAATAGTTTCTTTTAACGGCGGAACAGGATCTAACAGCGATAAAGGCGGCAACTCTGAATCAGTGATTTCCGCGAATAATGGCTGTTGCTTTTCACGCTCAACGCGCTCACTCTTAACCACAGTTAAAGGAGCGCGATAAATAGGTACCGGAGGTGCGTCTTCAATCTTAACGCGCTCCTCCTCAACAACTTCTTCTCGCTCTTCAGCCGCTTGCTCACCAATACGACGATCTTCTTCTGATTCTCTACGCTCTCGAATACGCCTAAAAGAAAGCTCCAAAGTGCGGCCAACCTGCTCAGCCAAACTCAACCAAGAAAAACGTAAAAATAAAGAAGCGCCAATCGCAAGGGTTACCAATAACAGCAATGTCGCACCAGTAAAACCAATCGCCATCTGCAATGGGTCGCCCAACAATTCCCCCAAAACGCCACCTGGCGGTCTTGGTAAATCCATTGTCATGCTATGCATGCGAATAGACTCCAGCGTCATGGAAGAGAACATGGTTAAACCAAATCCCAACAATCTAGGTAAAAATGGCTCAGGTTCAAGTTCTTGACCTGGTAACTTAGCTGCAGTCAGCTCCTGCCACCCTCGCACGGCACGTCTTAATAAAAGCACCACCCACCAGTAAGCAGAGGCTCCAAATACATAAAACAATAAATCGGCGATCCAGGCTCCAAAACGTCCGCCAATATTGGAAACCGTTGCGACCTGATTGGCATGAGACCAAGCTGGGTCGCCTTTGCTATAACTCACTAATACTAAAAACAATGCTGCCGTAAGGGCCATAAAGGCGATCCACTTCACCTCACGCATGAGCTTAGCCATACGCTGATTAGACGGATCTCCAGCTGAAGGAGGGGTAGAGGAAGAGGCTATTCTGACCATGTTATCTAGATTGTAATCAACAAGAAACTTTGAAGCTTCTATAATTGCAAAATGACGACAAAAAATACCAAACACGCAAAAGTTCTTATCCTTGGATCAGGCCCTGCAGGCTATACAGCTGCCGTTTATGCGGCCAGAGCCAACCTAGACCCCGTGCTAATCACAGGAATCGCCCAAGGCGGTCAATTAATGACGACGACCGAGGTGGAAAACTGGCCAGCTGACCCTCATGGCGTTCAGGGCCCTGAATTAATGCAGCGCTTTTTAGAGCATGCTGAGCGTTTTAAGACAGAAATCGTCTTTGATCACATTCATACAGCAGCTTTAACTGAGAAACCTATCCGTTTAGTGGGCGATGCCGGCACCTACACCTGCGACTCGCTTATTATCGCCACAGGCGCCTCTGCTCAATATTTAGGCATGCCAAGTGAAGAAGCTTTTATGGGCAAAGGCGTATCGGCATGCGCTACTTGTGATGGCTTCTTTTATCGCAACCAAGATGTTTGCGTCATTGGTGGCGGCAATACCGCTGTTGAAGAAGCCCTCTATCTTGCTGGTATCGCGAATAAAGTGACCGTTATTCACCGTAGAGACAAATTCCGTGCCGAACCTATCCTAATTGACCGCCTCATGGCCAAAGTGGCTGAAGGTAAAGTGGCCATTGAGTGGAACAGCCAATTAGACGAAGTTTTAGGTGATAACACGGGTGTTACAGGTGTGCGCGTAGCTGACAACACGGGTAATAAAAAAGATATCGCCCTCAAAGGCGTATTTGTGGCAATTGGCCATAAGCCTAACACTGACTTATTTGTGGGTCAGTTGGATATGGAAAACGGTTACCTTAAAACAAAAACAGGCTTAACAGGTAACGCAACAGCCACCAATATTCCCGGCGTTTTTGCAGCAGGCGATGTACAGGACCATATCTACAGACAAGCTATCACTAGCGCGGGGACTGGTTGCATGGCGGCATTAGATGCCCAACGCTACCTAGAAACACTATAACTATCTAAAGTAGTTAGCCCATGTTTTTCCCGAGTTTTGAGAGCATGGGAGTTCTTAATTTTGGCACCTATCTAATAGGTGCCATTTTTATTATCTTATTACCCGGACCAAACTCTCTATACGTCCTCACGATGGCCGCCCAAAAGGGTTGGAAAACAGGCGTATTAGGAGGTATCGGCATCATGACGGGCGACACCCTACTCATGCTTCTAGCCGCCATCGGCGCCGCATCCTTAATGATCAACGCACCGAATGTTTATATGTTGATCAAAATTGCTGGAGCTCTTTATCTAAGCTACCTGGGATATAAATTAATCCTATTAGGCGTTAAGCGCTGGAAAATGCATGGCACCCTCCATACATCAACCCCATCCATTAAGCTCACAGGCCTCCACCCTACCAAGGCAGCCATGATGCTCTCCCTGACCAACCCAAAGGGTATCGTCTTTTTTGTTTCTTTTTTTACCCAATTTCTAGACACCACCCACGACAAACCATGGCAGTCATTTTTGGTACTGGGCATCACACTACAACTGCTTAGTTTGGGTTATTTGAGTTTACTCATCTTGATGGGCTCAAGATTAGCCCAAGCATTTAGTCAAAAACATCGTTTTGCTGCTTGGGCAACCGCCTCAGTAGGCTTACTCTTTATCGGATTTAGTCTAAAACTACTATTAGACTAATTAGATGGCAGACTCGTTGGTTTCGCCAGTTCTGATTCTGATAACTTGCTCAATAGGCGTTACAAAAATCTTACCGTCACCAATCTTGCCAGTATGTGCAGCTTTAACAATTGCATCAATCACGGCATCAACGCGATCATCGGCAACAACTACTTCCACCTTAATTTTTGGCAAGAAATCAACCACATATTCAGCGCCTCGATATAACTCTGTGTGGCCTTTTTGACGGCCAAACCCTTTAACCTCAGTCACAGTCAATCCTGTTACACCCAACTCAGCCAAACCTTCACGCACTTCATCCAATTTGAACGGTTTAATAATCGCGGTAATTTGTTTCATATTAATCTCCTAATAACTTCATAATACCTAAATTTATAGGCGGCCCACTTAAGCTCTAAATTTGTTAGTAATTGGATAACGCCAATCTCTTCCAAATGCGCGCTGCGTGATTCGCACGCCAATCGGCGACTGCCTGCGCTTGTACTCGTTAATCTTAATCAATCGAGTTACCTTTTCAACATCTTCGGCTTTAAACCCTTCAGCAATAATCGACTCAATAGACTGATCTTGCTCCATATATTTAGCCAAAATAGCATCTAAGATTTCATAAGCAGGTAAACTATCCTGATCCTTTTGATCAGGCCTCAATTCAGCAGATGGCGCCCTAGTCAAAATCCTCTCAGGAATCACGTGACTTAAACTATTTCTATATGCGCAAAGTTTATAAACCAAGGTTTTCGCAATATCCTTAATCACAGCGAAACCACCTGCCATATCACCATACAACGTACAGTAACCAACAGCCATCTCACTCTTATTACCAGTGGTTAAAACAATACGACCACTCTTATTGGACATCGCCATCAATAAAGTACCTCGGATGCGCGCCTGAATATTTTCTTCGGTAGCATCAATCGGTAAATTTTTAAATTCATTTGCTAGTGAATGTTCAAAAGCTTCAAACATTGGGGCAATAGCAATTTCATCATATTGAACAGATAAGTTATCCGCCATTTCTTTGGCATCAATCCAAGAAATATCCGCGGTATAACGTGAAGGCATCATCACGGCACGAACTTTGTCTGCCCCCAAGGCATCTACAGCAATCGCCAAGACCAACGCAGAATCAACACCACCTGATAAACCAATAATCGCACCCGGGAAACCATTCTTAACAATGTAATCCTTAACACCCAATACCAAGGCTTTATAAACTTGAGCTTCAATAGGTTGCTGAGCAACAATCTCACCAACCTCGATATCCTGATCGATAAACCTCACCAACTGAAACGCCTCCTCAAACTGAGGCAATACAACGGCTAAATCAGCAGATTGGTTAAATGCAAAAGATGCTCCATCAAATACCAATTCATCTTGACCACCAACGGCATTGACATACACCAAGGGCAAACCTGTTTCTAAAACTCTTGACCTAAGAATATCGGTTCGTAGACTCTGCTTCTCAAGGTGATACGGTGAGGCATTCGGAATAACCAATAACTCTGCACCGGCATGCTTTGCTTGAGCTGCAGGAGCGCTATGCCAAGCATCTTCACAAATAATTAAACCTACTTTGGTGCCATCTACATCAAAAATGCAAGCGTCATTACCTGGCGTGAAATAACGCACCTCATCAAATACCTCATGATTAGGTAACTTTTGTTTGGCGTAGGTAGCTATGACCTCACCACGATATAAAACACCAGCCACATTTTGCAAACCATCATGTGTTCTGCTTGGATAACCAACAATCACGCGCAAATCAGAATAAACAGCCAGCTGTTTAGCTAAGAAAGCAACTTGCGCCTCGACAGACTGAATAAAAGCTTCACGCAATAACAAATCTTCAGGGGGATAACCTGTGACAGATAACTCTGGGGTTAGCAGTAATTTAGCGCCCTCGTTATGAGCACGCTCGGCAGCTTTTAGAATAAGCGCCACATTTCCTGGTAAATCTCCAAGAACAGGATTTGATTGAGATAGGGCAATAAAAAAGGGAGGCATGGAGCTATTATCCCATTGCCTCCGCTTAGAGTCAGCAGACTCGCGAATTACTTAGTTTTGTTGTAACGCTCAACGCTATCTAAGATTTCTTTCTTAGCAGCCTCAATACCGTCCCAACCTTTTACTTTGACCCATTTACCTTTTTCAAGGTCTTTGTAATGCTCAAAGAAATGTTGAATTTGTTGGGTAACTAATGGGTTCAAATCTTCCATTTTTTGAATATTTGCGTACATCGGCAAGATTTTTTCTGTCGGAACTGCCAACAACTTGGCATCACCACCAGATTCGTCATCCATATGTAAAACACCCAAAGCACGGCAAGTAATCACTACACCTGGAGGAATTGGGAATGGTGTTAACACCAACACGTCAGCAGGATCGCCATCTTCAGACAATGTTTGTGGAATATAGCCATAGTTACATGGGTAGTGCATCGCTGTACCCATAAAACGGTCTACAAATACTGCGCCAGACTCTTTATCCACTTCATACTTCACCGGATCAGAATTCATAGGAATTTCAATGATGACATTGAACTGATCTGGGATTTTAGAACCAGGTTTTACATTGTTTAAGCTCATGTGCTCTCCATGCTTTTCGTGAAATTGGGTGAAATCTTAGCAAAACAACCCCTCAGTTCCCTGACGGCCATTTATGCGGTGCAGCAAAATTATTAAAAGTATGGCATAATCTCGCTTGTAGTATGAAACATCGTCCCCAGTCAGAGTTCTATTAAAGAGAACTGCATGCCTTTTTGTTTGTCTGTTGGTCGATGCCTTAATTGACCAACCACAGAAAGGACATCCCATCCTAAGGGATGTGCGCCACTATGACTATTAGTTTTAAAGAGCTAGGATTAGCTCAACCCCTACTTCAAGCAACAACAGCACTAGGCTATACACAAGCTACGCCTGTTCAAGAAAAAGTAATTCCTGCTGCCCTATCAGGCGGCGACTGGATGGTAAGTAGCCAAACAGGTAGCGGAAAAACCGCAGCCTTTTTGCTGCCATTGCTACACCAGTTAATGGAAGCCAACCCAAATGGCAAACCTATTCCTGGCAGAGCAGAGCCTCAAGTATTGGTTTTGTGCCCAACACGCGAACTTGCTCAACAAGTAAGTACAGATGCTATTAATTTGGTTAAATTTGCCAAAGGTATTCGTATTGCAACCATCATGGGTGGCATGCCATACGGCAAACAAATTTCGCAAATTAAAGGCGCAAACCTTGTTGTTGCTACACCTGGCCGCTTATTAGACTTAAGCAACAGCCGCGCTATTCGCTTGGATAAAGTGAAGTGCATGATTGTTGATGAAGCAGACCGTATGTTAGATCTTGGCTTCCAAGACGACATCGAAGCTATTCACGAACTATGTGCCGGCCGTGGCCAAACATTAATGTTCTCTGCAACATTTGCTCCACGCATCATGCAATTAGCAACAAGCCTCATGAATAACCCTGGCCGCATCGAACTAGCCAGCGCCCAAGATAAGCATGAAAACATTGCTCAAACATTGCATTGGGCAGATAGCGTTGCGCACAAACATAAATTATTGAGCCACTGGTTATCAGACCCAAGCTTGGAACAAGCCGTTGTATTTGCTAGCACGCAAGTTGATAGCGAAACCATTGCCGACTCATTGCGCGCAGACGGTCACGAAGCGACTGCCTTGCACGGCGCAATGCCTCAAGCAGTACGTAACCGTCGCCTTCAATCATTGCGTAAAGGCCAAACTCGTATTTTGGTAGCAACCGATGTAGCCGCTCGCGGTATTGATGTGCCAACGATTACTCACGTGATTAACTTTGGCCTACCAATGAAAGCCGAAGACTATGTTCATCGCATCGGTCGTACTGGTCGTGCCGGACGTAGTGGCGTTGCTATTACGTTAGCTGAGCACCGTGATCGTTCAAAGATTCGCGCTATCGAACAGTACACACAACAGCCTTTACAAGCTGAAGTGATTCCTGGTTTAGAGCCACAAGAGAAATCACGTAAACCTTCTCATCGTCCTGGATCAGGTCGCCCTGGCCGTTCTTTTGGTGGGAAAGGAAAAAGCAACGCTTCAAACTCTCATCGTCAAGGTCAAGGTCAAGGCCAAGGTGAAGGCAAAAGCTTTAAACAAAATCACTTTGCAAAACCATCAGGTCCAAAATTTGCTGGTGCAGGCAAGCCATCAGGCCCTAAATTTGGTGGTGCAGGCGGCAGACCATCAGGTCAGAAGCCTTCTGGTCAAAAGCGCTCATTTGCATAAATTTCTTATGTAAACAAAATAAAGGCACCCTAGGGTGCCTTTATTTTTATATAAGCCTTATGGAAAATACTAACTAGATATTCAAAGGCAGCAAAAGTATCCTGATTAAAAAGGATATATATGCAATCTCTAAAAATAAACCTCATTATCGCTGGCTTACTCGCATTAACTATCGCCAGCATTAGTCAAACTGTTTTAGCTCAAGCTGACCCTGTCATCGGCACTTGGAAAACAATTGATGACAAAACTGGTCAAGCTAAATCACTCGTAAAAATTGATATAGTTAATGGTGAATTACAAGGCACCGTTATACAAACTTTCCCTAGCCCCGGCGAAACACCCATAACCCATTGCACACTTTGTTCAGATGCTAGAAAAAATCAACCTATTATTGGTATGAAAATCATGAGCGGCTTAAAACAAGATAAAACTGGCTACTGGTCCGGTGGGGAAATCTTAGACCCTAAAGAGGGAAAAATTTATAAAGTAAAACTAAGTACCGATGATGGCAAAAAATTAGATGTACGTGGATACATTGGCATTGCCCTGATTGGACGAACTCAAACTTGGCAAAAAGAATAAATCAATTAACTCATCATGAAAAAAGCCACCCGTAGGTGGCTTTTTGCTTAATTAGTAGCTCTTAGATATTAAAGAACATAACCAATGTGAGCAGCTGCCAAGGCAAACAAAATTGCCAAACATGTTGCGCCAGCTAACATCACGATCAAAGTAATGATCTTTTTGTTAATTTCTTCTTTACTTTCGTTATGCCATTCGTTCATTTAGAGCTCCCTCTTAAAAAATCTGCCATTTCCGACATTATCCATGAAACTCAAGCTTATTTGATATTTATCAGCTCTCTTAATTCATAAATAAGTTCACTGGGAGTTAAACCAATGGGCCCAGTCCCTTTGTTTACAAGAAAATCAGCTGCGGCTGAGTGCAACTCCACCCCCAAACAAACCGCCTCATAAACTGATAAATTGTGCCGTATACCCTGCGCCATTAAAGAAGCTAACAGCCCCGTTAATACATCACCCATACCACCCACGCCCATGCCAGGGTTACCTCTTTCACAACATAAAATGGCATGATCAGGTGCTGAAATAAGCGTGTTTTGCCCTTTCAGCACCACCACAGAGCGAGTGACATCGACCAATTGCTCGATGCTATCGATGCGATTAGCCTGAATTTTTTCAGAAGTTACCTTAAGTAAACGAGCGGCCTCCCCAGGATGCGGGGTTAAAACTGTTTGGAAAGCTGGTCTTTTTTTCAACAAATCCAAGAGTGATTCATCTTCTGACAAAAGATTGATCGCATCAGCATCTAGCACCAAAGGACATGAGCACATTAATGCCAAACGCAATATATCTTTGGCCAAATTACCTTGACCTAAGCCAGGGCCAACCGCTAGCACATCGGGAGCAACCTCCATGATTAGATCTTTTTTTGCAGGCTTAATCATCAGCTCAGGCTGATCTAAAACAAAAGTGGCAGCCTGCGAATCTAATACACCCAGAATGGTCCAACCAGACCCACTATACAAAGCAGCCTTACCCGCCAAAAAAATTGCCCCAGTCATTCCGGCAGATCCACCGATGAGAAGTACCTTGCCAGCATCCCCTTTATGCTCATGAGGCTTTCTTTGCAGGCGTGACAATAAAGAGAGAGAATCTAAAATTTGTGTTTTCATACCATTAATAACAACGCATATACTTCAGATTACAACAAATAAGGAGATACCATGAATTTACATTTGTATTACTGTCCAGGCACCTGTTCTTTCGTTCCACATGTGGCGCTAGGACTCGTTGAAGAAGCGACTGGCCAAAGCTACACAAGCACACTCATTAATTTAAAAAATGGTGAACAACAAACCCCAGAATATAAAGCCATTAACCCAAGAAGCCAGGTGCCAGCTCTCCTTATTGATGGAAAACTACTAACCCAAGTAATAGCTATTGTTAGTTATTTAGATAGCAAGTTTCCTAAGGCGCAAATTTTCCCTACCGACCCGATGGAAAGAGCCCAAGCACTGTCAACACTAGCCTGGATGAATAATACTGTCCACACAACATTTACTAGAGTATTTAGACCCGAAAGATTTAGCGCAGATGTTGCAAGTGCGAAATCTATGGCGCTTGAAATTTTCAAATCTTATCTAGCAGAAATTGATGGCATGTGCCAAAAAAATTCACCCTACATTTGCGGTAGCCAATTAACACCTGCAGATATTTATGCCATTGCCTTCATTAGATGGGCTGGCGTTGCTGGCGTGGACCCATGTGCCTATCCAAATTATCAAGCTTACGCTCGTAAAGTAGCAGATCATCCTGTCGTCAAAAAGATTATGGCGAAAGAGGAAATTACGTTAGACACCTACGCGAAATAACGTTCGCTAGACTTAGACCAACGCTTTAACAATAAAGCGTTGGTTATAACGCTCACACTAGAAGCTGCCATGGCAAGACCAGCCATTACCGGACTCAAATAACCTACCGCAGCTAATGGAATGCCAATCAGGTTGTAAAAAAAAGCCCAAAATAGGTTCTGCCTAATCTTTCGCCAAGTTGCTCTTGAAATGTCAATCGCATCTGGCACTAATCCGGGATCGCCCCTCATTAATGTAATACCCGCCGCATGCATAGCAACATCAGTTCCGGTTGCCATAGCGATTCCCACATCAGCGGCCGCCAAAGCAGGCGCATCATTAATACCATCCCCCACCATGGCCACATAATGAGCAGTTGATTCTTTCTTTAATGATTGAATGATTTTGGCCTTATCAGCCGGCAAGACCTCAGCAAAGACCTGATCTATACCAACCTCATGAGCAACCAAGTTAGCAACTGTGCGGTTATCACCTGAAATCATGACAGTTCTCACCCCCATGCTCTTTAATCGAGCAATGGCAGATGCTACCCCTGGCTTTAACTCATCACCAAAAGCAAATAAACCCAACACCTCTTGCTTTGTGACATTTTTCAACCAAGATACACTTAATCCATCATTTAAATATTGCTGAGCTATCTGATTAAAAATAATTTTCTCTGCTTCATCAGCATCAGCTAGCAATCCATGGTGACTCACTAACGAAAACTCATCATGAGATAGCGAACTAAGCCCAGAAACACCCCGCCCTACCAATGCCTTTATTTCAGAAAACAAGGCAGGTTCAATTTTTTTATCAACAGAAAAATCAACAATCGCTTTAGCAAGAGGATGTTCACTTCCCATTTGCAAACCATGAGCCAATGCAATGATTTCAGATTCCTGATGAGGCTCTAATGGTCGCATGCCCATGACGCGAGGATGCCCAATTGTTAACGTACCCGTTTTATCAAAGGCCACCACATTGACACGATGAGCCAATTCAAGAGCCTGAGCATCTTTAATTAAGATGCCATACTTCGCTGCAGCGCCCGTACCCGCCATAATGGCTGCTGGTGTTGCTAGACCTAAGGCACAAGGGCATGCAATCACCAAAATAGCTACTGAATGCAAAATAGCTTCTTCTAAATGTCCCAAATAAAAGAAACTAAATAAAAAATTTGCCGCTGCAATTAAAACAACTACCGGCACAAACCATGAGCTAACCTGATCAACCAATCGTTGAATGGGTGCTTTTTCAGCTTGAGCATCCTCAACCAAACGAATCATCTTGGCTAAAGTGCTTTCCTCACCAACACCTTCGGCCTGTATTAGTAAACGCCCAGCACCATTCATGGAACCACCCGTCACTTTTGAATGAACGGTTTTAAGAATTAATTTGGTCTCACCAGTTAACATCGACTCATCTAATTCACTACTCCCTTCCAACACCACCCCATCAACTGGAATACGTTCGCCCGGCAATACAACCACCCAATCACCAGGAATGATTTGACCAATAGGCACTTCCAGATAAGCCATATTAGGTTCAATTGTTTTTGAACTAATGAGCTTCGCTTTTTCAGGCCATAAAGTTTGTAATGCGGTAATAGCTTCCGTGGTTTCTTTTTTAGCCCTCTTCTCCAACCACTTACCCAACATGACAAGCGTGATAACAACTGCTGCACTCTCAAAATAGAGCTCATGAGGGTTTCCCCAACCCGACCGCTGCCACTGATAAATACTTAAACCATATGCTGCACTCGTACCGATAGCCACCAACAGATCCATATTTCCAGAACCGGATAACAACCCTTTATATCCAGCCACATAAAAACGTGAACCTAAAATGAATTGAACCGGAGTAGCTAATAAAAATTGAACTAATGCGGGTAACATGACATGGATACCCCAAGCCATTAAAAGCATGGGCAATACTAATGGAGCAGATAAAAGAATCGCGATAAGTAGAGCATTTGTGCCATAAAGATCAATTATTTTTTTTCGAGCCTGAGTCTGATGTAAATGATCAGCCAGAGTAGCTTCATAGCCAGACTTCTCAATAGCCTCTATCAACGTTTTCTGAATGTCGCCCACCAAACTGACATCAGACGTTCTTATTTGAGCTTTTTCAGTCGCCAAATTAACGCTGGCCGCGTCAACACCCGGCACTTTTAATAACGCTTTTTCTACTCGCGCCACACAAGAAGCACAAGTCATACCATCTATTTTTAAGGTGACTAATTGACTCATACGACTGATAATGAAATTGTAGATACCATAGAGGTTAATTGTCCTCTTATTTACTGTCAAAAGGAAAACATATGCCTACATTTAGCGTGAATGGAATGAACTGCGGTCACTGCACTAAAACCATTACCAATGCAATCTTAGCAGTAGACCCTTCCGCCAAAGTTGAAACGGATATACCTAGTAAAACTGTGAAAGTGTCTAGCGAGAAGAGCATAGAAATCTTAAGTTCGACTATCTCAGAAGCAGGTTATGAAGTAACTGCAACAGGATCATGATGCCTTTAGACCAAATTATTCAAACAGTTGCCATTTACGCAATTCCGGTTATTTTCGCCATCACATTACATGAAGCAGCACATGGTTATGCCGCCAAATTATTTGGCGATAACACTGCTTACATGTTGGGTCGTGTCACCCTCAACCCGCTAAAACATATCGACCCTATGGGAACCATCGTAGTTCCTTTATTGCTTTATTTCGCGACAGCGGGAACTTTTTTGTTTGGGTACGCTAAACCCGTCCCCGTCAGATTCAGTCATTTAAAACACCCCAAAAAAGACATGGTTTGGGTTGCCCTAGCTGGCCCAGGATCCAATCTAATTCAATCAGCTTTATGGGCTCTGGTTTATCTGCTACTACTAAAACTAAATATCAGCGAACGATTCTTTATTGAAATGTGTCAAGCTGGAGTTCTAGTTAATGTGGTGATGTTTGCCTTTAACCTATTTCCACTACCCCCTTTAGATGGTGGTCGCATCTTGGTTGGCCTGCTTCCTTGGAAGCAAGCTGCAGCTCTATCACGCATAGAGCCTTGGGGGTTTTATATTGTCTTAGGACTATTGTTAACCGACATCATCAGTCGCTTTTGGATGCACCCCATGATGTCTGTCACTTATTGGTTCTTAGACACCATCCTCATCCCAATCAGACTACTTCTGCAAGCTATTTAATTTAGTAGCACAATAAGGTTTTACGGAGGCCCCATGAAAAAACAATTACTTATTTCCGCATTAGGCTTGGCATTACTAAGCCCATTAGCTCAAGCTCAATTTTCAAAACCAGAAGACGCCATCAAATATAGACAAGCGAGCTTCACAGTGATGGCTAATCATTTTTCCAGAATCGGCGCTGTTGTTAAAGGCGAGAAACCTTTCAATAAAGAAGAAGTAGCTGCTAATGCTGCTGTAGTTGCATCTTTGTCGCATCTTCCTTGGTCAGCATTTGGTCCTAGTACTGAAGGCGGCAAAGCTCAACCTGAAATCTGGAAAGAAGCTGATAAATTTAAAGCTGCTGGCGACAAAATGCAAAAAGCAGTTGCAGATCTTAATACAGCAGCTAAATCAGGCGACTTAGAGACTATTAAAAAAGCTTTTGGCGCTACCGGACAAACTTGTAAAGCTTGTCACGATAACTATCGCAAGAAGTAATAGAGAACACTTGCTATAGCCAAATAAATAACTACAGCAATTAATCTAAGTGAGAAACTATCCCTGGCAACAGGGATTTTTTCTGTCCACTCTTTATCGCCAGTAACCATAGGCTTAACTAAATCAGTCTTCTTCATCCATCTGTAATAAAGAATGGCTCCAATATGCAGCGCCACTAGCGTGATCAACACAGACTCATTTAAGCGATGAATACTCGTTATTAACTCGGTCACACTTGAACTGACATACTTAACCAAAGGCCCCTCAAAAGCAATGTCATCACTAGCGAATAAACCGGTCACAGCTTGCAGCAGCAAAAATCCCAATAAGGCGATAACAGATAACGCCCCTAAAGGGTTATGTCCTGGAACTTCAGTAGGATTTTTTAAATAACTTAAGACAGCTTGGGGTGATTTAATAAAGTTAAAAAATCTAGCGTAATGACTTCCAGTAAAACCCCAAATAACTCTAAATAAAAGAAGGCTCAAAATAAAATAGCCAAATCTTGCATGCCACACCAAAGTACCACCATCGTCATCAGCACTAATAAAACTACCCAACACAGCTAAAACTAGCGCCCAATGAAACAAACGTGTTGGCAAATCCCATATTCTGATTTTCATATTTAACCCAATTAGATTACGATAACGCTCATGCGCCAATATATTGCAACAGCCCTCTTCGCCTCAAGCATCCTATTAACTGGCTGCCTTATGCAACCAGTTTACAGAGTATCTACCGAACCCGTCAAAACGGTTTCACATGTAGACCTTCATCGCTATCTCGGCAAATGGTATGAAATATACCGACTCCCCAATTGGTTTGAAGATGCTGACTGCATTACTGTTACAGCTGAATACAGCGCCCTTCCTGATAACCAGATTAATGTACTGAACTCCTGCCAAAAGAAAGATCAATTAAAGCAGGCCAACGGCCTTGCAAAAATCGCTGATACTCAAAGCAATGCCAAGCTAAGAGTTTCTTTCTTTAGACCATTCTATGGGGACTATTGGGTTTTGGATCTAGCTACCGATTACTCTTGGGTTCTTGTTGGAGAACCATCCGGAAAATATTTTTGGATCTTAGCGAGAGACCGTCATCTAAATCCACAACTAGAGGAAGCATTACTGCAAAAGGCTGAAAAACTAGGCTATCTTAGAAAAGATTTGGTAAAGCCAACAAATCAACTATAGCAATCGTTATTTATAGCGCGCCAAAACATCGTTGGCCGTCCGCTCTTGCCCATCAGCGAATGCTTTGTAACAAAGACCTGCACCACTTTGGTTACGCCCTTTTTTAGCTTCTTGCTGCATCGTATACATCGCATTAAAGCACTCGCTTCTTGAGGCATATTCATATGTTTTTATCTGAGTCGGCTTATCGTTCTTTAACCACGTGAACTCAAGCGTCCAATGACCATTAGATTGATTGGCCACTTTGCTTTCATCAATAACTGAACAAGCAGAAATTAATGTTAAAAGAGTTAGGCCAACAATTCTTTGCACTTTCATTAATTGCGCCCTCTCTTTGTATTATTTTTTTAATTGAAAAAGGCTATCGGACGATAGCCTTTTTATGAATCGTCAGATTATCGACGAGATCTCGTTGTTTTTTTAGCAGCTGTAGATTTTTTTGTTGCCGTAGACTTTTGAGCCGCAGGTTTTTTAACCATTCGCTCAAAATTTTCCACACCTTGTTCCGCAGCCTCAGCTGCCTGCTTAGCCATCTTGCGCCCTTCTTTTAATACCTTATTGCCAGCATCGGCGATATCTCTAACAACATCAGTAAATTTATCAGAGCCGGCAGGTAAATTTTTACTAGCCTCTTTCAACCAAGTCTCCATAGCATGGCGAGCTTTATTGAGATGCTTTTCAGCTTCATCTGCAGCTTCATCCTCTATGGTTTTTAAAAGTGTTTTGACTTTCTTCTGATAGGCCACCATCCGCGCGCCAGCCTCTTCGGCAAATTTTTCTTGCAAAGCCTTTAATTTAGCAACATCATTAGTTGCAGCTTGTTTGGCATAAGATTTTGCATGATCCATGCTGGCCTTTATTTCAGCCGCCTGATGCTCACTAAATTGCTTAGCTGTCTCTAGCAATTTATGCGAAAGTGCAAATAATTCTTTAGCGCGCTCTACTTGCCATTCCATTAAGTCTTTTTGTGTTGCCATTTTCATCTCCAAACAAGTGGTTGATTCTTAATCCTATACCTAAACAATCGACTTGCCAATCAATAAAAAGCCTTGTTTTACATTTTTGTCATATTTGCCCCCTAGCCCTATAATTCGGCAACTTTCCATAAAAGAGGACCAAATGCTTATCTGGTTTGTCATTATTTACTGGGTGATCTCTATCGGCATCGGCCTATGGGCAGCCATGAGGGTAAAAAATACAGCTGACTTTGCTGCGGCTGGACATAGCCTACCTATGTACATAGTTACGGCCACCGTTTTTGCCACTTGGTTTGGCTCAGAGACAGTTTTAGGTGTGCCAGCTACTTTCTTAAGAGAAGGTATGGGCGGCATTATTTCTGATCCATTTGGGTCATCCATGTGCCTAATCTTAGTGGGCCTCTTTTTTGCACGACACCTTTACAGTAAAAAATATTTGACCATCGGTGACTTTTTTAAAGAAAAATATGGCCGCACGGTTGAAGTGTTAGTAACACTCTGCATCGTTGTCTCTTACCTTGGTTGGGTAGCTGCGCAAATTAAAGCGCTCGGTTTAGTTTTTAATGTGGTCTCTAACGATGTCATGTCGCAACAAACCGGGATGATTCTAGGTGCAGCTAGCGTACTCATCTATACCTTATTTGGCGGCATGTGGTCTGTAGCGATTACAGATTTCATTCAAATGATCATCATTGTATTGGGCATGCTTTATATTGGCTTTGAAGTAAGCAACCTAACTGGGGGCGTTGATGTAGTTATTAATCATGCCGCAGCGGCAGGGAAACTTGCCATCTTGCCCGATTGGAACTTAGCTGCAGTACTCGGATTTGTTGCAGCACTTATTACTATGATGTTGGGATCCATTCCACAACAAGATGTTTTTCAAAGAATCACGTCATCAAAAAATGAAAAGATTGCTGTAAGAGCTTCTGTACTTGGTGGTGTTCTTTACTTCCTATTTGCGTTTATCCCCATCTTTCTCGCTTATTCAGCCAGCTTAATTAACCCTCAATTAGTTGAAAATTATTTACAGACAGATTCGCAATTAATTTTGCCCAATCTCATCTTGAACCATGCGCCTTTATTTGCACAAATTATGTTCTTTGGTGCCTTACTATCGGCCATTAAGAGCTGTGCGAGCGCGACACTATTAGCGCCATCTGTCACTTTTGCTGAAAATATTGTGAAAGGTCTTTTCAAGCACTTAAGCGATAAGCATTTATTAAAAATCATGCGCATCACCGTTCTATGCTTTACAGCTATCGTGACTATCTTTGCATTGAACTCAAATCTGTCTATTTTTAAGATGGTGGAAAACGCCTATAAGGTAACGTTAGTAGCGGCATTTGTGCCACTCGCCTTCGGCGTCTACTGGTCAAGAGCTAATACATTAGGCGGTCTTTTAGCTGTCATAGGTGGGCTTAGCAGCTGGATTGTCTGTGAGATTGTTTGGCCTGATGGTATAGCCCCACCTCAATTAGTCGGCTTGTGCGCTAGCCTTGCTGGGATGTTAATTGGTGGGATGGTGCCCAACAACATGTTAAAAACAACCCATTCAAAATTTTAAGATTTTTGTTTTTACTCCTCCCCATTAAAAATGCCACCTAAACATCTGGTGGCATTTTTTATTGATATTTTTAATGGGGAGGTTATTTTCTTGAAGCTCGCTTCTTCGTTGCTTGCGATGTCTGAGATAAATTACTCATATTCTCCACACTCTTTTCAAAGTTATAAAAAGAATCTGCCGTCGCGGCACGGATCAACTCAAAATTCTGTAACGCTTGATTAAAAGCTGTCTTAAATGTAGACACATACGCGTCCGACCCAGCTGGAGCGTTAGCAGTCGCCTCATTAACAAAATGAATTAAATCACTTTTAGACTGAGCAATCATATCTTCCGCAATTCTCGTTAATTCACGATTACCCGTTTTTAATACCTGAGCCACCTGATGTTGATAACTTGCAACCTGCAATGCGGCATCCTGAAGTACCTGTGCCTGCACCAACTCAAAAGCAGCCCTAGGATCTTTTACTTTTAATAACTCTGCAACTTTTTCTTGAAAAGCATGTGCCAAATCTTGCGCTGCCTGCTGATTTAATTTGGCAATTTCTTGTGCATTTTTAACCGCCACCTCGGCCATGGCACGAGAAGATTCCGCAGCCCTTTTCTGACTCTCAAACAAAGTTTCATTCATTGGCTTTTTCATACAAACACCTCCCATTTAGGTAAATATCGTGCTGCATGTAACCAATCTATCAGCCCTCAAAACCTATAGCAATAGATATTTTCAAAAACCATCTAGGAAAAACCCGAAGAAAGGAATATGACATCAGGTAGACCAACCATCAACAAATCAAATTCATCTACAATCATTTCATGAATGAACTAATCAAACTCACAGCAAAAGACCAATTCCAATTTGATGCTTACCTAGCAAAACCTGAAGGTAAACCAGTTGGTGCCATTGTGCTTTTACAAGAAATATTCGGCCTTAATTCTCACATTAAGGCAACAACTGACAAATACGCAGCCGAAGGTTACCTAGTCATTGCCCCAGCAACACAAGCTAGATCTGAGCCTGGCTTATCACTTGGCTACACACAAGAGGATATGACCAAAGGTTTTGCACATAAAACCTTTGTTGAGAATCTTCCCAACGAAGTTAGCATGCTTGATATTCAAGCCGCTATTGATTATGTTGCTCATGCGGGTAAAGTTGGGGTAATTGGTTACTGCTGGGGTGGCTTACTAAGCTGGCGATCAGCATGTAAATTAAATGGCTTATCTGCAGCAGTCAGTTATTACCCAGGCGGCATCGCCAAAGAAATAAATCTAACTGCAAAATGCCCTGTCCTCATGCATTTCGCCAATCAAGACAGTCACATCCCATTATCAGATGTTGAACTATTTAAAGCATCTCAAAGAAACGTTGAGGTCTTTGTATACGAAGGACAACATGGCTTTAATTGCGATCAGCGAGCCGCCTACAATCAAGCGGCTGCGGATCTAGCTAGAGAAAGAACTCTAGCTTTTTATAAAAAATACTTACAGAGCAATTAAGGTCTATTCGCTAGAACCTGCATCGCCACGATATAACCATACACGCCGCAACCAACAATAATTCCAGCGGCGGCTGGCGAAATATACGAGTGATGCCTGAATGACTCCCTAGCATGCACGTTAGAGATGTGCGTCTCAATCACAGGTAAACCGCCAACACCCACGATTGCATCATGCAAAGCAATGGATGTGTGCGTATAAGCACCTGGATTAAAAACCACGCCTTTTAATTGGCCTGCCTTATAGGCCTTACCTGCTTCATGAATCTTATCCACCAAAGCACCTTCATAGTTACTTTGGAAGAAGTCAACTTCATAACCCATGTCAGCCGCTTGTTTACGACACATAACCTCCAAATCCGCCAAAGTCGTTGTGCCATATTTTTCTGGCTCGCGCGTACCCAATAAATTTAAATTGGGGCCATTCATAATGAGAATTTTTTTCATATCAACCTATTAATTATTTTTTATTTTCTTCGTTCTTTTTCAATAAGCTTAAAAAGTGGGCTTCGACCCTAGCAGTATCTGCTTTTTTGCCAGTAAACAATTCAAAAGCACCTACTGCCTGACCAACTGCCATAGTACCGCCATTTACAACCGCACAACCACGGGCTTTAGCAATTTTTAATAACTCAGTTTCAATAGGGAAATAAACCACCTCAGAAATCCATAAATTCTTAGTAATCAATTCCTCTGGCAAAGGCAAACCTGGCAACTTTGTCATTCCTGTTGGAGTTGCATGAATCAAACCGGTAGCACCAACAATCGCCTCGCGAATATCTAAAGAATATGTACTTCTATTGCCATATAAGGCATTCAAATCATTCATTAAATTTTCACAACGCTTAGAATCTGTATCCACAATCACCAACTGCTTCACACCCAAACGTAAAGCAGCATGAGCAATCGCTGAACCAGCGCCACCCGCACCTAACAGAACCACTTTAGTTAAGTCTGCATTAGGTAATGTATTTTTAAAACCCATGCTCCAACCAGAACCATCTGTGTTGTGACCAATTAATTTACCGTCTCTATTAATAACAGTATTAACAGCGCCCATTGCCTTAGCCTCTTCGGATAACTCATCCAATAAAGGAATAATCGCCTGCTTACATGGGAAAGTTACATTAAATCCAGAGAAGCCAATGGTTCTCATAGAGTCAACCAAATGTGGCAATACCTCAACACCTAACTTACGTAAATCCAAATCAATAATTTGATAATGCACTCTTAAGCCCTGGTGGCTTGCTTCCATTTCTTGCATCGCCGGCGTTAAGGATTGCTGAATCCCACTTCCAATTAATCCAAGTAATAATTTAGGGGCACTTTGAGTAACAGACATATCGACTCTCTCCATTAGTAAATTAGGTGTAGCTAATAGCTTATTCAGTTGCATGAGTATATTGCGACTAAAAAATAGATTGTCCGATAATCGAACAAATAGTTCTTATAGAGTTCATTTTCGAATAAATTTTCCAAAAAATTATCAAAAATATCCGAAAATAAGGCCTACTTTTAAGGAAATAGATGTCTAACAATTTTGGCTTCATGAACATTCTGGCGATTACATCGCCTATATTCATCATTATTGCAATCGGTTATATCTCGGTAAGCCGTCATATATTTCCCAAAACCAGCGTGAGATCTTTAGGTCTGCTAGTTATTAACTTTGCCTTACCTGCTCTTCTTTTTAAAGCAGCATCAGAACGGCATATCAGCAGCATTTTTAAAATCGAATATGTTTTAGCTTACGGCATCGGCTCTTTACTTGCATTTACTTTAATTTTTTGGATTGCGCACAAGCAAGGGAAAACCGGGGAACAAAGCGTCGTTAGTGGACTCGGTTCAGCTTTCTCCAACACAGGGTTTGTAGGCTACCCTATTATTCTTAGCTATCTTGGAGAAGATGGTTTATCAGGCGTTGCTTTATCCATGATTGTGGAAAATATTTTCTTACTTCCACTCATATTAGCCATCGCAGAAAATATTTCACAGCGCCATAAAAAACTTCTCCCCACTTTAATTCACTCCCTCAAAGGAGCGATTAAAAACCCTATTGTTATTGCGATTAGCTTAGGTGTTTTATTTTCCATTTTTGAAATTCAAACACCAGCCCCCATATCAAAAGTGATTAGCATGTTTGCCGGGGCTTCTAGTGCTGTAGCGTTGTTTGCAATTGGTGGGGTATTGGTAGGTCTAGAGTTAAAAGGTTTAGCTAGCCAAATTAGCTTAATAGCTTTTGGCAAACTGATCATTCACCCACTAATGGTCTTTATTGTGATTTTGTTGCTGCCACCATTCGATCCAAAGTTACAAATCGTGGCGATCGTTTTAGCAGCCATGCCTATGATGAGCATTTATCCAATACTTGGACAAAAATATGGTGAAGAAACCAAATGTGCAGCAGCTTTGTTACTTGCCACCATTTGCTCTTTCTTCACCATCAACCTACTTATTTGGGTACTTAACCACTACTACTGGACCGCTTAATATTTAAGCGTATGAAAGTCCCACATAGTTTTCAGCTAACACTCTCTGGGCATGCTCTGAACTAGCTAGATACTCAAATTCAGTGCGTTGAATTTTATTGTCAAAACCACTGTTATCTGGGAATCGATGTAAAAGCATGCTCATCCACCAAGAGAATCTCTCACCCTTCCAAATTCTTGCTAGGGCTTTCTGAGAATAGTGATTGATACCAGCCTCACTCTTCTCACCATAGAACTCGAATAAAGCTCTTGATAAGTAACGAATATCAGAAGCTGCCAAGTTCAACCCTTTGGCGCCTGTTGGGGGAACAATATGGCCAGCATCACCTGCTAAGAACATGCGGCCAAATCTCAAAGGCTCAGCAACGAAGCTTCTCAATGGAGCAATACTCTTTTCCAAAGAGGGTCCCGTTACCAAGTTATTAGCTAAATGCTCTGGCAATCTACCCTTTAGGGCCGTCCAGAAACGATCATCACTCCACTCTTCAACTTTATCAGCTAAAGAACATTGAATGTAATAACGGCTTCTTTGTGCTGATCTCATACTGCATAAATAGAATCCTTGCTCTTGATTACCGTAAATTAATTCCTCTTGCACAGGAGGTGTATCTGATAACAAACCCAACCATCCAAATGGATAAACGCGCTCATATTCTTTAATAGATTTTTCAGGAACACTCGCACGACATACACCGTGATAACCATCACAACCAGCAATGAAATCACATGAAATTTCATGTGTCTGGCCATTCAATTTATAGCGAACTTTAGGCGTATTTGTATCAAAATCTAAAACCTCAACATCTTGTGCACCATAGATTGTTTGTAGACCAGCCTTTTGTCTTGCATCCATCAAGTCGCGTGTTACTTCAGTCTGGCCGTAAACAGTTACTGTCTTACCGTTTGTTAAACCTTTTAAATCAATATGCAAGTGATCAGCATCAAAAGCAATATCAAAACCGTCATGCACCAATCCTTCTGACTTTAAGCGATCAGCAACACCAGCCTCTTCTAATAATTCAACAGCCACCTGCTCCAAAACACCTGCACGAATTCGACCTAAAACATAATCCCCTGTTTGACGCTCAATAATGACCGCATCAATACCTTGCTTATGAAGTAATTGGCCTAACAAAAGACCTGAAGGGCCTGCTCCGATGATAGCTACTTGAGTACGCATTCTTATCTCCTTATGAATGAAGCAAATCATCCCCCACCCATCGGGTGATTTAAATAGACAAATTCAACAAAAAATTGCACAATCCGAACATATTTTTGAATATTTCACATATCAAGATGAAACAACCACCCAACTACGGCCTCTATGGCGAAATATCATCTAACCCTATTATTGATGGGCTCCACATAGAATCAATTGCTGATAGAAGTCAGTTATATGATTGGGAAATCAAACCCCATCGCCATGATGATTTATTGCAAATTCTGCACATCAATAAAGGTCATGGCTCTTTCTCGATTGGCACTCTTCATAGCGACATATCAGCGCCTTGCTTATTAATTACCCCTCGCTTAGCACCTCATGGATTTAGCTTTGAAAAAGGCATTGAAGGTCACGTCATCACCATTCATCACCAATGGCTTTTAAATTTTTTCTCTCAAGAAAGAAATGTTTTAAATATTTACGAAAATAGTCAAACAATCAAAGTAAATAAAAAATCAGAGGCTTGGCTAACTATCAATCAAACTATTGAGCAATTAAAAAAAGAGTTTTTCGGATCAAAACCTTGGAGACATCAAACAGTTAACGCCCTACTCGTATCATTAGTTGTCATGATTGCCAGGGAAGCCAATAATGAAAATCAAATAACCAATAATCAGTCAAAATCAATTAGCTATATCAATCAATTTAAAGAACTGTTAGATACTCATTACAGGGATCATTTCAATATAGATTTTTACGCAAACCAAATCGGGGTTACGCAAACACAACTTAACCGAGTTTGTCGAAATGTTTTAGGAAAATCAGCCCTAACAGTTATTAACCAAAGATTAATGTTAGAAGCGGAAAGAGATTTACTGTATACAGCACTCTCTATTAAGGAAATAGCCTACAGCTTGGGATTCCAAGATGCAGCCTATTTCACAAGATTTTTTAAGAAACAGTCAAAACAGTCGCCGAATGAATTTAGAAATTCAAAGCGCCAATAATTAATTAACGAGGCACAAAGCTTTTCAAACTTGGCATGTCTACTGCTTTAATAAGTCTTGTTTCTTGAGCTGTAATCAAATGGCCTGAAGCCTTTAAATATTCAGGAAAATTAGGGTGAGTATCTCTAGCATGGCAACGTTTCTCATAATCAGCCAAACTGTCATATCCCCACATATGAATAAACTGATTTTGCGGCCCCACATGACTGACATAAAACCCAATCGGGTGCCCCAACGTCTCCAATAAAATTGGCATAGCCAAACGATCAAACACCTCAATAAACTCAGGCATTTTGCGCAAGGCAATCGTGTAAATACGATGATCGACTAATGGTTTATTCATATGATTCATATTAGTTAGCTTTATCCGCAATGTAATTACCAGTCACAAATCCAAATGTCATATTTGGTCCATGCGTAATGCCGGCACCTGGATAGTTACCACCCATCATACTAGCCCTATCATTACCTACAGCATAAAGATTTTCAATCTTTGAACCATCACGCTTTAACACTTCGCCATAAGGTGTTGTTTTGATACCGTCAAAAGTACCTAAGTCACCCATAATAACTTTCACTGCATAGAATGGACCATTCTGAATAGGCGCTACACATGGGTTAGGTTTATTTTCCGGATCTGCCAAATAGCGATTGAATGAAGTTGTGCCACGACCAAACTCACGATCTTCACCATTCACAGCACCCAAGTTGTACTGCTTAATTGTTTCTTCCAAACCTTGTGGATCAATGCCAGCATTCTTAGCAAGCTCTGCCACTGTATTACCTTTAATTAAATAGCCATTACGCAAGAACTGACCAATTGGCATCGGTGCTGGCTTAACAAAACCAATACCATATTTAGCTAAAGTTGTTTTATCACCAACCAACCACATCGCTGTTTCTGTTTGATTCTCACAAGCACGAATCATGGCTGCACCAACATCATGATATGAATTTGATTCATTGGTAAATCGTTTGCCATTTCTTAAAACACCAATAATGCCTGGCTTATATCTATCCAATAAATGTGGGAATACACCAATTTCACCATTCTTATAAACCACTTTCGAAACCGGCATCCAAGCTGATGCGTCCTTAAATTTAATATCCACTACACCACCCAACTCTTCAGCCATACGCGTGCCATCACCAGTATTACTAGTTGGCGTTGGAGATAAATGCTCTCCGCCACGTTTTAAATGTGGGTAAGCCTGTGCGATGCGCTTAATGTCATGCGGGAAACCGCCACAAGCCAAAACAACACCATGCTTTGCGGTGTATGTAACCTCTTGACCATCTTGAGTTGCCAAAACACCCACCACACGATCACCATCCATTTGGACTTTCTTCGCTGGCGTATTGGTATAAATTGGAATTTGTAAATCAAGTGCAGATTTTGCCAATCGCGCTGCCAACGCATTACCACTCGTCACATTAATACCACGACGGTATAAAGCAAGCTCTTTAATATGCGTCGCTAAACGCTTTGCCACATAAATAAATGATGTCAATGATTTAGTGGCCTGGAAAAAATGTTTCAAGTCTGCATTGGAAGAATTGAACATCATGCCAATAAACGTAATTGTTTTAAGCGGTGGCTTTAAGCGCGGCATATCAGCACCCAAACCTCTGATGTCAAATGGTGCCGCCAAGATAGCTCGGCCGATGTCCACACCACCCTTCACAGTTGGATGGTAGTCTGGATATAGCGTTGGCACGAATTTCATCTCTGTCTCACGCTCGAAAAACTCAACCATTTTGGGACCGTTATCCAAAAACACATCGGTTGCTTCAGCATCAAAATAAGTGCCAGTCTCTTCCATCAAATAAGTGCGCGCGGCCTCACGAGTGTCAGCAGGATTTTGTTTACGGCTATGAGGCCCTAACGGCACCCAAAGTACCCCACCGGATAAAGCAGTCGTACCACCAAACACGGGCTCTTTCTCTAAAACAGCAACACTTAAACCTCTTTTCTTGGCGGTAATGGCAGTAGCCAAACCAGCAGCACCAGAACCAACAACGATTAAATCGTATGTGAAATTATTTGACATATCTGTTCTCCAATTTTTATGCTGTTTTGTTGTAACCAGGACGCGGAACCATATCCATCAACATACAACCTAAACCACCATCAACCAACAACTCTGCACCATTCATATAAGCAGAACGATCACTCGTTAAAAATATTGCTGGGTTAGCAATATCTAAAGGCTCGCCAATACGACGATTAGCCGTTACTAAAGAGCGCTTCTCTTCGAATCCAGGCTCTTCATAAAATTTTGCAGACAATGCTGTACGAATCATGCCAGGACAAACGGCATTACTTCTAACACCTTTAGGCCCCCACTCCGCTGCCATCTGCCTAGACATCAACAATACGCCGGCCTTACTAGGGCTATAAGCACCACTTCTTGTTTGCGGATGTAATGCTGAAATAGATGCAACATGCACAATGCTGCCATGTTTGTTAGCAAACATATCTTTAGAAAACTCTCTAGAACAAACAAGATACCCAGTTAAGTTCACAGACAGTACCGCATTCCAATCCTCAACTGACACCTCTTCTAGCGCGCCAGGCTTTAACAAACCAGCGTTATTAATTAAGCCATAACAACTACCTAATTCTTTTCTAACTTGATCCGCTGCTTTTTTAACAGCAGCCTCACTAGAAATATCGCACTCAACAGCTAACGCTTGCGCTCCTGTTGCTTGAATCTCCTTAGCTACTTCAGCAGCAGCTGCCACATTACGATCTAGCAAGGCAACTTTTGCGCCAACTTGACCAAGGCCTTTTGCAATCGCAGCACCAATACCACTACCAGCGCCAGACACGACACACACGCGACCTTCTAAACCTAACCAATTACCGGACAAATCTGATATTTGAGACATTTTTCGGGTTTACCCTTATCTAAAGTTAACTGGCCCCGTGACGACTGTAGAAAATATATCGGATCTATATTTTTTAAGCGCTTTAAAGCCATTTCAGCTAGACATCATGATGAGACGGCACAAAGAATCTCTCAATGGACAAACTCCGCTTAAAACAGGACAATTCATGCATATCTAAAGAAATTAATGAAAACCGTACCCAACTTTGCCCTTTATGGAACCCATGCGCAACCATCGTGGGCTGACTTGGTTCACTTTGAAAGAATCACAGATCGCTCCAGTTTGTTCGATTGGGAAATCAAGCCTCACTTTCATGATGGCTTAATTCAAGTTCTCTATCCCACTCAAGGTAGCGGCCACGCCATTATTGATGGAAAAAAATGGCCAGTTCAATCACCCTGCATCATCATCGCCCCAGCGCGATCAATCCATGGCTTCCACTTTTCAAATGATATTGATGGTCCAGTTATCACTGCAGCACAAAGACCTCTTGAATCATTAGCTAGCATGCTCGCCCCTGATTTACTCAAGCAAATTAAAACGCCTATCGTATTTGAAGTAAATCCTGAAAATCGCCACGCAGAAGCATTACTTCCTCTATTTGATGCGATTGAACGAGAATCGACCACATCAGCTGCAGGCCAAGTGGCAGCAGGTATGTCTCTTCTAATTGCTCTATTTATTCAAATCTTCCGAATTCAACACGACAGCTATATCAGTGGTGAGCTCACACAAACACAATCAACGGTCAAAATAGATAAATTCAAATCACTCTTAGATGAACACTGCAGAGAAAGATATTCAGTTGATCGATATGCTCAAACTCTTGGGGTCACCGCAGGACAGCTCACGAGGCTTTGTCATAAATTCTTGGGCATGTCGGCTCTAGATGCCATCAATGCACGAGTTATTCATGAAGCTCAACGCGAACTAGTCTACTCAACATTAAGTATCAAACAAATTTCAGCTGAACTAGGTTTTGATGATGAAGGCTACTTTGGAAGATTCTTTAAAAAACATACCGGCCTCAAACCAACCAATTTCAGAAATACCGGTAGACAACAATTACTTCATAAAAATCACCCTTTAGATGTTGAAACGCAGGCATAATTTGGAATATCATTCCAAATTATGCCTAGCGCTTTTGCTATCAAGGAAAAGGATCACTTTTGAAAGTAGCCATCGACTCATACTCCTACCATCGTTATTTCGGTGAATGGTATGAAGGTTTACAAAACGATATCGGCAGCCGAAAAACTGTTTGGGAATTCCTTGACGAAGCCAAACAACTTGGAGTCTCAGGCGTTTCTTTAGAGTCCTGCTTTCTAGATGGGCATAACCCTGAGTTTCGCCAACAACTTAAAGCAGCCTTAACATCACATCAACTAGAAGTTGTTTGGGCATGGGGCCACCCTGACGGCCTAGGCTCAGGCAACAGACCCCATGAACTAGATGACCTAATAGCCAACATTCATATTGCAAAAGATATTGGTGCCAAAGCCATGCGCATATGTTGCGGCAGCAGACGAACAAGAATCACTGACTGGCAGCTTCATAAAGAAAAACTATTACCCTTATTACAAAAAGCAACTGCTGTTGCCGAGGAACAAGGTGTCGCTCTAGCGATAGAAAACCATATTGATTTTCTTGCTGATGAATTAGTTGATTTACTCACTACTATTAACTCGCCATTCTTAGGTGTTTGCTTAGACACCGCTAATAATTTAAGAGTTTTTGAAGACCCTGTGAATGTCGCAAAAAAGTTAGTACCTTTTGTTAAAGCAACACACATCAAAGATATTCGTGCTGAACGTGGTCAAGATCCAAAGACATTTGCTTTTTGGCCAAGCGTTCCTTTGGGTGAAGGCCTCATTGATATTCCAAAAATATTAAATATTCTTAAAGAACATGATTACAAGGGCTTATTAGCCATAGAACTAGATTATTTAAAAGATCAAAAAGAAGAAGATGCTCTTCGACAAAGCATCAGTTATTTAAAAAATGAAGTGAATAAATTATGAGCCAAAGCATTCGCGATAGAGCACTTAGCATTATTGAATTATTAGTCAAGCACATTGATGGATTGGCGCTTGCTGATATTGCCACACAACTTGAAATTCCCAAGAGTGCCACACATAGAACTTTAAGCGACTTGAAAGATGCGGGCTATATCAAACAATATGGTGACGGTGGCAACTATGCATTAACCAATAAACTTTTGTCTTTAGGACTTGAGTTCTTATCGAGAAGTGAAATTATTGATGTATGCCAACCAATCCTTGATGAACTAGCTCATGAGACTGGCGAACTAATTCGTTTAGCGGTTTTTGATGGCATTGATCTAACTTGGGTTGCTAAAGCCCAGGGTAGAAAAATGGGTTTGAAATATGAACCGGATGTAGGCCCTAAAGTTTATTTACCAGCAACCACTAATGGCCACGCCTTCTTAGCGGCCCTTCCTGAAGAAGATGCTCTCAGGCATTTAGCTAAACAAAAGCTTTACCCTAAAGGTGAACTAGGGGTGAATGCGCCATCAACATTACAAGAAGTTTTGAAGGCCATCGCACAAGTCAGAAAGCAAGGCTATAGCCTTGCGACTGATATGTATGAAAATGGCGCTTCAGCCATTGCAGTTGTGGTGCAACGAGAAAACAAATCTACACCTATTGGCGTCGTCAGCATCTCTGGCCCAAGCGTTCGCTTAACAAAACAACGTCTTGAAGAACTCATTCCAAAACTAAAGGAAGCAGCAGAAAAGCTAGCATTGGCCAGCGTAGGCTCACGCTACTTTAACCAATCACATTAAATCTAAATTTTCTATTTATCTGCTATCTGTTGCTCTATTATTTTTTTGCTCTGCACTTCTGCTCTCATTCAATATAAGTTAATTAACTAACCTTTAATAAAAAACCCGCTTAAGAGCGGGTTTTTTATTTGGTAAACGCTATTCACTTACAGCGGCTTGTCTAAAGAAGTTCTAGCTGCAATATAGGCAAAGGTTAGACCTGGGCCAATCGTAATACCAGGGCCAGGATAAGTGCCACCCATCACAGACTGCATATCATTACCAACAGCATACAAACCATTGATAACTGCTTTATCTTTATTTAAGACCTGCGCTTTATCATTTGTTACTAAACCAGTAGCAGCACCAATATCACCAGGGTAAAGCTGAACCGCATAGAATGGGCCAACCTTTAACTCACCCAAACATGGGTTAGCCGTGCCTCTAGTGGCATCACCATTAAAGCGCTGGTAATCGGTTGTACCCCTATTAAATATCGGATCAACACCATCACGCGCATATTGGTTAAATTCAGAAATTGTTTTTTCCAATACAGCGGTATCTACATTTAACTTGCCTGCCAACTCAGCAATAGTGGCACCTTCTTTAAGGTAACCTTCTTTAATAAATGCATCAAATCCTTTGCCGCCTGGTCGAACCATACCCAAACCATATTTTTTAATAGCTTCGGCATCACACACCAAGTAAGCTGGAATCGATGGCGTTGTTTTATTGGCTGCTTGCATAGCAACACCAAATAAATGATAAGAAGTTGACTCGTTTAAGAAACGCTCACCCTTTTGATTAACCGTCAACATACCAGGCTTACCGCGGTCCATAATGAAATGAGGGAAGGCAGCTGTTGAACCATCTGCGCGACGTCTAATAGATACAGGCGCCCAGAATGCGTTACTCATGGCACCTTCGCCATAAGTAGCACCTTTTTTCAATACGATGTCGTGGGCAGCACCTTTGTGACCCGGCGCCGCAGGACACCAATCAGGGCTGATACCAGGAAGCATTTCTTGACGACGTGTTGGATGTCGATTAAATCCGCCACTAGCTAAGATAACTGAACGATTAACGATGATTTCTTTACGATCATCACCCTGAGAAACAATAATCGACTTCACCTGATCATTTTCAACAACAATGTCTTCCAACTTTGTTGAAACAACAATAGAAACACCCTTCTTAAGTAACGAGTAGAGTAAGCGTGCAATTAAAGCATTACCCATCACCAAACGTGTGCCACGTGAATACTTCAATCGATCAAGACCGTGACGCAAAATAATTTTTGTTGAATAAACAAATGACTTAAATGATTTTGTTAGCTTTAATAAATGTCCGATGTCATCTCTATCCACCATCATGCCGCCTAAAACAGTGAACTCAGGAATCGGTGGACGAACATATTTAAAGTTTTCACCTAGCAAACGTCCGTCAAAAGAAATCGGCTCAATGGCGCGACCTCTCATCACAGAACCAGGCAAATCAGAAATATAGTCAGGGTGCGTTGGGCGAACCACATATTTAACATCGGAGTTTGCCTGGATATGCGCCACTGCTTTATAGCCATTGTTAACAAAAGCCTCTCTCATTGCTTCTGGCGCATAAGAGCCTACTGCGGCATTTAAAAAAGTTTTAGCATCAGCAATGGTATCGGTCTTATTAACACTTAAGCCCTCAGGTGTATTAACAATCCAAGTAGTCCCCGCTGAATAGGCTGTTGTTCCACCTACATATTCTGTGCTCTCAACTAACAACACCTTAGCGCCATCAATTGCAGCAAATAAAGCAGCAGACATACCTGCACCACCAGCACCAATCACCACCACATCAAATGCGGTTTTTTCCGGAATATTTTTTAAATTCAAAATCATCGATATACCCTTAAGCTCTGATTATTTTCCAACCAAAAATTCAATCATTAAATCTTTAACACCCGCAAACATTTCTGTGCCAGTAACTGTCTGGCAACCAGCAGCTCTTGCGTTGTGAATTAGAGGCGTTATCGCTGGCATAGTGATCACATCACCAACGAATGCTTGTTTACTCAATAGGTCAGTTTGAATAGGACAAGGATCTGTCTCCTTCATACCAATAGGCGTCGCATTCACCACAAACTCATAGCCAGTCGGATCTGATGAACCAGCCACCACTTGACCCAACTTCAAGCTAGATAGCTTCTCAATCAACGTATCTCTTCTCACATGATCCTCATCATGAATCGCTAAGACAGTAGCACCCTCCACTAACAATGTATGAGCAATCGCTGAACCCGCTCCCCCAGCACCTACTAATAGTGCTTTACGTCCCTTAACATCTCCACCATTTTTCTTTGCAGCAGCGTAAAACCCTGCACCATCGCACATATCACCAAACCATTTACCATCAGGGCCACGGCGAATCACATTCACCGCCTTTAAAAATTGTGATCTTTCTGTCAAACCAGAGCAAACATCATAAGCAGAGAATTTATGAGGTACCGTAACAATAATGCCGTCAAAGTTTTGCGCTAATCCTGCTGAATGAACAAATTCATGGAATGCACCAGGAGCAACATGAGCAGGAATGACCAATGCATTTAAACCATTTTGCTGAAAAGTTTCGGTTACGCCCGCCGGAGATTTCACCTGAGCAATCGGATCTCCAATAATGATGTAAACCCTTGAAGCACCATTTAACTGAATCATTTTTTACGCTTTCTTTAAAATTTGAATTAAATTCCAAATTGGTATAGCATTCCAATAATGCAATTCTGCGGCAAAAATTAACAAAAGTCAAAAATCTTTAACGGGGACAAAAAATATGAAAAAACTAGGTATTGCGGTCTTTGGAGCAGGCCTCATTGGCAAAACCCACATTACAAGGCTACTTAACTCAAAAGAAGCTTATTTAGCGGGTATTAGTGACCCAAGCCCAGCAGGCGAGGCAATGGCCAAAGAATTAAATGTCCCCTACACCGCCAATTACCAAGATTTCATAGCTCAACATAAGCCAGCAGGTGTGATTGTGGCCACCCCTAATGCTACCCATGTGGAAATTGGTATAGCCTGTTTAAAAGAAAAAATTCCAGCTCTAGTAGAAAAGCCCATCGCAGATACGCTCGAAGAAGCCGCCCGCCTATGCCAAGCTGAAATTGACTATAAAACACCAATTCTTGTAGGGCACCACCGTAGACATAATGCTGTTCTTAAAACAGCTAAAAAAATTATTCAGTCCGGCCAACTAGGCAACATGATTACAGCGAACGTGATGTCTACCTTCCTAAAGCCAGATAGTTATTTTGAAATGGCATGGAGAAGACAAAAAGGCGGTGGCCCTATCCTAATTAACTTAATTCATGAAATCGACGTGCTACGTTTCTTATTTGGCGAAATTAAACAGGTTCAAGCAATTAGCAGTAATAAGCAGCGTGGCTTTGAAGTGGAAGATAGTGCTAGCGTTTTACTTAAATTTGAAAACGGTCTATTAGCGACGATTACTCAATCAGACACCGTCACATCTCCTTACAGCTGGGATATGTCGATTGGAGAAAGTGAACACTATCCAAAGCAATCTATTAATAGTCATTTCTTAATGGGGACACACGGCACAGTGACATTACCTCAACTAGATTTATGGTCCTATGAAGGCCCAAGGGGCTGGTTTGAAGAAATCACCCAAAAAAGAAATGCCTTACACGCCATGGATCCCTATGAAGCACAACTAAAACATTTTGTTAAAGTGATTGAAGGCACAGAAGAAACAATTTGTAGCGCGACTGAAGGCTATAAAACATTAGAAGCTACTTTAGCGGCAAAAGCTGCCGCTGATGGACAAACTATTATTCATCTCTAATTAAAGCACCACTATGCACAATTCTGCTCAAACAATTAACTGCGACCTATTAGTCATTGGATCAGGAGCAAGCGGTTTAGCGACCGCTGTCACTGCAGCACATCTTGGCATGAAGGTAATTGTTCTAGAAAAAGAATCAGTCTTTGGCGGAACCAGCGCTTGGTCAGGTGGTTGGCTGTGGGTCCCAAGAAACCCTCTAGCAGTTGAAGCAGGCATTGTGGAAGATATCAGTGGCCCCACTGAATATCTTAAAAATGAATTAGGTGCTGGCTTTGATGAAGAAAAAGTGCGTGCATTTTTAGAAAATGCGCCAGCCATGATTGATTTCTTTCGCAGAAAAACTAGCTTGCAATTTATAGATGGTAATAAAGTTCCTGACTTTCATGGCAAGACATCTGGCTCTGTTTTAGGTGGCCGCTCTGTTTGCGCGGCACCTTTTGACGGCCGACGCTTAGGCAAGGAATTAAAAAGATTGCGCCAACCCTTAGATGTTATTTCTTTATGGGGTATGGGCATTGCTTCTGGCAATGACATCAAACAATTCTTTAATTCAACACGCTCAATGAGCTCATTCCTTTATGTGACACGTCGCGTATTACGCCACTTCAAAGACCTCATTACTCACGGTCAAGGTACCCAATTAGTCAATGGCAATGCATTAGTGGCTGGGTTGGCGAAATCAGCATTTGACAAGCACGTCAGCATCATCACAAGCGCATCTGTTAAACAATTAAATAAAAATGATGTCTCTATCACTGGAGCCACAGTCGAAATTAACGGCATCACTCAAATAATTCATGCAACCAAAGGTGTGGTGCTCGCATGCGGTGGATTCCCACATGACGATTTGAGAAAAAGTGTGATGTTCCCTCACGCTCCTACTGGCAAGGAGCATGTATCTGCAGCACCCAAAACAAATACAGGCGATGGCATTCGTTTAGGTGAATCTGTCGGTGCACTATTTACAAAAACTTTGCCATCACCTGCAGGCTGGGCGCCGGTTTCGTTAGTTCCTAAAAAGAATGGTGAATTTGCACACTTCCCTCACCTCATCGAACGAGGTAAGCCCGGCATCATCGCCGTTAACGAGCAAGGCAAACGCTTTGCCAATGAGGCCAATTCTTATAACGACTTCATGGGCGACTTACTAAGAACCGCACCACATGGCGTCACGCCCTACGCTTGGCTAATTTGCGATCACCGCTTTATTCGTCGCTGGGGCCTAGGCGCTGTTAAGCCAGCACCCATGCCTCTATGCGGACACCTCCAATCTGGCTACCTATTTAAAGGCAAAACAATTGCTGATTTAGCAACGGCCATTGGCATCCAAGCACAAGCGCTAGAAGAAACCGTATCCACATATAACAAGTTTGCTGAACGCGGCGAAGATCCCGAATTTGGTCGTGGTGATACCCCTTATAACCGTGTAGCAGGTGATGCCGACCACACACCTAACCCATGCGTTGCCCCCATCAAAGATGGTCCTTACTATGCCGTGAAAATTCACCCAGGCAGCTTGGGTACTTTTGCAGGTTTAGAAACAAATGCAAAAGCACAAGTTCTTGACCATAACAAGCAAGTTATTCCCGGCCTCTTCGCTGTAGGCAACGATATGACTAGTGTGATGGCGGGACATTATCCAAGCGGTGGTATTACATTAGGCCCAGGCATGACATTTGCCTACATTGCCGCACACAGTGCTAATAATAGAAACTAAAAAATTTAGAAAGTTCGCCATGTCCGTTATGCCTGATTTTTCATTATCTTATTTAACAGCGCCCAAGATACACCCATCGGAGGCGCTCCGCATTGCAGCAAATACCGGATATAAAGCCATTGGCATTCGAATCTTGCCCGCGGCTCCTGGCGGCGAGTACTTTCCATTAATTGAAAATCCTCATGAATTACCAGGCATATTAAATACGATGCAAGAAACGGGTATTTCTATCTGCGACTTGGAAATGATTCGATTAAATGCCGATTTTGATGTGGACCAATTGAAAGGTTTCTTTGAAGTTGGCGCCAAATTAAAAGCTAAACATATTCTTGTGGCTGGTGATGATCCAGACACCTCACGCTTATCAGATGCTTATGCAAAATTATGTGAAGCTTGCGCGCCCTATGGCTTAACTGCTGATCTTGAATTTATGCCCTGGACAGAAATCAAATCTATTAAAGATGCTTACAAGGTAATACAGGGGGCTAACAATCCTAGCAATGCTGGCATCATCATTGACTCGCTCCACTTTGCTAGATCAGATAGCGATATCAGCGATATCGCCAGGATACCGAATCATTTATTTCACTACGCTCAAATTTGCGATGCCTCAGGCACGAAGCCTGCAACGGATGTAGAGTTAATCAGTGATGCAAGAACGAATCGTTTACTTCCTGGCGAAGGCGGCATCGATTTAAAGAGCATCTTCACAAGCATTTCACCGAATATGCCCATCAGCATTGAAATCCCTAATGCAAGACAAAGCCAAATGTCACCTACGGCATGGGCGCAATTATGTATGGATGCCACTAAAGATTTTTACAAAAAACTATGATGAAGACCACTCAAAAAGTTATTGTTACTGGTGCTACGGGCGGCATTGGCAAACAAATCTGCTTCACCCTTGCCGAAAAAGCGAAGGCTCATCATGAAACAATTAGCATTACCGCGATTGCCTCTAAACCTGGTGAAGCATTAGATCAATTAGTGAAAGAGCTAAAGGCATTAGGCGTTAATGCTTTTGGAGTTGCTGCAAACCTAACTGATGAAAATGAATGTATTCGTGCTACAGAAAAAAGCATCGAGCTCATGCAAGGTTTAACTGCCTATGTTTCAAACGCCGGCCTATCTCGTGCCAGCTCTCTCACTAGCATGTCCAGCGCTGACTGGGATCTCATGTTTAATTTAAATGCGAAAGCCACTTGGCTGATGAGCAAAACAGCTTTCCCAGCCCTAAAAGAAAGCCAGGGGAGCATTGTGGCAGTCGCATCAATGTCAGGCCTATACCCTCACCCAGGTTTAGGCGCTTACTCTGCTTCCAAGTCAGCCCTCATCATGCTTTGCAGACAAATGGCGCAAGAATGGTGTAACGAACGTATTCGCGTTAACACTGTGTCACCAGGTATGATCAGAACACCTTTAACTGAAGCTATTTATCAGGACCCCACTCTTTTGGAAAAACGTCTTTCCATTATTCCTTTAGGAAGAATTGGCCAACCACTGGATATCGCAGAAGCCGTTAGTTACCTCATTAGCCCTGCCGCCAGCTACATCACAGGTGAAAATATCAAGGTGGATGGTGGCTTTACTGAACGATTACTCGGAACAATCCCAGGTCGCACATCAGCAAAATAATTAGAATTTATTCAATCCATGTCTAATAACATTCAATTTAATTTTAGTAACAAAACTGCTCTCATTACTGGTGGCACTTCCGGAATTGGTGCGGCCACTGCTCTTGCTTTTAAAAAAGCAGGCGCTCACGTTATCGTTACAGGTTTAACTGCCGAAGAAATTGAATCTGCCAAAAATAATCCTGATTTTTCTGACATCGAAATACATCAGCTCAATGTGACCGATAGCGCTGCCATTCAAGCGCTTGCAGGAAAAATTACTTCTCTAGATTATTTAGTCCATTGTGCCGGCATGATTTTGCGTGATGCGGAGCACGAACCCGACAACTTTGACAAAGTATTAAATGTTAATGTGTCAGGCGGCATGCGCGTCACACATGCGTTCAAACCTCTATTAGCTCAAAATAAAGGGGCCATTGTTTTTATTGGCTCGATCATGTCAATTTTTGGCGGCCCCAAGCAACCTGCCTATTCGGCATCTAAAGGGGCCATCAAAAATTTAGCCATGTCTTTAGGCGCTGCTTATGCTTCTGAAGGTATTCGAGTTAATGCGATTGCGCCAGGTTTTGTGATGACCAATCTATCTAAAGGCGCCCGCGACAATCAGACACGCAATCAGGAAATTCTATCCAGGACGCCCATGGCGCGCTGGGCAGACACTTCTGAAATAGCTGATCCGATCCTTTTCCTATGCTCTGACGCTGCTCGATATATGACGGGAACTCTTTTAATTGTAGATGGTGGCTATAGCAGCCAAGGCTAACCGTTGTTGGCGCTCATTGATGATACCCACCTATTGAGTGGTCACTTACCTTGCTTCATTTCATGAAGTAACAAATATAAGCCACTCAAAACAACAATCGAAGTACCAGTGATCACTTGCCAATCTGGTAATTGATTAAATATCAACCAACCAAAAAAAGTCATATAAATAATTTTTTGGTACAAGAATGGTCCCAATTTACCAGCAGTGGCATATCTATAAGCATGCGCAATCGCAAAATGCCCTGCTCCACCAATCGCACCCATCACCATAATCAAAAACCATACAAGCGGTTCAGTAGGCACGACCCAATGAGCTAACATAAATGGAAATAGCACAATCACCACGCCTAATATAGGCAAATATTGTGACTGCTCGGCAGAGTCATCCTTGGTGACGCGGCGCGTAATCATTAAGAAAATCGCATAACCCAAGGCGTTAATAAATGATAAGAAAATGGCCGGGTGAAAATCTGCTGACCAAGGACGAGCAACAATTAACACGCCCACAAACCCCATAAATACAGCCATCCAACGCATAAAGCCAAGCTTCTCTTTAAGATAATGAACAGTAAATAACGCAATTAAGATGGGGACTGTAAATTCAATAGCAGCCGTCTGAGCCATCGGCAAATATTGCAAAGCTGCAAAATTAGCCAAGGTCATACTGGTCAACAGCAAAGAACGAATCAGATGTAATTTAGGATGCGTTACCTTGACAAGAGATTTTCCTTGCTTAGGTAAAAATAAAAGGCTCATCAATACGAACTGAGAGAAAAATCTAAACCAAACAACTTCGGTCACAGGTAAAAATTGCACCAAATATTTAGCGGTTGCATCTAAACCCGCAAAAGATACCGTAGCAAAAACGATGAACAATATGCCAATTCTTCTATTTTGCGGCGTATCTTCAAAGTGCTTACTCATTCGGCTGATCCGTGGTTGTATTGAACATGTTCATTATGAAGTAATTTGTAATTAATTGCAGAACGTTGACTGCGCCAACACCATGTTAAAAATAAAATGTTTAGTAAAAACTGAAAACGCAAAATGGCTCGCTTTACTGCGAGCCATCTATAGAGCCAATTAATTACCGACCTAAACCGCTTCCATTAACATACTGCCAGCAGCAGTATTCGAGATAGGGATATGGTAATTAGCCGCCACTTGCTTTACAGCACCAGGCATTGCCGCTCTTGCTGCCAACCACATCACTAACTCCACCCCTTGAGTACCGGTTAATTCAACCAACTCTTCAATGGTGTATTGAGTTGCGAATCGTGGGTTATCAATTAAGCTATGCATAAAGGCTGTATCAAATTCTTTATTGATAAAACCAGCACGCTCACCATCCAATTGATGAGATAAACCACCCGTACCAATTACAACCACTTTAATATCATCATCCCAACCTTGGATGGCCTGACCAACCGCCTTACCCAAATCGAAGCAACGCTTAGCGGATGGCAATGGGAACTGCACCGTATTAATACAAACTGGAATTGTAGGAATTGGGCAAGATTTCTCATTAGGCCATAACAATTTCATTGGCAATGTAAATGCGTGGTCCACTAACATTTCTTGGCAAGTGGTGATATCAAACTCTTGCTCAACCAAGTTGTTAATAAGCTTCCAAGATAAATCCGGAGCACCTTTAAAGGGAGGCAATGTAGGAATACCCCAACCTTCATCTGCATTTAAATATTCTTTTGCGGCACCCACTGAAAAAGTTGGCATCTTATCCAAGAAGAAATTAAGGCCGTGATCGTTATAAAACACGACCGCAACATCGGGCTTTACCTTATCCAACCATTGATGAATCGGCGTAAAACCATCAAAGAATGGTTTCCAATATGGGTCTTGTTGTAAATTTTGCGCGATAGCACGACCAATACCCGGTACGTGAGAAGTTGTAATTGCTCCAACGATTTTTGCCATGATCTTATGCTCCCGCTGCTAATAGTTTTGCTTTAAATGCTTCTTTGCTCATACCTGTTTGCAAAGCCCCTAAATCTTGAACGTCTAAACCTAAAATGCCGGCAAACTTTGCCAAGTAATAAACATTACCGCCAGCAGCAATCAAACCCAACACATTGCGATCACGAATCGCCTTAGCCTGCTCGTCATTAAGTTTATATTCCGCCATATAAGCCTCTTCATCGCCTTTAAAACGGTTGCGATTCTCCAAACTATTAAAGGAGTAACACATGGCATTTAACGCATAGCCCTTTTGAGCTTGCTCGCCATCAAATAGCGTGGTTCCAGGAATCTTTTTAGCTGTTGTCATCACTCAACCTCATTTGTTTATTAGTGTTGTGTGAATTATGGAACTCCTGTAACATCTAATAAATAGATTAATTTTCATAAAACACATGAATAAATTTAATTACTTAGATTTAGATGGCCATCAACTCCATATGCTCTTGGTCATTCTAGAAAAAGAGTCGATTACCAAAGCATCGGAAACCCTTGGCTTGACTCAATCGGCCGTGAGCCATGCTCTCGATAAGATGAGACTGATTTGCAACGACCCTCTTTTTGTTAAAAGTGGCAGAAACATATCCCCTACAGAGCGCGCCCGCCAATTAGGTATTCAAGCTCGGCAACTTTTGGATCATATGCAATCTTTTGCTCAGGCGGATGTTTTCAACCCTCAAGAACTCAGAACAACATTTACGATTGCCGCTAACGATTTACAGCGAGACTTCCTGCTTCCTAGACTCATCAAGAATCTGGAAAAAATAGCCCCTCATGTCAAAATTAAAGTGATGCCATCAGGCATTCCTAGCCTTCAACTGCTACGGGACCAAGGCTGCCAATTAGCCATTACGCCTAGACCACCTGATGGTAGCGATATTTATCACAAACGTTTATTTGCGGATGACTATGTCATTTTCTATGACAAACAAGCGCGTAAAGCGCCGAAGAATTTAGAAGACTACCTCAGTAGCCAACACATCAGTGTCGCCTACGATCCGCCAAGGCCATTAGCCATTGACCAATACCTGCTCGATGCAGGCATTAAAAGAGATTTCAAGATCTTAGTACCTGGCTTTGCAGGCATCCCATCTTTTTTAAAAGGCAGCCAGTTAATTGCTACCCTACCCAGCCTTTTAAAAGCTCAGTTGTTGAAAGATTTCGATACCTGTAAACCACCTATCGACTGCCCCAACATGCCTATGTATATGGTGTGGCACGATAAGTACCACTCAGATCCTGTGCAAAAATGGTTAAGAGATCAATTGCAGGCAGCGATACCCGCAGCACAAAGAACTAAGTAGCTAGCCAAATTTACCCAGCTGATTAAAACTCTTCTGTATCGATCTCTTTTTGAGTTGGCTCGTTATAACGAGCACCAGTGACTGTTGACTGATTAATTAACTTCTCAAGTCTGGCCATCACATCACTATTCAAAACAATGCTGCCAGCAGCATTGTTTTCTTTTAAGAATTCACTTCGAATAGTTCCGGGAATAACCACCAAGTCTTTATCTTTGTTAAGCAACCAAGCCAATGCCAATTGAGCCATCGTACAACCCTGCTCTTTAGCAATCGCTTCATACTCTTTTAAAAGCTGTAAATTCTTAGGGTAATTTTCCGGGTAAAAACGCGGCATACTTCTACGAATATCATTCGCAGGCAAAGCCCCCACATCCAATAACTTACCACCCAAGAAACCTCTAGCTAAAGGGCTAAAAGCAACAAAAGTTACACCAAGCTCTTTACAAGTTTTAAGTAATGAGATTTCTGGATTGCGCGTCCATAGTGAATATTCGGTTTGAAGCGCCACGATAGGGTGAACAGCACACGCCTTCCTCAAAGTTTCTGAAGAAACCTCAGATAAACCGAGATGATGTACTTTTCCTTCCTCTACCAAACGAGACATTTCGCCAACGCTGTCTTCAATAGGTACTGATTTATCAAGGCGATGCAAATAATAAAGGTCAATCACATCCGTTTGTAAGCGTCTTAAGCTGTCTTCGCAATTTTTACGTACAGCAGCAGGCGATCCATTAATAACACGCTTGCCATCGACACCAGCCATGCCACCTTTACTGGCTAAAACAATATTTTGACGATGCGGCTTTAATGTTTTACCAACCAACTCCTCATTAGCGCCAAAGCCATAAAGAGCAGCCGTATCAAAAAAGTTAACGCCATCCTCAAATGCCTCAAGCAATAACTTGGCACCCTCTTCAGGCGGTGGCGGTACACCATAGGCATGGCTGATATTCATACAGCCATAACCTACTGAAGATACAGAATATGGTCCTAGTTTTCTTTGAGGCAAATGTTTCGGCATCGCTTAATTAACCCAATTGTTGTTCAAGTTGATGCAAAACATCATAACAAGCAAATACGGATTGAACGCTTGAATTAGGTTCACGACCTTCTTTAATAGCGGCAAAGAATTCTCTATCTTGCAATTCAATACCATTCATAGAAACATCCACTTTGCTCACATCAATTTGATTGTCTTTACCATCAAACAAATCATCATAGCGAGCAAGGTAAGTAGCTGTATCACCGATATAACGGAAGAATGTACCTAGAGGACCATCATTATTGAATGACAAGCTTAATGTGCAAATTGCGCCATTGGCTGCTTTCAACTGAATTGACATATCCATTGCGATACCTAAAGCTGGATGAATCGGACCTTGCACAGCATTTGCTTTAACGATCGGGCTACCGCATTGATAAGCAAACAAATCAACCGTATGGGCAGCGTGATGCCACAACAAGTGATCCGTCCAGCTTCTTGGCTGACCTAAAGCATTCATATTGGTTCTACGGAAGAAATAGGTCTGAACGTCCATCTGTTGAATATTAAATTCACCAGCTTTAATCTTTTTATTGACATATTGGTGGCTTGGGTTAAAGCGACGTGTATGACCGACCATCGCTACCAAACCAGTTTCTTTTTGCAGTTTTAATACTTCCTGCGCGCCTTTTAGGCTATCTGCTAAAGGAATCTCAACTTGAACATGCTTACCAGCTTTCAAACACTGAATGGTTTGTTCCGCATGCATTTGCGTTGGGGTACACAAAATAACAGCGTCCAACTCTGGCAAAGCCAAGCTATCTGCCAAGTCTGTTGTCACATGTTTCACACCATATTTATCAGCAAGTTCTTTAGTTTTCTCAAGATCTCTGCTGATCAATGAAATAACTTCTACGCCATCAATATTCTTAATGCCATCTAAGTGTTTAATACCAAATGCACCTGCTCCAGCAAGGGCTACTTTAATAGTTTTCGACATAATTATTTATTCTCCAAAATAAGATGGCCTACAGCCGTATTAGATGCTGGCACATGATAAAAGCGATGCGCTAAATTTGGTTTAGCACCGCCATTGATATCAGACATAGCGCCACGAGCAATCAACCACATCACCAACTCGATGCCTTCGCTACCAGCTTCACGTACATATTCAATATGAGGAACATTCGACAAACCCTCTGGATCATCAATTAAGCGATCCAAGAATTTGTTATCCCACTCACGATTAATCAAACCAGCACGAGGACCTTGTAACTGATGGCTCATGCCACCTGTTCCCCAAATCTGCACTTTCAATGGTTTGTCATAAGACTCAATCGCACGACGAATCGCTTGACCTAACATAAAGCAACGGCGCCCAGACGGTACTGGATATTGCACCACATTCACCGCAAACGGAATGACTGGGCAAGGCCACTCATCGACCTGACCACACATCAAGGACAATGGAACCGTTAAACCATGATCCACATCCATCTTATTAACAATCGTTAAATCAAAATCATCTTGAATCACTGATTGAGCAATATGAGACGCTAATTCAGGATGGCCTTTCACAACAGGCACAGGTCTCGCACCGTAACCTTCATCAGCAGGCTTGTACTCAGCAGCAGTACCAATCGCAAAAGTTGGGATCAAATCCAAACTAAAAGCTGTTGCATGGTCGTTATAAACCAAGAAAATCACATCTGGCTTATTGTCTTTTAACCATTGTTGAGAGTACTCATAGCCTTTAAAGAGTGGCTGCCAATATGCCTCACCTTTTTTATCCATATCAATGGCCACGCCAATCGCTGGCACATGAGAGGTATAGACACTTGCGGTAATCTTAGCGCCGCTATTAGATGCTTTTGTCATTATTTTTTCTCTCCAACATAACGATTACCTTCAATAGAACGGCCACCATTTAACATCATCTCGCGATACTGCTCTTCAGTCATACCAGTCATGCTACCGGCCATTTGCTGGAAGCTCTTACCATCAGTAGCGCCAATTTTCGCTAAGAAATAAATGTTTCCACCTAAGGAAATACATTTATTTAAATCGCGAGCAAGCACCGCTTGCTTTTGATCTTCAGTCATCGCCCATTCATCTAAATAAGCTCGCTCATTAGCTTTAAATCTTGTGCGATTTTCAGCTTTCATCAATGACATGCAAAATTGATTGAGGTGATACCCCACTCTTGATTGGTCAGCATCAAAAATCGTGGTACCAGGCACATCTAAATAAGGTTTCTCTAAAGCCATAACATCTCCAACTTTTTATTTAACTTCTTCAGGCCAATATAAACGCATAGGGTTATCAACTAACAACTTTTTCTGAGCTTCAGCAGTTGTTGCAATATGAGGAATCCAATCGACTAACAAGCCATCATCTGGCATATGGTTCTTCAAATTAGGGTGCGGCCAATCAGTACCCCAAATAACACGATCCGGGAATTGCTCGACTAAATGCTTAGCGAATGGCACCACATCTTGATAAGCATTTTGTTCGCCATTCAAAGCAGGTTTGCCATTGACAGACAATCTTTCTGGGCAAGTTACTTTTGACCAAATATTTGGGTACTCACGCATTAACTTTACAAATAACTGAAACTCAGGACCATCTACTGGCTTAGTTACATCAGGACGGCCCATATGATCCACCACAACTGTCGTTGGCAACGCTGTGAAGAAATCCCATAATTCCGGCAAATCAACTGCTTCAAAATAAATCACAATATGCCAGCCCAACGGCGCAATACGTGCGGCAATTTCCATGAGCTCATCTTTAGGCGTGAAATCCACTAAACGTTTAACAAAGTTAAAGCGCACACCACGCACACCTGAGTCGTGTAACTCTTGCAACTCAGCATCAGAAATAGAACGCTTAATCGTAGCGATACCACGAGCTTTACCATTGCTATTCACTAGCGCATCGACCATGGCGCGGTTATCAGACCCGTGACAAGTTGCTTGCACCACCACATTTCTAGAAAAACCAAGATGGTCTCTTAATGCGTATAACTGGTGTTTGCTAGCGTCACATGGCGTGTATTTACGCTCTGGCGCATAAGGAAACTCTTCCCCGGGGCCAAACACATGGCAATGCGCATCTATGGCGCCAGCAGGTAATTTAAATCTTGGCTTAGTTGGGCCGCTATACCAATCCAACCAACCAGGAGTTTTTTCAAATTTCATATCACTAATACCTTAGTCAATATATTTAAGACCAGCTTTTTCAAGGCCTTCACGCATCTTGTACATATCAAGACCTAAAACACCTTGCGCTAACTTTTCTCTTTTTTCAGCTTCGTTATTTTCACGAGCTTCAGCAGCATCAGCCACTTGCTGAGCTACAGCAGCAGGAACCACTACAACACCATCATCATCGGCAATTACTACATCACCAGGGTTCACTTGCGCGCCAGCGCATACCACTGGAATATTTACTGAACCAATTGTTGCTTTAATCGTACCTTTTGCACTAATCGCTTTACTAAATACTGGAAATTGCATTTGCGTTAAATCTTTAACATCGCGCACACCGCCATCAATAATCAAACCCTTGGCACCTCGAGCGCGGAATGATGTTGCTAATAAATCACCAAAATAACCATCTGTGCAATCCGCTGTCACAGCAGCCACAACCACATCACCAGGTTGAACTTGTTCAGCCGCCACATGCATCATCCAGTTATCGCCAGGATGCAACAACACGGTTACCGCTGTGCCGCAAGTATGAGCACCTGCATAAACTGGGCGCATATAAGGTTTCATCAAACCAACACGACCCATCGCTTCATGAATCGTTGCCACACCAAAGCGTGACAACTTCTCAACAGCAGCGCGATCGGCTCGAACAATATTGCGCTTCACAATTCCTAAGTTATTCATCTGCAATCCCGTATTAATAATTAAAGATTTTTGGCTTTAAGTGATGCATCCAAACGAGGGAAAATCTTTCTAGCATTGCCCTCATAAATTTTCTTACGATCAGCATCAGTCAAAATAGTGGATGACTCGATATAACGCTTCGTATCGTCATAATAGAAACCTGTTTCAGGATCAATACCACGAACTGCACCAATCATTTCTGAAGCAAACAAAATGTTATCTACTGGAATAACTTTCGTTAACAAATCAATACCTGGCTGGTGATAAACACAAGTATCAAAATAGATATTGTTTAACAAATGTTCACTCAATAAAGGCTTCTTCAGCTCTTGCGCCAAACCACGGAAACGTCCCCAGTGGTAAGGAACTGCGCCACCCCCATGAGGAATTAAGAACTTCAAGGTTGGGAAGTCTTTAAATAAATCTGAAGTTAAGCACTGCATGAATGCTGTTGTATCCGCATTCAAATAATGCGCACCTGTTGTGTGGAAACAGCTATTGCAGCTTGTGCTCACGTGAATCATGGCAGGAATTTCATATTCCACCATCTTCTCGTAAATGGGATACCAATGCTTATCCGATAATGGCGGCTCTTTCCAATGACCACCTGATGGATCAGGATTTAAGTTGATGCCAACAAATCCGTACTCTTTAATACATTTCTCAAGTTCTGGAATTGATGTTTTTGGGTCAACTCCTGGAGACTGCGGCAACATCGCTGCGCCAATAAAATTATCTGGAAATAAATTAGCGACGCGGTAGCAAAGCTCATTACAGATAGCGGCCCACGTTGAAGAAACATTGAAGTCACCAATATGGTGAGCCATAAAGCTGGCACGTGGAGAAAAAATTGTTAAATCACTGCCACGCTCTTTCATCTTAGCCAATTGGTTTTTCTCAATTGACTCACGCAATTCATCATCGCTGATATTCAACTCGCTGACCTTTGGTCCTAACTCAGGTGTATTTAAGTTAGCGATCTGGCGATTGCGCCAATCTTCCAATGCCTTAGGTGCAGTTGTATAGTGACCGTGACAATCAATAATCATTTAAAACTCCTCCAGTAATTCCATTTCAAGCCATTTTGACACCTAGTAATAGGCATTTTGGGCTTTTTTACATAGGAAGATTGTGTGCTTATTAGCGAGTTTAAGAAAGGTAAGATACCGACTAGCAGATATATCAATTTGATATATATAATTGACGGGTATTTAAATAATAAAAGTCAAAATTATGGATTTAAAACAGCTGGAATACTTCGTACGGGTCGCTGAACTGGGAAGCTTTACCAAGGCATCCATTGTTTTAAATATTGCCCAACCAGCCCTAAGCCGCCAAATTAGGCTTTTAGAGCTAGAATTTAGGCAAAATTTGCTCATCCGTAATGGCCGAGGTGTTACCACCACCGAAGCTGGGAAAGTCTTACTAGAACACGGCCGAGGCATCTTGCACCAAGTGGTTCGAGCCAAAGAAGACCTTAATATGGTCAGAAGCACCCCATCCGGTCGGGTGGCTCTAGGATTACCCCCTAGCATGACCAAGGTATTAACTGTCCCTCTCACCAAAGCCTTCCGATCCGAACTCCCTGATGCCCATCTATCAATTTCCGAGGGCCTATCTATTTCCATGCAAGAGTGGCTACTAACCGGTCGTCTAGATATTGCACTTTTATATAACCCCAACTATTCAGCAGAGTTAGAGACCACCCCCCTACTAGAGGAAGATCTTTACTTTATTGAGAAGAAAAAAGACAACACACCATCTAAAGCTATTTCATTAGACGAAATAGCGAACTATCCGCTTGTGATGCCCGTTAGACCTAACGCTTTAAGAATGTTAGTTGAAACTCAATTAAGCCAAGTGGGCAAAAAAGCCAACATTGTTCTTGAGATTGATGGCGTGAATGCTATTTTGGACCTAATTGAAGAAGGCGCTGGTTACGGTGTACTACCGAAATATGCCATTAAGGCATCAGGTAAAGCGCTCTCATTCAAAATGAGACCCATTACAAATCTCACGGGCAAGTTAGTCATTGCCACAGCCGCCAACCGTGCAAGCACCTTAACGCAACACAAAACTATCCAGATGGTGCAAACAATTGTTAAAAAGATAATGGGTGATGGAGCTTAATTAATTTTGCTCAACCACCCATTAGCTATACCAGCTATAACGTATCGATAAATATATTTAGCTGTTTAATAAATCCAATGTGTATTTTCTAACCAAACGCGCCTTCTTCTCAGGGGTATCGCAACCCCAACGCGGCGCCAAAGGAATCTCCACGCTGATAGGTAAATCAGGTCTTACTTTGGACAATAACTCTTTAAGCGGGAAATCACCCTCACCTGGTGGCAAACGATCTTCTCGCGCTTGTCGCAGAATCTCATCCATGCTATCGGGCGTAGGCATTGGCGCATCCGCAAACTGGATATAACCCATTTTTGCTGCATGGCTTGCCTGTATCTGGCTTACTTCACCACCGGCTCTAAAGAAATGAATCGGGTCAATCAGCACAGCACCCATGGTGCTAGATGCTTCATCAACAAACTTCACACCATCGAGATAGCTCTTAACATCCGTCCATGGCATTGGCTCCATATGAGGTTTAATGCCTAAGGCATGCGAAACCTCACAAAGCTCCAACCAATTGTCGGTCATCCTTGACCAATCGGAGTCATTGCCTGCCACCAACATATTCGTTGCGCCCAACTCAGCACCCAACTCAATAAATGGCAAATATTCTTTGATGTTGGTGTCAGGTTTTAATCGAAATATCTCAATGTCAAACACCTTCATCCCTGTTGAGCTCACCAAACTTTTAACTTTGGCGCGACGAGCCGCATCAGTGATCAAAGAATAATGTAACTCCGTTGGGGTGGCCGGAATTAACCGCAAACCCACCCCATCATAGCCACATGTTTCAGCACATAAAATCTGCTCATCGGGACTTAACTCGAGAACAGTTAACGCTGCTAAAGATAGTGGATGCATATGAATTAACGCAATGGTGAAAATGGTGCTGGCAACCAAATACCAGACTGCATATGTGTCAAGTTAGCTGGACCGCCTACTGGAGGCCATACACCATCCGCAACTGCTTTGGCACGGGCAGCATTACGCTCATCCAATGTTTTGTACGGCCAGATGTTCATAAATTTTGGCGCACGATTATCTAAAGAGTACATCGCTCCTACCAAGTGAGATACCTTAGCTCTGTTAGGAACCGCTTTCTCCCAAGCATCAATTGTTGCTTGTACGGCGCCCAACTTAATGCCGTAATAACGAATCTCGTAATACTTACCAAATTCGCCAGTTGTAATGTCTTCTGGTAAGCATGGGAACATTTGATAGTGATCAATCGCGAAATCAGTAATGAAGTCTTGGCAACCCAAATGAGCATCTTCCAAATTGATAGTTTTAGATGCCGCCATAGCAGCATTACCATCCGCATGTTTCGTCAACACCATCACTTGGTTCAAAGTACCGATATCGCAAAACCAGCAACCTTGCATTTCGCCATACTTACCTGTTGCAAAGCTCTTCTGAATGCCTTCATAAACAGAATTTAACGCACCCATTTTGATGGTTAAAGTAATTGTTTGGTAAATCGCCATCTAACTATTTCCTTTAAAAAAATTAAGACTCGGCCACCCAAAAGGTGATCCGAGCCTAAGCACTACATCATGAATACTACTTACTTGGTGTGTAAGTTACCACCCAAGAATAAACGTTCAATATTAGGGTCCGCTAACAATTCTGAAGCAGGCTTATGTAAAACCATTTGACCCATCTCCAATGCGATTGCATCATCAGAAACACCCAAAGCAGTTTTAACGTTTTGCTCAACCATCATCACTGTGGTTCCCTGATCAGCCAATTTACGCAATAAGCGGAAAACGTCTTGAACCAATTTTGGTGACAAACCAATCGATGGCTCGTCAATCAAAATAACTTTTGGACGTAACAACAAAGCGCGGCCGATTTCTAATTGCTTTTGCTCACCGCCAGACAAAGTAGATGCCTGTGAGTGCAAACGCTCTTTAACACGCGGGAAAAACTCCAAAACTTCTGGAATACGCTCACGCGTTGTTTTCATGCCCAATGTAATACCGCCCAACTCAAGGTTTTGGTACACAGTTAATGAACCAAATAAGTTACGGCCTTGTGGCACAAACGCTACGCCATTTTGCAACAATGTATTTGCATCGCAACCAGTAATGTCTTGGCCATCCAAATGAATAGAACCTTCACGTGGCTTTAACATACCGAATAGGGTTTTAAGAACAGTTGACTTACCTGCACCGTTAGGCCCAATCAATAAAGTAATAGAACCCTTACGGATCTTCAAGCTAAGGTTATTCAGAATCATCAAATCCTTATAACCTGCAACTACATTTTTAAATTCAATTGCCGGAGTTTGATTGTCTGACATGATTAGCTTCCCAAATATGCTTCAAGTACTTCTTTGTTTGCACGAATTTCAGCTGGCAAACCTTCTGCCAAAACCTTACCCTCAACCATCACAACGATGCGATGACAAAGATCCATCACAAAGTCCATGTTGTGTTCAATCACCACAAAGCTACCGCCCTGTTTTCTGTTCATTTCTTTAAGCAAGCTGCTTAAACCAGAAACCAAGCTAGGGTTCACACCAGCGCATGGCTCGTCTAACAACACCAAGCTTGGCTTAGACATAAACGCCATAGCGATATCAACGAGCTTTTGCTGACCATAACTTAATGAACCTGCTGGCAAGTTAGCCACGTGACCCAAACGGAATGTCTCGATCAAGTCGTCAGCGCGCTGACCCATATCGCAATCAGGTGATTTAAATAAACGCTTCATCATTGAATCAACGTGTTCTTGACCGGCCACGATTAAGTTATCGCGCACCGTCATCTTGCCGAACACTTGCAAAGTCTGGAAAGTACGACCCACACCTTTTTTATTCAACAACATTGGGTTCAAGTTAGTAATATCTTCACCTTTAAACAACACCTTACCTGAATCAGGTTCAATCTGACCAAGCATGCTGTTAAATAAAGTCGTCTTACCTGAACCATTTGGTCCGATAACACCAAGAATCTCACCTTCTCTCACTTCAAGAGAAACACCACCTACGGCTTGAATAGCGCCATATGATTTTTTAAGATCAACAACTTCTAATACTTTATTTGTCATCTTGATTACCTCGCCTGGGCAGCTGCTTTTTCTTTCGCAGCTTTTCTTTGATTAATAATTTCCGGCAAAGATAACAATCCGTTAGGCAATTTCACCATCAACAAAATCACAATCAAGCCAAAGAACAACATGTACCAACCTTCGGCAAATCTCAACCACTCAGGGAAGAGAACACCAATGATGCCACCCAAGATTGGACCCCAGAAGTAACCACTACCACCCAACACCACCATCAAGTACAACAAAATAGATGTTTGGCTATTAAATTGAGTCGGTTCAATGTATTGCACTAATGGAGCCAACAAACAACCAGCGACTCCAGCAATGGCTGAACCTGTCGCGAATGCCAACAAGGTGTAACGCTGAATATTCACACCCACGCTTTCCGCGCGAATTTGGTTATCACGTAGTGCTGTAAATGCCTTACCCCAAGGTGAACGTACCAAGAAATAAGTCAGCAACCCAACTGTCACCACAATAAACAGAATGAAGTAGTAGAACTCTAAGTTACCCGCCAATGAGTAGCCAAACAATGACGGTCTAGCAATATTGTTGATACCGAAAGTACCGCCTGTGTAATGCTCTTCGTTACGGAAAATTAGCGCAACCACTTCATTGAAGCCAATTGTCGCAAATGCCAAATAGTGCATCTGTACGCGTAAAGCTGGATAACCAATGATCCAACCGATGGCAAAACAAGCAATAACCGCAATAGGAGCTGCTACCCAGAAATCAATACCAGTCTTCATCATCATGGCAACGATATAAGCAGCAATACCCATAAACGCCGCATGACCCAATGATTTAAGACCTGCATAACCAAGAATCAAATTCAAGCCAATCGTTGCTAGAACAAAGATTAACCAGTAGCTCATTAAGTAAACGCCATAGTTCTTCAAGAACAGTGGCAAAACCAACATCACAAAGGATGCAATCGCAAAAAGCGACATCATGAAGGGAAGTTTTGTTTTCATTCTCATCGCCTTAAACCTTTCTTTGCTCTGCTTTACCCAATAAACCATTTGGTTTAATGAGGATGATCACCAAGAAGAGTACTAAAGCAACTGCTTCCTTGTACTCCGCAGAAATATAAGCACCAGCAAGGTTTTCGCAAATACCCACAATCAAGCCACCCAACATCGCGCCACGGCTACTATTAAAGCCACCGATAATCGCTGCCAAGAAAGCTTTCATACCCAAGCTAACACCCATATCAAACTTAGCTAAGTAAGCTGGTGTTACCAATAACGCTGCTGTTGTTGCCAATACGGCATTAATAGCAAACGTATAGAAAATCATCTTATTAACATTGATACCTAAAACAGTTGCGCTATCTGTATTTTGAGCAACCGCTTGCATTGCGCGGCCAGTCACTGTTTTGCTCAAGAAGAGGTTCAAAACAAAAATGATGACCCATGCTAAGAAAATCGTGCCAAGTTCCATATAAGAAACTGTTACGCCACCAAACTGGAAAAGATCCCCACCAAAAATTTGCGGGAATGGTTGAGCTTGCGCACCAAAACCAATACGGATACCGTTCTTTGCTACAAGAGACAAACCAATCGTAGCCACAATCACAGGCATGATGCCGTGACGAATCAGCGGATCAACCACTGCTCGTTTGAAAAAATATCCCAAAATAACTGTCGCTGCTATCAACGACAACAAGTAGCTTGCCCACAATGGCAAACCTAAACCTAAACCGGCTAGCATCAAGAAGGCTGAAACCATAACAAATTCACCGGTGGCAAAGTTAATTGTCCCCGACGCTTGCCATAGCAATGTAAAGCCAAGTGCAGCTAACGCGTAAATAGTACCGGTTGCAATGCCCGACACTAATAGTTGTATGAAATCTGTCATGATTAACTTCTTTTTTAAATCAAAAAATCATTTAAGAAAAAAGGGGCCACCCCAAATACGAGATGGCCCTTTTCTTGGATATTACTTCTTAGAAGTAAACGCTGGTTGGAACGTTTGAATAACTTCTTGTTTACCGTTCTTAACTTGAACGAAATAGCTCTCACGATCCAAGTCGCCTTTGTCATCAAAAGCGATGTCTAACAACACGCCTGGCTGATCTTTAGCCAAAATCTTGATACCGTGCATTGCCTTAGCAACTTCTTTACGATCAAATTTACCTACTTTTTCAATCGCAGCCTTCAACACATAAACGCCTGTGTAACCTTTAATAGCGTTATGGTCAGGTACGAAGCCATATTCTTTTTGGAATTTAGCTTTGTAAGCACGAATGTTTGCGTTTGGAGCATCAGCTGTCAAACCAACGTGAGCAATAGCACCGTTAGCAGCATCACCAGCCAAGTCAATAACTTTTTGACCTGTCAAAGTTGTTTCACCGATCAAAGGCTTGTTGAAACCTTGCTTCTTGAACTCTTTCAATGCACGAGCAGATTCTTCTTCTGTTACGTAGATGAATACTGCATCAGCATTACTTTGCTTAGCTTTCAATACAGCTGAAGAGAAGTCTACTTGAGCTTGCTCTGTAGAAATATCAGCAACTACTTTTGTAGATGTACCTTCGATAGCCTTCATGAATACATCACGGCCACCTTTACCGAAGTCGTTATTTTGATAAATAACAGCAACAGTTTTAGCTTTAATTGTGTTGTTAATGTACTTAACAACTTTTGGAATCGCATCAGCTTGTGTAAAGCTTGTGCGGAAAACGTATGGGTTACCTTGTTTAGTAATCGCAGCAGCCTCACCACCTGTGAAGTTAGGAACTTCAGCACGTTGTGATTCAGACATACTTACCATGATTGAACCAGAGAATACTGGGCCAAAAATTGCGAAAACGTCTTGGTCAATCACTTTTTGTGTCAAACCCTTAGCAATACCTGGGTTAGATTGTGTATCCAAAGTAGTCATGTCGATCTTACGACCCAAGATACCTTTACCAGCATTGATTTCTTTAACAGCCAAGTCAACACCATTTCTGAATGTTGTACCAGCTGTAGTACCAGCACCAGATAACTCAACAAGGCTTGCTAACTTAACAGTTTGCTGAGCTGATACGCCAGTAGCTGCAACAGCCAAAGCTACTGCGCCAATTAACTTGCGAATATTCATTAAAGTCTCCATCTTGCTACGAGTCTTATAAGCCCCAAGACCCACGAGGTATTACTAATTTCTGTAGATGTATTGTCTGCTTGAGATGTGAAGTAAATAAGTAGGGATAGACACTAACAGCTATAACAAAATGTTATAGAAAACCCATAAATTTCAAAAAAAATATGGCTCACACTACTATGCACTTCACCTTTATTAAGACAATTAATCTATATAAAACAAATAGATAAAACTGAAATATCTATCAATTTACCTATCTTTTTGAAGTCTAACATGCCCCAAAATCTCGAGACTCGATACCCCTCAGGGAACTAAGGACTTTCCCTAATTAGGCCTTAGGTAAAGGTAGATAACGTCTTAGGGCTTTTTCCATCACCCACTTAGCAGAATCCATAGCTCTCTTTGTTACAACACCAGGAGGTAACTGCTGATAGTCATCATTAAAAACTTCAAAGCTGTATTTGCCGTCGTAACCCAAGTTATCCAACTTACGCACCAAAGCCAACAAATCTTCACTATGAGCACCCTCACCTGGGAACACTCTCATATGACGCGCTGTTTCAATACGCTCTTCAGGAGTTCTGGTTTCGCGCCACATAAAGTCAGATAACTGCACAAAGAAAATCTTTTCCGGATCGATGTAATCCAAATCCGATAAATCTGATGAATGCGCAAATATGTGGAATGAATCCAATCCCACACCTAAGTTAGGTGCATCTGCTAACGCCACCACATCCCATGATTGAGGGTATTGGTTCACATAGCGTCCCCAAGATAAAGCCTCATAAGCAACACGAATATTCAGCGGTACTGCCAACATGGCTAGGCGCTTTAAATCTTCAGCGATCAACTCAATATCACCATCAGCATGCTTAGATGTACTAGAGCAAACTAATAACAATTGAGATCCCACGTCATGGCACATTTGCAACATGTGCTTGGCAATTTCTAATTTGTAACCTTTTAGATCACCACTCAAGCCCTCGAAGTCTCTCAAAACCTGAAAACCTGTTACATCCAAACCGCTGTCTTTGACTGCCTTAACAGCCACATCATAGCCATCTGGATGCCCTGCGATATCTCTAGCGGACAACATGATTTCCGTAAAGCCGGCTTTCTTAACAGCCGCCAATTTAGCCTCTAGCGTTCCCGCAAGAGTAATTGTGTCCATGCCGAAGTGATTCAAATTCATAGTAAACCTTACTTCAACTTAGCGCTGTTATTAACCAACTCAAACTGCACACCACCCAAATAAGATTGAGTCAGCGCCCCTTTAGATGTGGTGTGTAACTTTTCATTATCAATAAAGTTAATGCCGCGCTCAGTGAGCGCTTTGCTAGTAGCCAAGATATCAGGCGCGCCAATACCTAAGCGAAGGTATTCCTCATCCCATTCGATATCACTGACCTGAGGTTCAATAATTTGAATATGGAATGTTTTGCAAGGACTTTGCAAAATAGTGCCTTTTTGCAAAATGCCAAAAAACTTGTCTGCTGGTAATTCTGTAAAACCTAATAGTTTTGTGTAGAAGTTGCTCCAGTCAGCAGTACGACCTTCATACGCTGTTTGCACCAAACCGAAGAAACTCATATCACCAATAGCTGGCGTATTTTTCGCATTAGGTACTTTGATGAAATCCACGTCATAGATAGAAAAGTCTTTGTATCTATCCACAAAATAAATCACGCTTTGGCCAACACCATGAATACCTGGAACATTCAGCTCCATCGCACTAGCTCTTGTGGCAATCGGCCAACCACCCATGCCTACAGCGCGTTGGTGAGCAAAATGAGCGTCTTTCACTCTAAAAGCAAGCGCATTAATAATAGGGCTTTCCGCGAATGTGCTGTCTTCAGCAATGCCATCCATATCAGAATTAACAATCACATTCATATGGCCCTGCTGATAAAGCAATACTTCTCGTGAGCGATGGCGAGCAGCCAAACTAAATCCCATTTTTTCTAGCAAAAGACAAAATTGCTGAGGATGCTTCGTAGCAAACTCAATAAACTCAATTCCATCAATACCCAAGACATTGCTTGGGTCTGGCAACATTTCATTCACGCTCATAAAGTCTCACTCATTGGGTTTTTAATTAGCGATAGCTTAACGCTTCAGCCCTATTAAATAAATAAATACTTCATAAATATATTCGCTTATTGAACAAATTGCCCGATTAACGCACAATTTAGTTAATTAATGATTGCCGCCTACAAAGAATCTAGCGAGAACTATATGGAACAAACATCAGAAATCGTGATTGATGCAAAAGACAGAATCTTGGGCTTGCATAAGGGCTTAGGGATCATCGAAAGCTTCGATGAAAACAACCCCAAGATGACGATTGCCGATGCCGCCAGATTAAACGACCTGACACGCTCAGCGGTTAGAAGGCATTTGCTAACACTCACAGAATTAGGCTATGTTGAAACAGATGGCAAATATTATTGGCTCAGCACCAAGGTTTTAAATTTTGCCAATGCTTACCTAACATCTTCACGCCTACCTCGCGTCTTAACGCCTTTCCTACAACGCATCACCATGAATATCGGTGAAACAGCACAAGCCTCCGTTTTAGAAAAAAATGAGGTGGTCTATATTGCCAAAAACTCTCCGCCCAAGATTATTAATGCGGGGTGGGCCGTGGGACGGCGCATGAATCCATTCTTAGTAACACCGGGCTTAGTTATGCTGGCCAATATTCCTGAAGATAAATTCAAGAAATTACTGGATCAATATAAGCCACAACCATTTACGCCATTTACGATGGTGAATAAAAAAGATATTGAGAAATTCATCATTGATATCAGAACCAAAGGTTACGGCATCACTAGCCAACAGTATGAATTAGGTGTGATTGGAGCAGCAGTTCCTCTGCGCGATAGAAAAGGTCAGCTGCTAGGAGCAATTAGCGTCACTGCGCCAACATCCCGCACCACACCAGATCAAATGAGAGAGGCTGCTGTACCAGCACTCTTAGACTGCGCGCAAATTATTCGAGAGATTATTTAATGAGCATTTCAATTTGGCGATAATAGCTTTGCAATGAAAATAACAGTAGAAATCGATGATGATTTATATCAAAAGGCTTTAGATGTGGCGGACCCATCTATAGATAAAGCGAATCTATTTCAAGAAGCCCTTAAAACATTCATTCGCATTAAGGCCTCTAAGCGCCTAGCGACCTTGGGAGCATCTAGCCCAAAAATCAACGACATGAAACGCTCTAGAATCATGGACCACAATCAATGAGTCAAAAAATCAAAGCAGCAGCCATTATTTTTGATTGCGATGGCACATTGGTGGATAGCGAGACTTTATCGACACGCCTGATTGTGGAGATGCTCAAGGAGCGGGATAACAATCCTAGCTATGAAGATATTTTTAATATATTTCGTGGCGAGAAATTTGCTATTTTTTTAGATAAAGTAGCCCTGCAATATAAGAACGTTAATCCAACAACATTTATTCCCGAGTACCGGGAGCGCTCCAACCATCTGCTAGCAACCGAGCTAGTTGAAATCAATGGAGCCAAGAATCTTTTAGAAAAAATAACGCACGATAAATGTATCGCCTCGAATGGCCCACGCTACAAAATAGAAACCTCCCTCAAAGCAACTTCACTATTGCCATTTTTCGAGAATCGCATTGTGAGCGCCTATGAAGTTGACTCTTGGAAACCAGCCCCTGGCATCGTCACGCATGCAGCTCAAGTAATGGGACAGACCGCAGAAAATTGCTTATTTATAGATGACAGCCTAGCTGGAATAGAAGCCGGTATCGCTGCGGGCGCTCAGGTAGTAGCCTTTAGGATTCCGCAAGAGAAATTAAATACTTATAACTACCCCATCAAAAGAATTGATGAACTAGCAGAAGTCTTAGATTTAATTTATTAGGAAATCAGGCTGACAAGTTTTGGGCTTGGCAGGAAGCAATGAGCCACTGATTAGTTTTCTTGACCAACATCCAAGTAAACAAACCATTTCTTGATGAAATAACTTCCTCTGACTCGTTAAGGTTTTCAACTGTCCAGTGGATATGAGCTAACACCACGCCCGGCGCAGTATTTTCACAAGCAACCTGGGTATTTTTCCATCTTGTGAAACGCAGTTGCTCTTTATGCAATTCAGCATGTACTTTTAGTATCTCTTTACTGCCATGCCAATGATCATCACGCACACTGATCCAATGAGCATCTTTTGCAATGTAATCTTTAACCAAAGAAAAGTCATGCTGATTCCAAGCCTGTTCCCAAGCGGAGGCTATGACTACAACAGAGCTTTGAATATTTTTCATCGAACCAGTATTTAGATAGATGCTTTTCTGGTTACAGTATAGGTGTAAAAAACTACGGCATATAAGGTGGAAAACCCTATATGCCGTATTTAACAAGCGTTTAATATGGAAATTACATCATAAAAACTAATGCCCCATTAAACAGCTGCCTTTTTTAGAATCGCGAAAAGCTGATCTTTAATTAATAACTTTTCTTTTTTTAGATTTTCAATCTCAGCAGGAGCTCCAGGCTCAGCATGGGTTTCCATATTTTTAATCTTCTGGTCTAAGTCATTGTGCTTATCAAAAAGATGTACAAAATGACGATCTGTTGTTTTTAGTTTAGTAATTAAGTCTCTATGCTCTGGAAACACGGCGCTCTCCTCTTGGTTCGTTAGTATTGTTTACAGTCTATACAAATTAACTCGCAACCACTTTGACATAGATTAATCTTTATTAATTGTCCAAAACTTCTGCATCTCCACAAATAAGAATGAGGCGGACCAAGTTACGAGAATCAAACCAGTTAAAGCCTCTACTCCCGTTAGATAACGCATATAACCATTGGCAATCAAGTCACCATAACCCACTGTTGTGAATGTCACAAATGATAAATAAACCGCATCCAATAACTGGCCATGACTAGTAACGTCCCCGACCAAGTTGCCCATCCCCTCAATTTGAAGTGTGGCGTAGTAACCAAAAGCAAAGATCCAAATCTCTATAACATGTGTCATAAAAATGGCACATACACCAATTAAAACTCTAAATCTTGGAGCCACGTGATGTAGTCGAGGCAATATTTTGGCGAGGTAATAAAGCACCTCGTAGTGAATCACAATGGTCGTTAAAACAAGCATTGTGTTTAATAGGAAAGCAATTAATAAATTCATCAATGTTTATTAAAGTAATTAGTTAAACGTATTTTTTCTATTATCCGCTCAGATTGAGGTCTCAATAGTTTCTTTAAGTAATTCTGTGTATTTTTTCTATAAACATAAGCAACACCCAAGAGAGCCACACCCAGAACCAAACCCAATGTAGCAAATAGTTCCCCTAAAGACTTTTTAAAGATAAATCCAATAGCTGTCGGCACAACAAATGCCATAGTTAAAAAGCTAACATCCAATATAACAATCAATACCTCAAAGAAGGTATAGATAAATAAGCAGATAGCAGTTAGTAGGGTTTTTCTCATTGTTTGTTTAAATTTAGCTCACGTTTTCATCATAGTCCAGATAGGATTTAAGTGGCGTATATTCCATTACTGTCATTCCATTGTCGTCATCCCAATACCGCATAATGGAGTTAATTAGAAAAATCCTAAATTTGCCACCCTCCAAATTAAGTTGAGCTATGCCAAAAACCATCATTTTCGATACAGAAGCCACAGACATCAAAGAGCCAGTTTTAATTGAAGCGGCCTGGCTAGAAGTAATAGGTATTCAACCTTTAACGATTGGCGAACAATTTGTGCAGCGCTACAACCCAGGTAAAGCAATTAGTCTTGGCGCGTTAGCCACTCATCATATTTTGGATGAAGAGTTAACAGACTGCCCTCCTGCCAGCAGCTTCCAGTTACCGAGTGATACTGAATATCTCATTGGACACAATGTGGATTTTGATTGGCAGGTATTAGGAAAACCCAACATCAAGCGCATTTGCACCTTGGCTCTAGCAAGAAGCGTGTGGCCCGCCTTAGATAGCCATAATCAAAGCGCATTACTGTATTACTTGGATAGAAAGAATGCTCGCGAGCAACTACGTAACGCGCACTCAGCACTTGCTGACGTAGGTATTTGCGCAAAAATACTAGAAGCCATTTGTGTCCAACTAAATATCACAACAGCCGAGTCTTTATGGATGGCGAGCGAGAAAGCTCGTATGCCGACCCATATGCCTTTTGGCAAACATAAAGGTGTGGCACTGAATGAAGTACCAAGTGACTATAAATCTTGGTTATTGGGTCAACCTGACATTGACCCTTATTTAAGAAAAGCCTTAGAGGTTTAAGATTACTTTTTAAAAGACGCAGCTTAAGCAAAAATTTTCTTAACGTGCATACATCGCACCACCATCTGCATCAATCACAAGACCACTTAGATAGGAGGCCTTCTCAGATGCTAAGAAAACAACCAAATTAGCAATTTCTTCCGGTTTCTGTGGTCTACCAAAAGGCAAACCAGGAAGAAGTTCTCTCCACCTATTTTCATCACCCAATTGATATTTGGCACGTTCCTTGTAAAGCTTAATCAAGCGATCTGTCTCAGTTGGACCGGGATTAACACCCAATACCCTCACCCCTGATTTAGAAGAGTAGCCACCTACCGCTTTTGTAAACGTAATCAAAGATGCGTTAGCCATAGAACCACAAACATAATCATAGGATGGCGCAGCTCCAGCCATACCGATGATATTAATAATCACGCCAGATTTTCTTTGAATCATCTTGGGTAAAACATCCCTAATGGTGTTGATATAACCAAAGACCTTGAGATCCCAAGCTTTGCGCCACCGCTCATCATCAATAGCATCCAACCCACCACCAGGTATTGCCCCAGCGTTATTAACCAAAATATCCACATCAGCTAATAACTCAGCCATTCTTGTTTGAGCATCAGGAGCACTCAAATCAACAGCATACCCAGTAACTTTCTGGCCATATGTTGCTTGTAACTTTTGAAGTGCATGCTCAATTGATTGCGATTGGCTACTAACGACTGCAACCTCTGCTCCTTCAGCCAAAAATAATTCAGCGCAAGCATACCCAATACCTTTTGAACCACCTGTAATAAGAACCTTCTTAGATTCGAGATTTAGATTCATGAGTGATATACCTTTTTGCAATCATGCTTTTTCATGCTTCTGCACACTAAAAATAAGCCCCATTGATTCAAGGCTAGGCCCTATTAATTTCACTTATCACAACTTCCATCGATAGATTTACTTGAGTCACAATTTACTTGCTCAAATTTACCCACCTCAACATCACCAGTCACCGAACTATTAGAAGCCACATCTGACATCACTTTATTAAAGGCCGAGTGCAAAGAACCTCCCAAGTTAATTGACTTCAAATCAAATAAACCTTGCGGGCGAATACCCACAGCATTCATAGCAGTGACTGCAGCCGTATTCACATTAGAGCCCCCCAAAGTAAAAGTGACTGAGGTTGTTCCATTATTTAAAGCAAAAGCTGGGGGAGCTAAACCAATATTAAATGTGATGTCAGCATGATTGGTTGTAAACACAATATTATTATTTGCAATACTGCTAGATCCACCCAAAGTGAAATTATTAGAGGTGTACGTCTGAGCAGATGCTGTTGTCACATTAGCCATAATGTTAATTGTTCCAGCATACTGACTTGCATTAACTGGTGTGTCAGAAAAACTCTTGCCTGAAGCAATGTCCTGAATACCTGTTACCGCTGTAATAGAGTACAAAGCTTTTGTAGCGCCAATTGGATTACCAAATGTAATTACAGGATCAGTTGCTCCAGACCAATTAGATACAGCCAAAACACTTAAGGTATGCGTATTTAGCGTGGCATCATCAATACCACCTGCGTATACCGTGCCACCCGTCATTTCATAATTACCGAATGTCACACTTGGATCTTCTGATAACAAGGTTCTAAAGAGACCATTACTTCCGTTATCACCAATCCAAACATGACCCAAGTAGGATTGAATTTCATTAGTGATGATGTCAGCATTGATGTAAATATTCTGCGCTTTAACAGTGAACTCATAAATATTACCATCAGCAATACCTGCCAAAGTACCACGAGTACCAATAGTTTGATTGAAAACAATACTTCCTGCGCCAGCCTCGATCGTTAATGAACGTTTGTACAAAGCTGATTGTAATCCAGCATTGATGGTGCCATTAAAAGTAATATTGCCACCATTAGAAATTAACGATACTGGGTTTAATGTGCCTCCACTCATGTAAGGACCAGTACCAGGAGCATTACCGCCAATAACGTTACCACCACGCAAGGTCACAGTGCCGTTATAAGTTTGAGAACCGTATGTTGCAATATCATTAATGTCTGCAGTACCAATTACAGTCAATCCAGAAGGTACGCCAGTCGTATTTACAATACTATTGCCACTTGTCATCACAAGAGATGAAATTGTCTGAATAGACCTAAGATCCCATACAGCACTGCCCGCCATAGCTACCGATGTGCTATCAGACAAGCTACCAGTTACGCTCAACGTACCACCATTAATCGCTGTTGCACCGGTGTAAGTATTAGCACCACCCAAGGTCAAGCTACCAGTTGTTAACGTCAAACCACCAGTACCGCTCATCACACCACTGTATGTACCGTTAGCATTAGTTAGTGTCAATGTATTAGCACCCAGCGCTGTATTACCAGCACCAGACAATGAAGTAATCGTGTCACTAGCACCTAATGCATAAGTAGCACCAGATGCCACAGCTACCGATGTGCTATCAGACAAGCTACCAGTTACGCTCAACGTACCACCATTAATCGCTGTTGCACCGGTGTAAGTATTAGCACCACCCAAGGTCAAGCTACCAGTTGTTAACGTCAAACCACCAGTACCGCTCATCACACCACTGTATGTACCGTTAGCATTTGCCAAGGTCAAGGTGTTGCCATTCAAGTTCACAGCACCAGCACCAGACAATGAAGTAATTGTGTCACTAGCACCTAATGCATAAGTAGCACCAGATGCCACAGCTACCGATGTGCTATCAGACAAGCTACCAGTTACGCTCAACGTACCACCATTAATCGCTGTTGCACCGGTGTAAGTATTAGCACCACCCAAGGTCAAGCTACCAGTTGTTAACGTCAAACCACCAGTACCGCTCATCACACCACTGTATGTACCGTTAGCATTTGCCAAGGTCAAGGTGTTGCCATTCAAGTTCACAGCACCAGCACCAGACAATGAAGTAATTGTGTCACTAGCACCTAATGCATAAGTAGCACCAGATGCCACAGCTACCGATGTGCTATCAGACAAGCTACCAGTTACGCTCAACGTACCACCATTAATCGCTGTTGCACCGGTGTAAGTATTAGCACCACCCAAGGTCAAGCTACCAGTTGTTAACGTCAAACCACCAGTACCGCTCATCACACCACTGTATGTACCGTTAGCATTTGCCAAGGTCAAGGTGTTGCCATTCAAGTTCACAGCACCAGCACCAGACAATGAAGTAATTGTGTCACTAGCACCTAATGCATAAGTAGCACCAGATGCCACAGCTACCGATGTGCTATCAGACAAGCTACCAGTTACGCTCAACGTACCACCATTAATCGCTGTTGCACCGGTGTAAGTATTAGCACCACCCAAGGTCAAGCTACCAGTTGTTAACGTCAAACCACCAGTACCGCTCATCACACCACTGTATGTACCGTTAGCATTTGCCAAGGTCAAGGTGTTGCCATTCAAGTTCACAGCACCAGCACCAGACAATGAAGTAATTGTGTCACTAGCACCTAATGCATAAGTAGCACCAGATGCCACAGCTACCGATGTGCTATCAGACAAGCTACCAGTTACGCTCAACGTACCACCATTAATCGCTGTTGCACCGGTGTAAGTATTAGCACCACCCAAGGTCAAGCTACCAGTTGTTAACGTCAAACCACCAGTACCGCTCATCACACCACTGTATGTACCGTTAGCATTTGCCAAGGTCAAGGTGTTGCCATTCAAGTTCACAGCACCAGCACCAGACAATGAAGTAATTGTGTCACTAGCACCTAATGCATAAGTAGCACCAGATGCCACAGCTACCGATGTGCTATCAGACAAGCTACCAGTTACGCTCAACGTACCACCATTAATCGCTGTTGCACCGGTGTAAGTATTAGCACCACCCAAGGTCAAGCTACCAGTTGTTAACGTCAAACCACCAGTACCGCTCATCACACCACTGTATGTACCGTTAGCATTTGCCAAGGTCAAGGTGTTGCCATTCAAGTTCACAGCACCAGCACCAGACAATGAAGTAATTGTGTCACTAGCACCTAATGCATAAGTAGCACCAGATGCCACAGCTACCGATGTGCTATCAGACAAGCTACCAGTTACGCTCAACGTACCACCATTAATCGCTGTTGCACCGGTGTAAGTATTAGCACCACCCAAGGTCAAGCTACCAGTTGTTAACGTCAAACCACCAGTACCGCTCATCACACCACTGTATGTACCGTTAGCATTAGTTAGTGTCAATGTATTAGCACCCAGCGCTGTATTACCAGCACCAGACAATGAAGTAATCGTGTCACTAGCACCTAATGCATAAGTAGCACCAGATGCCACAGCTACCGATGTGCTATCAGACAAGCTACCAGTTACGCTCAACGTACCACCATTAATCGCTGTTGCACCGGTGTAAGTATTAGCACCACTAAGCACAACAGTACCAGCACCAATCTTCGTGATGCCATAGCTACCTGAGATCACACCTGACAAAGTTAGGGTGTCGCCTGCGTTAGTTGCACCAAGGTTACTGTTAGCAGTCAAAATAATGTCACCCGCCAAGCTACTTGTGACATCAGTTAATGTGCCGCCCGCCAAAGTAATTTGTTCTGCACCAATCGCCACGTTCTGCAGATCCAAAGTGGCCCCTGCTGCAACTGTAGTGCCACCTGCCGTTGTACCAAGTGCTGAACTATTAGTGGCAATGAGGCGACCAGCGTTAACGCTTGTTGTACCCGTGTAGGTGTTAGCACCACTTAAGGTAAGCGAACCACTACCACGTTTAACCAATGCGCCACCGTTACCGCTAATCACACCAGAAATCGTTGTGTTATTGGCATCACCTACAGTTAATGTGTAGCTATTAAGGTTGATTGAACCTGCACCAGACAATGAAGTAATCGTGTCACTAGCACCTAATGCATAAGTAGCACCAGATGCCACAGCTACCGATGTGCTATCAGACAAGCTACCAGTTACGCTCAACGTACCACCATTAATCGCTGTTGCACCGGTGTAAGTATTAGTAGCAGATAACGTTAATGTGCCTGCGCCAGATTTAGTTAATTGACCTGAACCAGCCAAGATCGCTGAGATAGTTGTTATGCCAGTTGCATTTGTGACATTGTAGTTAGCGCTTGTTAGTTGACCAGTCGTACCACTGATAGAACCACTTGATAAGGTCACATTACCAACCGTGTCATTGAAACTTGCAACATCAAATGTACCCCCAGCAACATTCAATGCACCAGCATCAGCCAACACATTGCTTGCGCCTAACGCCAAGGTACCGGCATTAATGGTTGTACCACCTGTGTAAGTATTAGTACCGCTTAAGGTTTGTGTACCGCCACCTACCTTAAACCCGCCAGTACCTGCAATCACACCCGCATAAGTTTCGAAAGCATTAGTCACATTCAAGGTGCTACTACCAAGTGATACTTGGCCGTTACCACTCAATGAAACAATATTGGTTACTGAGCTACCAACACCAACTAAAGAAGGATGGCTAAAGTTAACCCCATAGTTACCACCCCAGTTATTACCATTCACATCAGTAAATGTAATTTTTGCAGAAGTTGCAACACCAGTCAGATTCAGGGTAACTGAATAGTTAGTCAGCGTTGTAGTCGTTGTAAATTGAGTGCTGTTAGTACCAATCAGGGTATTAGAGGCATCATATGCTTCAATCGTAATCTTGCCGGCACGTCCAGCAAACGTTGCATTTTGCTTACCATTGACAGATAAGGTTAACGCTGTGTAAACGTCTGCTAGCGCAATTGTTTTATACACAGAAACGTTAGCAGGGTATGAAAAGATCAATTCACCGTTATAAAACGCTACTGTATTAGTACTTGTAGCACTATATGTACCGAAACCTGCGCCATTCGTTGCCCAGTTGCTGGTTGAAACAAAACTATCTGTCACCAAATTAGGTCCAAGCCCAGTTTTAGCTGTGACATCTAAAGTGCCGTTATTAAGCAAGGCGCTATTTTCAATAGTGCCAGCTGCGCCCAGTACCAGCGTTGCACCTTGATTAACAGTTGTTAAACCAGAATAAGTATTTACGCCACTTAATGTCTGTACACCACCAGAAACTGTAAGACCACCTGTGCCTGCAATTACGCCAGAAAAGGCATCATTAGCAGCTGTAATAGTGAGGGTTTTAGCCCCCAAAGTTACATTACCTGCACCAGCCAATGCCATGATGCTTGCACCCGCCGTCGTCGCACTGATATCCAATGTGCCTGTTGCAGTGACTTTGCTTGACGTTGCAACTGAACCATCACCGCTCAAAATCACTGTGCCTGCGGTGATTACTGTTGCACCTGTGTAGGCATTAACACTGGACAATGTAAGAGTGCCAGCACCAGTCTTTATTAATTGACCTGAACCTGCCAAAATGGCTGAGATATTTGTAGTGCCAGATGCATTTGTAACATTGTAGTTAGCACTTATTAGTTGGCCAGTCGTACCAATGATAGAACCGCTTGATAAAGTCACCGTGCCGACTGTGTCATTGTAAGCACCCATTGCTAATGTACCGCCCGCAACATTTATTTCACCCACATCCGCCATTGCATCGCTAGCACCAAGCGCCAAGATACCTACGTTAATTATTGTGCCACCTGTATATGTATTAGCGCCACTCAAAGTAGCTGAGCCAGCACCATTTTTCGTCAAACTACCTGTGCCTGCCAAAACGCCAGCTATAGTCAACGAAGTACCTGAAGTAGGCGCTACAGTTAACCCTGTACTTGCAGTAAACGTAGTACCACTTGATGTATTAAGGTCTATAAGGTTGACGCTTGTTGCTGATAAAGCACCAGCAGTTAAATTGAGTGAACCCCCTGTCAATGTTGTGATATTCACGGTACCCGCCTCAGCTAAACCGGACCTTACTGAAGGATTGAAAGTCACCGTTGTACCGGATGGAATTATCACCGCTTGCACATTAGATAAGTCAGGCACAACACCTGTCACATTATTATTACTGGTCAATGCCCAGTTGGCAGGATTAAACCACTCACCCGTGGCACCGCCCACCCAAGTCACTGAAGATTGACGAGTAATCGTACTTGCTGAGTTACCAACAAGCGTTACTTGATAGTTGTTACTGTTAACTAAAGTAACGGCATCCAATGTCACCACTTTATCGCCAGCACTCACATTCTTATTTGCGTAAGTAATCGTTGCCGCAGTGATAGTGTCACCATTTTTCAAACCAGCACTCATGGCTGTTAAATCAGCACTCGAAGCAGCGTATGCCAAGCTACCGTCATACACTTTAGTCACATTTGGTGCATTAATTGAAATTGTGTATTTATTTACTGTCAATCCACCAGCGGTGTAAGTAATGCTGTAGTTAGAGGTTGTAAATGTGCCGCCAGTTGCTACACTCGGTGTTAAAGCGTAAGTTCCGCCAGCGTTTGCTGTTGCTAAACCACCGCCATTTGTATCCGTAATGGTCACGCTGCCAATAGTTTCACTATTTTGTAGACCGGTAGAAGTAAACGCTGTTGAACCTGCACCATAGGTCTTAGCTGTGCCGTAAGTTTTGCTGTCGTTATTTGCAGTAATAGTCAACGCTCTGGCAGAGATCGTCACTGGTGCATTTGCCGCATTCAAGGTTGGCAATTGATAGTTACTTGTTAAGCCACCCGAGCTATCTGTAGCGTCACTCAAAGTAATAGCGCTAATATATTTGCTTGCAGCTGCCACGTTAGCATTATTAGCAACTGCCCCCGTGTAAGTAAGAGTTTCTAAACCTACGCCTGTAACAATTGTAACTGTGCCCGCACCCAAAGTCGTTGTGCCATCATAAGTTTTAGCTGCCGATAAACTCACCGTTGCTTTGTTAATCGTGCTTGCAGTGTTATCGGCATAAGTAATGCTGTAGTTATTACCGCTATTGCCATCGCTAATCGTTGCACTGCTTGTTGTTACTGTCTTATTAGCTGTGCCAGCATTTTTATTTGTAAAAGCTAGGGTAGCTGCGGTCACTGTGTCACCACTAACGCCTAATTGTGAGCTCAATGCAGTTAAATTAGCGGCAGTCGTTGTGTACGTTAACCCACCATCATAGGTTTTAGTAATTGCTGGAGCAGTCAATGTCACAGCCTTAGCAGTGATTGTTGCAGTAGCTGAGCCAGAGATGGAAGCTGTGTAGTTAGCACTGTCAGCACCAGTTAAAGTGCCACCGCTAATTGTAAGTGTCTTGTTTTGACCTGCATGCTTGTCACCAAATGCTGCGGTCACACTTGATACTGAAACCAAGTCATTGGTGATCTGACCTGATACCGTACCTGAGTTAGTCACAGTGGCTGTTGTTGTACCGTCATACGTCTTATCAGCAACAGTGAAACCAGAAATACTGATGGTTTTTTGGTTCACAGTTAATGTGCCATTAGTAGCTGTCACGGTGTAACCAAGGGCAGCCATGCCACCATCAGTCAAGCTATAAGTACCCACTTTGATGTTGCCTGAAGTAGAGTTCACACGGTTGCTAATTGCGTAAATTGGGCTATCGCCATTCACCAAACCGCTCACTGAGCCAGTGATTGATGACAAGCTATCGCCATATGTCATGGTGGCTGATGAAGTACTCATCGTCACTGCAATCGCTTCGCGGTAAATCGCATACTTGCCACTTGCACCTAAAGCCGTCGTAAAGTTGTTTGTGCCAACTTTACTCTTATAACGGAAGTTACCAGTCGCTGAACCTACATAACTTGTCACGCCAGCACTGCCGTTTACTGAACCTGTGTAAATCACTACGCGACCATTAGTACCCGCTGTAATCGCAGGCATAGTCGATGGTGAAACCAACGCATAAGACTGAGTGTTATAAACCGTAGGCATTTGAGCCACAGTAACGACATAACCAGCGCCAAATGTATTATTCACAGCAACGCTGGTAATCGTCTCGCCAGCATACGTCCATCCACTTGAGTTAGCTGAATAGTCAGCAACCAAGTCACCAGAATAGTCAGCACTGTTAATCCAGATATGTGAATTGAAAGAATTGCTTGCTAAGGTCTGCACAGAAGTTGAAACAGCTACACCACCATTAATAATTACATTACCGCCAGTTGACGTACCCGCTGCAGTACTCGTACCTGCATTCAAGATGATTGCTGATGAAGAAGTATCAGCTGTCACCACTTGTTTAGCAATGGTTAAATCGCCCGTGTAAGTGCTGATATTAATTGCACCAGATGTAGACACACCATTTGTAGCACCTACAGTACCGATGGTTAATGCATCTTTATCAGCATAAGTTAAAGTGCTCACACCACTAGCTACCAAGGTGCCAATTGCGTTATTCGTGTTGTTATCTAAAGTCACGCTACCGCCAAGCAATAGCAAGTTAGATGCAACAACATAACCATTCGCACCGTCAGTTATAGCACCCGCGCCTTTTAGGGTGATCGTACTACCAGTTGCAGTTAAAGCTGCGTTAATTGTAATTGCGCCACCATAGATGCTGATTGGTCCAGCAATCGTCTCCACAGCCGACATCGTAATGTCTCTAGTATTACCGTCTTTACCAATGGTTAAACCACCAAGACTGCTAATTGCTTTGCTGAAGGTGTAAGCAGTAGTAAAGCTCGTAGATGCTGGCTGAATCACCAAACTGCCTACACCACTAAAACCACTTGTGCTAAAGCTAGGTGCATCATTTTCAATAATGATCTGACCAGCATTAATTGTTGTTGCACCGCTATAAGTATTCGCGCCTGACATCGTCAAGGCACCACTACCTTGTTTAACCAATGCCCCAATACCACTCATGACACCGCTGTAAGTGGTGTTGGTGGCATCACCAACAGTCAATGTGTAGCTGTTAAGGTTGATGCTACCTGCACCTGCAATCGATGCAATCGTGTCGCTTGCACCCAAGTTATAGATTGCGCCAGATGCAACTGCCACAGCAGTTGCATCATTGAGTGAGCCAGTCACGCTTAAAGTACCTGCGTTAATGGCTGTTGTACCACTATAAGTATTAGCACCGCTTAATGTCAGCGTGCTTGCGCCAGCTTTAGTTAGGCTTGCTGTACCAGAGATGATGCCACTGATAGTTGAGGCAGCAGTATTAGTCACAGTAATACCTGTGTCTGCTTTGATAGCCGCAGCAGTTAAAGCACCAGTCGTGACACTGATATTTTTGAGTGATGTAGTAACACCCACTGCACCAGTAAATGTCGTGTTACCTGTACCAGCTGCCACAGTGAGTGACTCCGTATTTGCTGTAGTACCATCCACTGCACCGCTGAATGTCACTGCTGAGTTTGTTGTGGTGAATGTTGTGTCACCTGTTAACTGAACAGGGCCAGCATATGTCTGTGTGGTGGTCGTTGTTACGCCACCGCTTAATTTAGCAGTACCTGTGGCAGCAGTTGCAAATGAGCCAGTTACAGATAGGTTATGTGCATTCGCAGCAGTACCCATGATGAAACCACCGATGTTATTCAAGGTGGTGTTTGCACCAATATTAGAAGTACCTGATGCAACTGTTTGACCAATCTTGACCGCAAAGTTAGTCGAGGCAGTTTGTACATTAGCTGCATTAACAGAACCGCCAATCGTCACTGCGCCTGTTTGAGTACCGGCGTTAAATGATGTGCCACCCACACCATTTCCAAATACAACTCGCGCATAACCATTACCCACTTGACCAGTTTGTGTGCCACCGCCAGTTGAGGTCTGCGTCGCATTACCAGCAATCGTTACACCGCCCGTTACACCACCAACATAAGATGAACCGCCACCGCCACCATTCCATGGTGTACCACCACCACCGCCATAATAACCACCGCCACCGCCACCGCCATGTTCGTAAGAACCGCTATAAACAGCATTGTCACCACCCACACCAAGAGAGCCAGCAGTGCCAGTATATCCATTAGAAGAAGAAGCAGTACCACCTGATACTTGTGAACCACCCGTTGCCTCAACACCACCACCTGCAGAAGAACTTATCCCAGTTAAACCACCACCTGCGCCGCCTGCACCTCCATTGTCAGCACCACCGCCACCGCCTGCTACGATGACACGATTTGAAAGCGCTGTTCCACCAATACGAATATCAGTTGCACCACCACCTGAGCCTCCATTCATGCTACCGCCGCGACCACCACCATTCCAACCACCAGCGGTTCCAGCTGTACCAGCGACGCTACCCCCTTGCCCTCCGACGTAAATACTAATTGTCTGACCAGCAGTCAAGGTATAAGTCCCTGAGGCGTAACCGCCATTACCAAAGACACTAGCAGAATTTGCTGCAGCATTTCCACCTGAAGCACCCCAAACATAAAATGTATAGGTACCAGCAGACGCGGCTGTATATGTTTGAACTGCACCTGTGTAAGTGAAGTTACTTGTTGAACCCGCAACATATTGTCCCGTACCACCCAGGCCGAAGTAGTTCAATGCATAGGTACCACCCACGTTACCTGCTACATTGATGGCACCACTACCACTCAACATAAACAAGTTATTAGCTCCAGCGCTTGTACCATTCACATTACCGCCAAAGGTAATGGCGCTATCAGTCGTCGAAAGCGAAATATTAGTCGCTGAAATCGTCACATTACCCGTGTATTCTTGTGTGCTGCCAGTAGCGATATTGCCACCTAAAGTCGTTGGGCCGTAAACCAGCAAGCTACCAGTCAACGTGATGGCATTAGGCAAGGTAACAGCTGTGGCATTTGTGGTTTGACCAATAATCAAACTACCTAAACTACTAATTGGTGCATTAAACGTATATGCACTTGCAAAGCTAGAAGCGGCTGAACGCACCCACAATGTACCTGCACCTGTATAGCTACTTGATGTGTAAGTGAGTATGTCACGTTCAACAATTAAAGTACCTGCATTAATGGTTGTGACACCCGTGTAAGTATTCGCACCAGCGAGTAGGATTGTGCCGGCGCCATTTTTAATTAAACTGCCGCCAGCCAATACACCTGCCACCGTCAACGTATCGCCAGAAACTGGGGCAACTGTGTAACCTGTGCTTGCAGTCAATGTCGTACCGCTTGATGTATTCAAGTTTGTGACGTTCACTGAGGTAGTTGATAAAGCACCGTTCGTCACTTCTAGCGAACCGCCAGTGAGTGTTGTGATATTCACCGTACCAGTTTGGGCTGTGCCTGAGCGACCAGCTACTGAGTCATTAAATGTCACTGTGCTACCAGATGGAATCACAACTGCTGATACGTTGCTCAAATCAGGAATTGCACCTGCTGCGCTTGTACCTGTCACCGCCCAGTTAGCCGGGTTGAACCAGTCACCTGCGACCCCACCAATCCAAGTCACTGAAGCTTGACGCGTCACAGTACCGCTATTTGCCGCTGCGTAAGTTACGGTGTAGTTATTACCGTTATTGCCATCGCTAATGGTGACAGAACTTGGCGTCACTGTCTTTGAAGTGCCGACGTTTTTATCACTGTAAACCAAGGTAATCGCTGAGATCGTATCGCCACCCACTAGAGCCGAGGCAATGGCTGCACGATCAGCTGCTTGAGTCGTATAAGTGAGTAAGCCATCGTAAGCTTTAGTGATGCTTGGAGCAGTCAATGTCACAGCCTTAGCAGTGATTGTTGCAGTAGCTGAGCCAGAGATGGAAGCTGTGTAGTTAGCACTGTCAGCACCAGTTAAAGTGCCACCGCTAATTGTAAGTGTCTTGTTTTGACCTGCATGCTTGTCACCAAATGCTGCGGTCACACTTGATACTGAAACCAAGTCATTGGTGATCTGACCTGATACCGTACCTGAGTTAGTCACAGTGGCTGTTGTTGTACCGTCATACGTCTTATCAGCAACAGTGAAACCAGAAATACTGATGGTTTTTTGGTTCACAGTTAATGTGCCATTAGTAGCTGTCACGGTGTAACCAAGGGCAGCCATGCCACCATCAGTCAAGCTATAAGTACCCACTTTGATGTTGCCTGAAGTAGAGTTCACACGGTTGCTAATTGCGTAAATTGGGCTATCGCCATTCACCAAACCGCTCACTGAGCCAGTGATTGATGACAAGCTATCGCCATATGTCATGGTGGCTGATGAAGTACTCATCGTCACTGCAATCGCTTCGCGGTAAATCGCATACTTGCCACTTGCACCAAGAGCTGTTCTGCCAGCAGTGCCTTCTTTAGCGTTGTAACGGAAGTTACCAGAACCTGAACCTACATAATCAGTTACACCTGCGCTGTCATTCACTGAACCCGTGTAAATTACTATGCGACCATTGGTGCCTGCGGTGATTGTTTTGCCACTCGCAATCGTAACGTTACCACCAGTCGATGTGCCTGCTGCTGCTCCACTAGCAGCAATCAATACAATTGCACTGCTAGTTGTGTCGGTCGTGCTAATGTTTTCTGAAACAGTTAAGTCACCCGTCACTGTACTAATTCGAATAGCACCAGTTGCTACGATACCTGTTGGATTCACCACGCCAACGGTTAAAGCATTGCTATCAACATAGCTGAGTGAGCTGATATCTTGCGCAGCTAAGGTGGCAACGTTATTCGTCACAGTGGTTAAACTCACTGCACCACCCATTAACGCAAGCTTGTCAGCAGTAATTGCACCTGTACCGTTCACCGAACCTGAACCGTACAGCCAAATTGTGTTAGCACCAGTTGCGGTCAAGGCAGCGTTAATAGCAATATTCGCACCGTAGATTTTTACAGCACCAGCGACACTTTGCGCTGCAGAGATTGTGATATTTGCCGTATTACCTGATTTGCCGATGGTTAAACCGCCAAGACTAGTTGTTGGAACACTAAAGGTATAAGCACCGGTGAAGCTAGCACCTGCAGATTGAATCACCAATGTGCCCGCACCGCTAAAGCCACTTGAAGTGATGCTTGGCACATTGTTCTCAAATACCAAGCTACCTCCATTAACCACTGTCGCACCTGTGTACGTGTTCGTACCAGTTAAGGTTGTTGTGCCTGTACCTGATTTAGTTAGTAACAAGCTTCCACTACCGTTTTGAATCACACCACTGAATGTTGTATCAGTATTTAGACCACCAACTGTCAATGTTTTAGCACCAGCAGTTCCTGTGGTAATCGTACCTGCACCCGCTAAGGAGCCTAGTGTTTCAGCATAGCGCAAGTCAAGCGTTGCACCACTTGCTACAGTCACAGCACTGCTATCGTCAATCGAAGTGCCGCTGGTATTTGCAGAAATTAAAGTACCTGCGTTAATGGCTGTTGTACCACTATAAGTATTAGCACCGCTTAATGTCAGCGTGCTTGCGCCAGCTTTAGTTAGGCTTGCTGTACCAGAGATGATGCCACTGATAGTTGAGGCAGCAGTATTAGTCACAGTAATACCTGTGTCTGCTTTGATAGCCGCAGCAGTTAAAGCACCAGTCGTGACACTGATATTTTTGAGTGATGTAGTAACACCCACTGCACCAGTAAATGTCGTGTTACCTGTACCAGCTGCCACAGTGAGTGACTCCGTATTTGCTGTAGTACCATCCACTGCACCGCTGAATGTCACTGCTGAGTTTGTTGTGGTGAATGTTGTGTCACCTGTTAACTGAACAGGGCCAGCATATGTCTGTGTGGTGGTCGTTGTTACGCCACCGCTTAATTTAGCAGTACCTGTGGCAGCAGTTGCAAATGAGCCAGTTACAGATAGGTTATGTGCATTCGCAGCAGTACCCATGATGAAACCACCGATGTTATTCAAGGTGGTGTTTGCACCAATATTAGAAGTACCTGATGCAACTGTTTGACCAATCTTGACCGCAAAGTTAGTCGAGGCAGTTTGTACATTAGCTGCATTAACAGAACCGCCAATCGTCACTGCGCCTGTTTGAGTACCGGCGTTAAATATTAGAAGTACCTGATGCAACTGTTTGACCAATCTTGACCGCAAAGTTAGTCGAGGCAGTTTGTACATTAGCTGCATTAACAGAACCGCCAATCGTCACTGCGCCTGTTTGAGTACCGGCGTTAAACGTGGTAAAGCTTGCAAGCACAATGCGAGCATAACCATTACCTGCTTGGCCAGTTTGTGTGCCACCGCCAGTTGAGGTCTGCGTCGCATTACCAGCAATCGTTACACCGCCTGTTACGCCACCAATATAGGACGAGCCACCGCCGCCGCCATGGAAGCCTGAACCACCACCGTAGTAACCACCACCACCAGCAGCGCCACCCCAGCTCCAACCATTACTATCCGCACCAACACCTAAAGAACCTGCAAAATATAATGTTCCCGATTGAGCTGCCCCTGATGCACCACCTGCAGATTGCGTACCACCAGCACCAGCACCATTACTTTCAGTAATAGCATTACCAGCACCACCTGTGAGTCCACCACCATAACCGCCAGTTGTTGGCACCGTATATAGATAACCAGCACCACCACCACCGCCAGCAACAATCACACGATTGGTCAACGCAGTTCCACCAACACGAATATCTGTTGCGCCGCCACCGCCGCCGCCGCCAGAACCCGAATTAATAGCAGTACCGCCGCCATTCCAACCGCCAGCTGCAGAACCAGTCGTCAGACCTGATGCAGCACTATCTGCACCCGTACCACCGACATAAATTGAAACCGTTTGACCAGCGCTTAATACATAATTACCGTAAGAGTAACCACCCATACCACCGCTTGCATTAGCTTGAGCTGAATCGCCACCTTGCGCACCCCATGTATAGAATGTGTAAGTGCCAGCATAAGTTGCTGTGAAGGTTTGCACTGCACCTGTATAAGCAAAGTTAGTAGTAGAGCCCGCTTGATACTGTCCTGTACCACCCAAACCAAAGTAATTCAATGCATAGATATTACCCACACTACCTATCACATTGACAGAACCAGTTCCGCTCAATATATACAAGCTATTACCGTTTGCGATTGTGCCATTCAAATTACCGCCAAAGGTAATACTGTTGCCTGTTGAGCTATTACCCATGGTCGATAGTGAAACGCTAGATGCTGAGATGCTCACATTGCCCGTGTATTCTTGCGTGCCACCTGTAGTGATGTTTGCGCCCAATGTTGTTGGTGCATTCACAAGCAAGTTACCGTTAATATTAATCGCGCCAGACAAAGTCACCGCTGTGGCATTGCCAGTTTTACCAATCGTTAAGCCACCCAAATTACTGATTGTGGCATTGAAGGTATAAGGAGAAGCAAAGTTTGCAGCAGCTGATTGCACCACTAAAGTACCTGCACCAGTAAAGCCGCTAGTTGCAAATGTCAAGGTGTCACGTTCAATCACCAACTGACCGGCGTTAATAGTTGTTGCACCAGTGTAGGTGTTAGCACCTGTGAGCGTGATGGTGTTAGATGCATTTTTAATTAAAGCACCAGAACCTGAAATCACTTTGTCATAACTAAAGTCATCGCTACGGTTAAAGGTCAAAGTTGCGTTATTAGTTACATTACCAGCGCCCAAAGTACCGACTGCCCCACCTGCACCTACCTGTAACACACCTGCTGAAATCGTTGTCGCACCATATGTATTAGCACCAGTCAATATCAAGGTACCCGCACCAGTCTTAGTTATGCTAAAGGCACCAGAAATAACACCAGACATGGTAAAGGTATCTACAGCATTTGCCACGCTGATCGTACTATTAGCTGATAGTGTCACATCCCCAGCTAAGCTACTAGTTGCATCAGCTAAGGTACCACCATTCAAAGCAATCGCTTCTGCACCTACTGTTACACCAATTAAGTCAAGCGTTGCGCCACTAGCTACTGTCGTTCCATTTGCAGTCGTACCTAGACCACCATTATTGGTAATATTCAAAGTACCTGCACTGACAGTAGTCGCGCCAGTATATGTATTAGCACCAGCTAATGTCACAGCACCTGTTTGGCTAGCCCCGTTAATCGTCAGGTTGTAAGCACCATCCACAACCCCGTTGACTATTAAGTTATTACCAGAAGTTGCTGCCAAACCACTGTTAGCAGTCATGGTAATGCCGCGATTAGCACTCAATGTAAATGAGCCTGCCGCTTGAAGCACACCGCCACCAAGCGTGATTGAGCTTGCTGTTGTTGAAGATGGCACAGCACCCAAGCTTCGATCCGTTGTAATAGACAAGATACCTGCAGAAATAGCCGTGCTAGCCGTATAAGTGTTAGTGCCAGATAAAACCAATGTACCTGCACCCAGTTTAGTTAAAGCACCACTACCACTTACCACGCCACCTAAAGTGATATTACCTGTTGCAGTAATTGAAGTATCAGCCGCCAATGCAACCGTACCAGCATAACTTGCCGCAGTCACTGAGCTATTAATCAAAGCACCACCTGAGCTGATACCTGTGCCACTCAAGGTCAAGGCATTTGTATTAGCCACTGTTTGACCATTTAAATCAAGTACTGCACCATCAGCCACTGAAACTGCACCAGCAGAATCACCTAGGGAAGATGCATTACCCAGTTTTACAGTACCTGCTGAAATAGTAGTGCCGCCTGCATAGGTGTTAGCGCCATTGAGTACTAAAGCCCCAGCACCTTGTTTGGTGATGGTCGTTGTATAGCCAGTTGCATTGGCAATCGCGCCAGTAATCGTACTAGTGGTAGCAGCTGAGTTAACGGTCAGAGCTCGTAAGCCACTGGTTGCGCCTGTAATGTTCACTGCACCAGCGCCAGCGTTAATATTGAGACTTGGGTTTCCACCATTCACCGATACCTGCATCTTAAAGGCTGTTGTTCCCATGCCCACAGAGTTTTGACCTGTAAATGTCCAGTCAACATTCCCAACGGTACCTGTAGTGGTGCCAATATAGTTACCCATACCTACATCTGGCGTAGCGCCATGATTATTCCAAGCTAATACGGTCTGAACTGAACCCGAGGTGATGTTATGAACCTGGAATGACCCGTACGTACCCGCCACAGGCGTATCATTGTAGTCATACGCTGACGAACTACCTGAAGATAGCCCCCCAGCATTACTGATAGTTTGAGTGTAATTTAATGGCCACAACTCCAAATAGCCTGTGAAACCTGAGCCTGTGATCACACCACTAGCTTTACTAGCAATACCCGCAGTTTGGTTAGAGCTCACCACCATGTTATTGACGATTTTTTGCAACACTAAATTATTTGACACATCAGGGATGCGTAAATCAGCCGCAGTTAAGTTATTTGCCCATGCGTCAAACGTCACCTGAACCCAGTAAGGTGTGCCGCCATAAGTCACTTCCATACGGTAAGTGATGCGGGTAATAGGCGTGCTCAACGAGCCAGAATTATCCACACTGTAGACAATCGAATTACCAGAGCGTGTTGGCGTAGTTGTTTCATACAACAAGAAATTTGAGCCCGCGACACCAGTGATTGCACCACCAATAGTCACACCACCACTTGTTGAGTTCAGACCAATATCACCACCAACACCCAAATTACCAGTGTAAATTTGTGCGCCAGTTGTCCACACATTGCCATATAAGTTAGCTGCACCGCTCACTGACAAGCTAGTAAGGCGAGTTGAAGAAGTGCCAACAGTTGAACCTAAAGTTAAGTCACCTGTATTCGTCACAGTTAAGCCAAAAGCACCCGCAATCACACCGTTTAAGGTTAATGCGCCCGTACTCTTAATAGTGGTATCAGCCGCTAGGGTAATCGCACCAGCATAAGTAGAAGCAGTACTGCTTGAGTTATATAAAGCACCACTACCGCTAACACCAGAACCACTTAATGTGATTGGCACTAATGTTGTGATGCTATAACCAGATAAATCTAATGCTGCGCCATCAGCAACTGTGACACCAGTAGCCGCAGTACCTAATGGTGAATTAGCACCGCTGCTAGAAGCACCTAATTTCAAGGTGCCTGCTGAAATAGTCGTCAAGCCTGTGTATGAGCTATTACCTGATACGGTTAATACTCCAGCACCAAGTTTTGTCACGGTAGCCGATGTACCAGAGATCGCACCACTATAAGTTGATGCGCCAGACTGAGTTACAGTCAGTGCACGACCAGTGGCTAAAGTAATTGCGCCAGCGCCTGTTAAGCCTGTCGTCGTAATCCCAATATTACCTGTCGTGGCGTTTGTTGTAGTTAAGCCGCCAGTCAACGTGACTGCAGCACCGTAGATATTAATCGGACCAGAAATACCGATGTCATTGCTAATCGTGACTGCTGAATTCGATGTTGAACTTGCGTTACCAATCGTTAAGCCAGTGAGATTTGCAATGCTGTTAATCGTGATTGCATTAATTGAGCCAGTACCGGCAAAGTTAGTGCCTGAACCGCTCCAGGTAAATGTTCTCGCAGTGCCAGCGCTATCTGTGAATGCATTACCAAATGGCGCAAAGGTCAAAGTACCCGTACTTGTAATCGTAGTCGTACTGCTATAAAAGTAATCGCCTAGGATCGTGATAGAACCACTACCAACGTTGAACACTTGTGCGGCACCATTCGCAATAGCTACATCATAACCAGTACCACTACCGACATTACCAGCTAACCAAATAGAACCGCCACTGGTTGTCCAAGTACCTTGCGTGTCAATCGCATTTCCGTTAGCACCACCGCCAGCGCCAGCCGCACCATTCCCGACTGTTAATCCATTCCAAGTGGTTGATGTTGCACCGCCACCCGCCCAAATATGCCCACCATTGGTGGTGTACGTACCAGCTAGCGTTGTGCCAAAGCCATTACCACCATCCGACTCAGACCAGAAAATAATATTGAGCTTACCAGCACCTATTGCCGACTTAACAACAAGGCTTGAATCCCAAAAATCAATACGCGCAGTAGATTTTAAAGTCAGGGTTGAGTCTAATGCACCATTCTTTTGAATAGTTAAACCTCTTGCCGTAATCGTGCCAGCGTTATCAATCATTGCATCACCAGTAAATGTCATACCAGTAATCGTATTCACTGCTCCGATACTAAGGGCTTGATTATTTTTAATAGAAAGTGAGCCAATACCACTAGTTGCAATCGTGCTAAAGGTATTGCTTGCATTCGTTGCAGTGTAGCTACCCGCACCGATAAACGCTACGCCATAACTCGCTGCGCCAACAGCACCAGACAATGTCATGGTGCCTGCACCACCAATATATGAAGCAGAGCCAACAGTAATCGCACCGGTATAAGTCGCTGCATTCGTCGTACTTGAGTTAATCAATGCGCCGTTGTTACCAACGCCATAACCATTAATTGTTAGGGCTTCAACTGTTCCTAAAGTGAACCCATTCAGATCTAATGTACCGCCAGCAGAGATAGTAGTGCCGGCTGCCGTTGTGCCTAGTGGTGTATTGGTTGCATCTCCAGCAACACCAAGTCTTAGCGTACCGCCACTAATCGTTGTGAGTCCGGTATAAGTGTTGGCGGCAGAAAGTGTTTGTGTGCCTGCACCAGATTTTGTGAGGGCAACAGGGCCAGCAATCACACCGCTAAAGTCATAGCTACCACTCGCATTGGTAATAGCAACCGTACTGCTTGAGGTCACTGTAATACCAGCATCAGATGTATCGGTTAAACCACCAGCGCTTAAGGTGACGGAAGCAGCCGTGATGCCCGTCGTGCCATTATAGGTGCCAATATTTAATACGTTGGTTGTCGTAAAGCTTAAGCTACCTGTACCAATGTTTGCTGCCAATGATGAAATTGCGTTGCTTGCGCTATTCAATGTATAGCTTTGATTGTTGCTTAATAAGGCCAGACCATAAGCGGTCATTGCGCCTGTGATTGAAGGCGCTTTAGCTTTAATAGAAATGTAGCCGCTGGTTGTATTAGCGGTCACTGTACCGCTCCAGCTGATACCAGTTGTGGCAGCACTTGCAGGGTTAGCAGAATCTGCAATCGCAAAGTATGGGGCTGGGCTACCACTAACTACATTGCTTACAGCATTTGCAAGCGTTGTGACGGTATCCAGTTTTGAACCTTGGAACGTCACCGAACCGTTGACCGCAGAAACAGCCCTAGAAATTGAATAAATACCGTAATCAGTCGTGGTGGCGCTCGAAGTATAGCCAGACAAAGTCACATTACCGTTACTTGATGTTATTGACCCAATATTTAGGTAAATACCATGGCCAGCAGTTGCATAGCCGATGATATTCACATCAGTTCCAGCAGACACCGAACCATACCAAGCATCTTGGTAATACGCGTAATTTTGCCCGAGCGCAGAAACGGTTACTGAACCTAGAGTGGCGGTAATTGGTAGACGAATGATAGCGCCACCATAAGAAGCGGCATTGCTTAAACCACTCATCACGATATTGCCAGTTTCAGAGGTGATTCCACCGCCAGTCCCAGTGGCATAGGTGAGATAAAGACCAATGCCTGACGAAGAAACCCCTTTGAGCGTGATATCACCCTTAGCTTGAATCGTCACACAACCGCAATAAAGGGTAATACCAGCAGAAATGTTCGCCCAGTCAGTAATCGCACCGGCCGCATGATTCGCATAACCCGTCATGCTCACTGCACCGTTATAGCTTCGAACCACTTGCGCACCACCCCAAAGGATGATGCCATGTCCTTGCTGATTAGCTGTACTTAAACCAGCCGCAGCACCATTGGCATTAACAGTAATATCACCATAGGCAATAATCTTTGTGCTCGTACCATCCAATCTTAAAGCAGCACCATCAATCGCATTATAGGTAGAGGTCGAGTTAATCGTAATTGAGCCGCCGGCTGTTGGCGTGGTCGTATCATTACCCGCCACCAAGCCACCGCCAGATATGTACATACCATACCCTACTGCCGCAGTAGCGGTAATATTAATATTGCCAGCTGTTGATTGAGTGAAACGGCTATCAATTTGGTAGAAAGACCAACTAGCATTACCGCTACCTGTAATAGCATTAATGATCACATCGCCAACTGCTTTTACTTGTCCAGAACCTACGAACCTCACACCATTATCAGTCGTTAAAGCAGTTCCATTTAGAGTCATTGCCCCGTACGAAATTAAAGATCCACCATTTAGATAAATACCCTGTTGTGAGGCTCCTGTAGCGGTAATGCTTAATGTGCCACCAGCAGTGGGTGTAGCTGTTGGCGTGGCCGTATTGCTAGTTGCATAAATACCGCCTGTAGTATTGGTATATAAACCACCATTCGTACCACTCGCAGTAATCGAGATATTGCCCGTTGACGCTGAATTAGCCTTAGTCGATTGAATAAAGCTATTGTCATACATCGTTAGACCCCAAGAACCTTGAGTCCCACTAATTGTAATATCTGAAGCCGATTGCATTTTAGCGCCTGTGCCATGCATGTAGAACGCATGCTCACCAATAGCGGTTGCCGTCACCGAGATTGCGCCAAAAGCCACTACTGAAGATGTATCCTGGCGCAAGCCCTTGTAACCAGAGGTATTGCCAGTCGCATTGATGGTAATAGTACCGCCAGAGATCATGCTCGTAAATGTGGTGCTATTACCAGCAGCAACCGTTTGCGAACCTAGATACATCCCGTTGCTACCAGTACCCGTCAGGCTGATATTGCCACCCGTCGACCACACGGTGCCATTTCCAAGATACAAACCCCATCCACTACCGCCACTTGCACCGATACCGCTAATCGTAATATCGCCACCCGCTTTAATCGTGGTACCACCGTTATAAATCAAAACACCATAGTAACCAGAATCAGAAGTACGACCCATCATGGTGATAGCGCCAGCACCCGCATCAATCGAGCCTGAGCTTACAATCGTGATGCCATCAACGTTATCCTGATAGCCCGGCACCCAAATAGCGCCATTCCAACCAAGCCAGTCACCGCCAGAATTTGAGGCATAGCCTGCTATACAAGTTTTAGCGGCCGCACAACCTGTAGTTATGTCACCTGTACCACCACGTAAAGTAATATTGCCACCATAAGTGGCAATGCTAGCTGTACTAGCAAGCAAAATCGCGCCGCCACCGGTGTTATCCACATCAGAATATAAATTGACCGTCAGCGGTTTGCCTGAAGCGCCATTAATTGCCTGATTAATCATGATATCTTTACCGGCCATGATGGTCAGGGTATTGCTACCAGCACCATTGACGGTGATACCACCACTGGCACTATACATATACACATGTTCTGACGCTTTAATTAGGGTAGTACTGTTTGCGCCTGTCACAGTTAGAGATCCCGTGGAATCATCCATGTAAATATCAGCTGATGTACCACCCATCGCCAACAAAGTCACATTACCATTTACGGTTAGATTACTTCCAATTTTAATATTCTGCGTATTCGCTAAAGAACCGATGCTTAAACCACTAATACCTGTAATTGCAAACCACCCTGTATTTACACTCTGACCGAAACCTGTGGTTGAAGCACCAGAAGCATCCCAAGTGAATGTGCCTGTAGTTTTAATTGTAGGATTGATACCACTAAAGTAGTACTTGTCATAATTGATAGTGAGGTTACTCGAGCTACTTGCTACATAACTTGAACCTGTTTTTGAGCCAAGCGCCCAAGCGGCTTCAATTTGCCAAATGCCATTAGCAATACCTGCTGAGCCCGACAATGTTTGACCACCTAGTAATTTAATATCCCCACCATTGGCCAATATTTCTACGGCGCTTCTATAAACAGCGTCATAATTTGAGCCAGTATTTTTCTGAGACGTTAAGACACTAATGCCACCACCAACACCCGTTGCATAAAGATTAAGCGGGGAATTTGTCTCAACCTCTATACCCCAAGTATCGGCACTGGTGCCCGTGGCGATGCCAACCAATTTAATTGCATTTGCCGTGGTATTCGCTGAAGTAATCGTGGTGGCGTATGAGCTATTCAAGGCAAAAAGAATGCCTGAACCATAAGTAGAGGTATTCGTTGTTTGACTATAACCTTCAATGTAAATAGTGCCTGTACCAGAGTTAATTAACCCAGCACTATTCAAATAGTAAATACCAAAACCTGCCCCGCCGGTAGCAGCGCCGACACTCACAGCATAAGACTTACCTTTGATACTGATATTGCCGCCGCCAGATGCTAATGAAAGTACTTTATCAATCCGCACACCTTCAGTGAGTGTGCTGGCCGAACTACCTAAGGCATAACCAGTACCGCTGGCATCACCACCCCCAATGGTAATATCACCGCCTCGGGTGTTCACTGTTAAGCCTTCGCGAAGCATGATGTAACCATTAGTGGTTGTATCACCGTCTGTCGCGTCATCAATATTAGATGCGATGATTAAAGCGCCGCCCTGCGTATTTATCGTCGTTGACGATAACCCAGTATTTTTGATGTAGGTTTTAGACAACAAGCTCACACCATTCGTGGTTGATGTTGTCACGGTTAAGTTGCCGTTTAACTCTATCGCGTTAGAGGTAAGTGAAATCACACCCGCTGATGAAATGCCAGCGATGGTGTTCACCGTACCTACAGTTAATGTTGAATTATTAGTCACAGTCAGTGATGAAATACCAGTCGCAGCAATTGTGCTTAAGCTATTTGAGGTATTACTTAACGTGTAGTTACCACCATTCTTAAATGCCAAACCGAAGGTTGCTGAGGTGATCGCACCTGAAAGCGTTAGATCACCCGTGCTGCTAATAGTCGTATCAGCAGCCAAAGTTATAGCCCCTGGTAAAGTCAGAGCTGTTGATGTTGAGTTAATCAATGCACCATTACTATTTAAACCTGCGCCGCTTAAGTTAAAGGTATTAGCAATTGCGTAACCATTTAACTCTACCGTGTAGCCAGAGTTCACTGTCACCGTGCCTGTACCAAATGGGCCGTTGGTTACTGCACCAGCAGAGCCAGTAGAAGCGATACCTGCAATCAACATACCGCCAGAAACAGTAGTGCCACCTGTATGAGTATTAGCACCAGAGAGTGTCAAGGTGCCTGGCGCAGCATTCACTGTTAATTTATTCGCGCCAGAAATAACACCTGATAGTTTTGCAGCGATTGCATTAAGTGTCAGAGTGCCACTACCTGTGAAAGTATGCAAGCTATAACCAGTGGCTGTGCCAGTACCGACAGTCTCTGTGCCACCAGAACCTGCATCAGCGCCTAGGTAACGTACAATCACGACACCTGAGCCGCCGGCTGCACCAACACCTTCGTAGTCACCGCCGCCGCCGCCGCCGCCAGTATTGGCAGCACCAGCTACACCATTACCTCTATCCGCATTTGCACCAGTACCACCACCACCCAAGCCACCTTGACCTGCCCTTGCTACTGGCTGCGAACCATTGTTATTGTTCGCACCACCGCCACCGCCACCACCATAGTAAGTTGATGTGCCAGTAATTGAATTGGCAGCACCAATACCACCATTACCACCCATTGTATTTTGGCCAGTCAAACCATAAGCAGTGTTATAAGCACCCACCGTCCAACCTAGACTACCTACACCGCCAGCACCACCACCACCACCTGCACCTGTTGAACCACAGGCGCAAGCGCCAGCGGCACCCGCATAACCTTGTGTCGCAGTACTTGCTGCTGCGCCACTGTCTTGACCAGCGCCGCCACCAGAGGCCCCCGATTGACCAGCGGTAACAACTTGACCACCGCCACCACCGCCATATGCGATAGCGCTATTAAACGATGAATTGCCCCCGGTACCGCCATTTGATTTAGGCGCGTTGTTAGGTGAACCAGCCGTACCACCAGCACCAACTACCACCGCGTAGGTAGTACCAGCCAAGCTTGCTGATTGAGAAACAACGCCACCACCGCCACCGCCACCACCTGAACCACCGCCACCGCCGCCGACGATGAGATATTCCACATTGGTATCAAAAGCCACTGTGGCATTACCTGTTAGGGAGATGTTATTAGTTACCTCTGTAATCGCACGACCTAAAAGTAGCGTGCTGTTGTTGCCCAAGGTCAACGCACCCGCACCTATGGAACCATTGTTATAAACACCCAATGAGCCGGCTGTAACCGTTGTACCGCCAGTGTAGCTATTAGCCACAGCCAAAGAAACGGTACCTGTTTGACTTGCGCCATTAATGGTTAAACCAAAGCCGCCAGTAATAGCACCAGCGTAAACGAGCGCGTTTGTTGAAGTCGCCGCCAAGCCACTATTAGCCGTCATAGTGATACCACGATTCGGATTAAGAATCATGTTAGCTGTCGCTTGTAGAGCGCCACCACCAAGCGCGATTGAATTTGCAGTTACTGATGCTGGCACAGCCCCCAAATTAGCATCAGAACTAATCGATAAAATACCTCCATTAATTGCCGTGATACCTGTGTAAGTATTCGCGCCACTCAAGGTAGTAGTACCGGTACCATTTTTAGTAACAGTAGCGCCAGATCCAGTAATTACATGCGCAAAGCCTATATTGCCCGCGCCCATAAATGTGACACTTCCATTGAAAATAGATTTATAAGATGGTGTAGCACTTCCATCACTCATTGTCCATGTCACACCTGAAGTGACCGAATCAAAAATTGCGCCATTTACTCCTACAGTAAGACCCCGAGTAGCTGAAGAGTCAACTGTGTTAGTTGTGCCAGAGTAACGCAAAGTGCCACCATTAATTACTAAAGCACTTGCATCAAAATACCTTTGACCAAGCCCCCCTGTGCCAGCCCAACCCCAACTGGTCAACTCCAGGACCGCGCCTGAAGCCACAGTAGTTATTGCTGAGGCAGAGCCAGCGATGCTTGTTGAGTTATAAATTACACCAGTACTAGTAAGTTTTAAGGTGCCTGCATTGACATTAGTTGCACCAGAGTAAGTACTGCTACCACTGAGTGTTAAGGTACCTGCTCCTGTTTTAGTTAAACCCCCCACTGCTCCACTTATGTCAGCCATGATGCCACCATAAGTAAGTGTTTTAGCGCTAGCCACGTTAAAGGTGCCCCCATTTGCACCAAGGCTAATACCTCTATTTGTGTTGAGTGTGATGTCAGCAGTTGCGGATAAAGTACCGCCATTCAACACAAGCGAGCTTACAGTTGCTGAAGTTGGTGCTGTCCCTAAATTCGCATCCGCAGCAATTACCAAAGTACCGCCAGTAATAGTTGTGCTACCTGTATAAGTATTGGTACCAGATGGTGTCCAAGTGCCTGTCCCTGCTTTAGCGATACTCAATACAGTAGGCCCGTTATCAGCACTAGAATTGGCAATCACGCCACTGAACGTGCCTGTACCGTTGTCATTACCCACTGAAAGTGTAAGTGCTTTACCGCCACCACCTGAGGTGAAATCAACTGTACCGTTACCGGTGATCGTTCCTGCTTTAATGGTTGCGCCAGCCGACCCATAAACGCGCAAATAAGTATTAGCGCCATTTAGATAAATTGGTGAAGTTGTATTAATGGAAGCACCTTCAAGCCAGAAGTTACCGTAGTTGGTCACCGTCACCTGACCTGAGGTAGTGGCCGTACCTCTAAATATCATACGATTATTAAAGGTTGTGTTGCTGGTCGCACTGTTGACTGTCCATGTACCAGCACCTGAAACTGCGCCATCCAAAAATAAAACACTGGCGCTTGTTGCGTCGTATAGCACGTCAGAATTATTAGTAATGCCACCACTTAAGGCCATTGCAAAACCAGACGAAGGTGCAAACTTAAGCGTACCCGCATTGACTGTTGTCAAACCAGTATAAGTACTGTTGCCAGTCAGAGTTAAAGTTCCAGCACCTGCTTTAGTCAGCGTCATCCCGCCTGAAATGACCCCCGAAATACTACTTGCTGCAGTATTAGTGACGCTTAACGTACCACCATTGTAGATATTGATATTACTTGCATTTACTGCAGCGCCATTTACAGTGATGTTGCCTGTAGCCTTATTACCGCCGACAGCATTATTAAAATTAACATTGCCAGTGCCAGCATTAATATTCAAGCCACTCGCATTACCCATATAGGTTGTCGCCGCACCTGAAACAGTAAAGTTTTTAATTCCCCAAGCTTCATCTGTATAAGCACTATCCAAATTAGAACGGAGTGCCACATTAAGACTTGTTAACGCTGACGGAGTTGTAATACTAATTTTATATTTTTGATCATCCCATCCAGCGTTACCAGTAACATTTACCAAACCTGCCCCGATTGGCTGTATCAAGGTTGTATATCCGTTTGTTGTTTGACTAGCAGCCGTTAACATTTCTGTTGCCAAGACCCCAGTACAACACACAAAGCGACCTGTAAAAACATCATTACCGCCAATTTGCACGTAGAAGTACTCAGAATCCCAAGAATCCACACGGTAGAACTCAAATGCGATAGTTCTCGCAGCGCCGCCTAAATTAATCGCTCGATTGACAGTGCCGCCTGAGCCAAATAAACCAAGTATCGTGCCCCATGATCCTGCAGAATAAGTGCCGTTAGTACCTAAGGTCCAACCATCTGTTGTTGAAACCAAATCATCAAATAAATCTGACTGACGTAAATAAGAAGAAGCAGAATCGACACTGCCATTAAATGTTACCGTTCCACCACCTGTATTAATGGTGATATCGCCAGAATCTTTAGCTAATATTAAATTACCATTGAATGTAACGCTTCCACCAGTGCTACCAGATAGGCTTGTATCAATCGTAAATGCATTTTGTTGCAAGGAAATGGTGGCGGCAGTGAAAGAAATCGCTCCACCTCTAGTAGTGAGGCTGTTTTCAATACCAATATACCCAGTTGATGCATCAGCATTAAATTGCAACGCAAGTGGACCACCAGTTGATGTGATGGTATTGTTGACAAAAATACTATCGCCCGCGGTGAATGAGAAAGTGCCGGCACCTGTTCCCGTATAAGCAAGCGCTGAATTAAGCACAATATCTGATGTTGCGCTGATGGTCACACCTCCCGCTGAACTGACCGTACTAGCACCACTAAACATCACATTTTTCGCACTGACATTAATTTGATTTGCAGTGACCGCACCATTCACCTGCACACGACCGTTAGGTGCTGTGATGGTTGCGTTATTGATAGTCACTGGACCCGTCAAATTAACGCCAGCATTAGGCACGCCATTAAAGTAGTAGCCAACACCATTAGAAGCATCTCTTGAATTTGCACTAATCCAGTTACTATCACCCGATAATTTGAAAGCAACTTTCAAATTATCGCCGCCAGCATTTTCACTAAACATCGCATAGATTGGATAAGCTTGACCAGCCGTTAAGCTTGGCGTGTTACCAGTATTGTTTACACAACAGTTGGTACCATTCCAACTCGCTAGGAAACCTGGTGTGCTAGATGAAATGGGGTTCACCTCAACTTGTTTTTTAAGTTGCGCAATTGTTTGATTGGCAGCGCCCATAAATATCGCATTGCTATCGTCACCATTAATCTGGAATGTATATACCCCAGATACTTTAGGAACAAAGTAACCAGTAATACGATATGAGTAGGTATCATCACAAGAGCCGCTAGGACACACATCAATTGTGGTGCTAACAACAGAAGTTGTATTACCAGGCGCCCCAGAAACTTCAGAAGCCTGAACGTTTTGCGCGGTAGTAAAAGCAGTTAAATTGTTACCAACATAGCCATCAAATTTCTCAAAAAGCAAGCCATCAGAAAAACCAGTCGCAGTAGTGATACTACCGTTAATGGTAATACCCCCTGATGCTGATGCCACCAAACTAGCTATAGGATAAATGCCTCCGATAGCACCATTGAAAATAATTGAGCCAGTACCGGCATTAACTACTAGAGCACGAGGTGTTGTGGAAGAATCACTGTTAATCGCACCCGTGAATGTAACAATGCCAGCGGTTGTGGTAAATGTTTCATCTGCCGTGACGGTTAATGCGCCATCAAATTTGATATTACCAGATGTGCTAGTAGTCGTGCTATTAAGCGTGATGCTAGCCGCTGTCACCGTAATATTGCTACTACTAGAGGCGAGAGTTCCTTTGCCCCACGTACCATCGATATTAATACCAGTGCCGCCCGTACCGGTTATCGTGATATCGCCGCTGGCCGCATAGAGATTGATTGGATTCGCTTGAATTGAGCGGTATGCCGTGGCAGAAGTTGCACCACTTAAACTAATGCCACCTGTGCCACTCGCAATAAAAGTTGCTATACCTTGATAACCGGCATATGCACCAGTTGACGTCGTTGCACCAGTTACGGAAATTGCGACGGTTGCGGAGCTAGCCGATTTTAGTGTTGGCGAAGCGCCGCCTCCACCATAAGTGAACTCAATCCCATGCCCCGTGCCAACAGCTTGACCATCTACCGTGATCGTGCCGGCACCCGCATCAATAATTTGTGTTGCGCCTGAACTGTTACCTGAAATCCAAGCAATTCCAGGCATGCCATTTGCCGACTTACCTTTAATAACGACATTACCGCCACCACTATAGAATGCGATGCTATTAGCCACAGTGGTATATGCGGCTAACTGAACACCCGCAGCAGCTGTGCTTCCCCAAGTCGCCGTATTGCCACTTGGGGAATAAGCGTAGCCATTTGGGAGCCCTGTCAGACTGTCTGTCGCGCTACCGCCAGCCAAGGTAATAGCGCCGCCACCTGTAGACTGGTTAGTTAACCCATTAGCACTATTAAAAGTTACGTTTTCACGTACGCGAATATAGCCATCATTATTTCCGTCTGAATCAGCCCAAAGAGTAATGTTACCGTTATTGGTTTTAAGAGTTGTAGTAGATCCTAATCCAACAGTAATTGATCCTGTTGCTTTGAGCAAAATACTTGCGCCTGAAGCAGTGCTAGTCAAACTGGCATCATTGAGATAAATATTTGTCCCAGTAAGGCTAATCGGACCAGCGACAGATATAGAAGAGCTCAATACAATATCAGCGTTTTGACTATATTTATAAGCATTCAATGTTGTGCCAGCTGCAGGCAAAACTAAATAGTTACCATAGTTATTTCCCAACACCGCCATCGCATTAGAGCTAGTGCTTGGGTAATAAAAAGTCATAGCGCTCGATGAAGCATAGCTCGAAAAATCAATACCAAAATTAGAGCCAGCTGATGCACAACCAGAATCACAAAGCGCTACAGCCACTGGGCTCAGACCAAGGACCACTTTATCTGAAGTGAGCTTTAGATAATTGGTATAGATATTGGTTGTTTGAGCTGATGTTGTATACCAACCAAGACTGATACCAGCACAGGCAATATTGCTAGTACAAGAAGCATTCGTATTTCGACCAATAATCTCTAGAGTTGGAGCCCTAAGCACGGAGCCATTCACAAATACACCTAAAGCATTAGTGCCTGTTGCTCCAGCATCAACATAGCTGGACTCCCCAGCCAATAATAGTTTTCCAGTTGCTGACGTTGCGCGAAGATCAATCGTTGCTGAACTTCCCCAGCTAAGTTGCATACCCACACCCGCTGAACTAATGCCAAATAAGGAAATATTTCTACCATAAACAATAGAACCAGAATACATAGTGATGCCCGCATAGCCGCCAGACCCAGTAGTATTTTTACCTGCCATAACAACATCGCCACCAACACGTACATCGACGGCAGAGGAACCAGCACCGGATGTACCTAAATTAATAGCCGCATAATTTGCAGCCGTAGTAGCAGTATTAGCTAATGCGTAACAATTACTACAAGCAGAATTCCAATTGGATGAAGTAATGGTGGCAACATCTTGCCCTCCCATGTAAAGAGAACCTGTGCCTGTTGATTTAGTGTAGGTCGAGTTATTTGAAGTATTAAGCCAAATTTTTACGCCACCACTAACCGAGATAGCTCCACTAGCTAGAATGGATAAATCGTAATTAGTGTTGGTAGTGATATTACCTGTAATAGAAATATTGCCACTGCCTGCAGATCCACCACAGCTAACTCCACTACACGCAGTTGAAGTTGTTGAAACAATGACGTTACTGCTTGCCAATGCAGTAACAATAGTTCCTGCAAAAGTTGAATCAATCGTGATGTCATTTGGATCGATGAGCCACATACCACCGCGACCGGCATTAATGCTAGCTAGTAGATTTAATGTATGGCCCGAAGTTTCAATAAAACCGCCATTGATTGCATTAGCAATATCTAACTGATTACTACTAATAGTAGTTTGTGCATCTAAATTAGCGGACAAAGAAAAAGGCAATGTGCCGTTCTTCGCATCATTGCCTATGAGAATGGTTCCGCCTTGACTCCAACCTTGTGCATTAATTGTGGATGCAACGAGTGTTGTGGAGTTAGCGCCAGAAATGCCAATGCTGCCGCCACGACCCGTTGAGCCGTTCGTCTGAATTAAGCTATTTTGAATGTTGATGTCGCCAGAGTAACTCGATAAGGTGATTTGACCACCATCGTTACCATTGGCTTGCAGAGTTGCATTTTGGATAAAGATTGTCTGGGTATCGGTAAAGGTAATTGTACCTCCACGACCAGTGCCACCATTTGCCTGAACGTAACCTTGAGAATTAATCTCGCCAGTCAAATTAGATGTTACCGTAACCTCACCACCATCAGTTAAGCCATTAGCTTCAATTCTGGATCCAGAGCTTAACGTAACCTTATTTGAGGTAACGACAACCCTGCCACCGTTACCTATTGTTAAGTCAACCGCTATCGCTCCATAAAGGTTAAATACCCCAGCTAAAATATTAACTAATGGATTAGAGCCTATCCCAGTTATAGAGCCAAAAATGTTAACTGGTCCCTGAGCTATCACTGTTACCTGATTGGCAGCAATGTTACTTCCGGCAGCTAAAGTTACCGCACTAGAGTTAACTAAAACATTTAACAAGGATCCTGGTGCAGCATTAATCGATCCATAGTTAAAGAAAGTGCCGTCCGCAAATAAGCTCAAAGTTGTCGGTGTTGCTCCGGACTTTAGAATTTCAACCCCGGAAGCAATCGTCAAGTTACCAGACCCATTTTGAGTGCAAGTTCCCCCTGAACAAACATTACCGACCACTTGCACGGTCACATTCGAATTCTGCAACGCTAATGAAATAACCGCTGCTGAAGCAGCATCAATAGTTAAGTCATTAGGATCTAATAACCAAGTACCAGCTTTGCCTGCAGGAGCTACAGTACTTACCTTCACATTAGGTGCAATAGCTAAACTCTCATGAGAACTAGTCTCAATCAAACCACCATTACCTACACTAGAACCACCTTGAGCACTCAAGCTACCAGCCACGGTGGTTGACTTGTTTGACATCACCACAATCTTGCCGCCATTACCGGCAGTTTTTGCATTCGCTTGAATATTGCTACTAGCACCTAATTTAATCACATCACCATTCACGGCAATCTGACCACCGTTCCCAGAAGCCCCATTTGCATTAGCTTCGAAGACGCCAGCATTCTTCACAGTACCCGCAATAATTTCAATACGGCCGCCATTGCTGACCATGGATGTCGTAGATACACGTCCAGAGTTTTTGATGACAGACGCCATCAATTGAGCAGCTGAGTTCGCCGCGATAAAGACCGCACCACCTGGCGCCTCAATCAAGCGGCGATTGACAATGAGCGATTTATAAACCGATGCATCAACCTTCACGCTCACGAATTGATTGCCATTGAAATTCAATGTCACAACGCTACCACTCGCTAAAGCTACAGCACCATTACCAGTGCCGCCTTGCGCTGTAATCACTCCCTCATTACGCACCTCTGGCGCCATTAAAGCCACGTAATCATTGGCTTTAATCTGGCCGCGATTGGTCACTTTGCCTTGAGCATTCACACCACCCTTCGCGGTGTAAGTTGTCTTACCCGCCATGAATTCTTCATTACTTTGATTCATGGTCGTAGCAACTACAGCACCCGCGTCAACCTGAGCTGTTTTACCAAAAGTAACACCGTTGGTATTAGCAAAAATCACCGTGCCATTTGCTTGAACAGCGCCATCAATCTGTGAAGCTGAAACCCCCGTCACACGGTTCAATGTCACCGAATTCGCATCAGGCTGTTGGTACACCACTTTCGCTTGTGCACCTACGTTGTAAGAGCTCCAATTTACAACAGCACGCTGGGAAGACTGGACCACATTAAGCGTATTGCCATTTTTCGTAATATTGGCGCTCCCCGCTACAACTTGACCACCAGTTGGCAAAGTAGCAGACGTGACATTTTGCGCAAATGCAGGCACCGCACTCAATGCTAAAAAAACACCTGAGATCGAAACAAGGATACTCCCTGAAACACTTTTAAAATATGGCTTGTCAGGCAGCGTGAGGAAATTTTTGATTGCACAAAACCCTTGGCTAAACAGCCAATTTTTTCTTGCTACAGAATTTGCAAAAAAATGGTTTTGATTCATGATCATTCACATAGTCCTCAGACCCAAAAAATCTGAGGGAATGGAATGATAAAAGAAAACCCTGGGAGGCGCAATAAATAAGGCTCCCAGAGGATTTTAGACACCCAAAAACTGACACTTCCTGACGCTTTATTCTCAATAATTATTTCTAAAAAATAATTCTAAAAATAAGCGCAAATGACCACTTTAAATCCGGGCATGAAAAAACCATGGTTATCCCCCATAAAAGCCAATTAACTAGACCAGTTAAAAATGAGCTCTTTTTAGATCAATTCAAAAATAAAAATAGCCAAAATAAAACCCCTCAACGGAGGGGTTTACATAGATAAAAGGTTAATATTTTTGAAACTTTACTTTTTCTATTTTTATCTTAACCTGAAATGGTTGTTAACATTAAAAATCATTATAAAAATTAGAATTTATAGATACCTTGTAACCAGAAATAGTTACCTGCGCGGCCATCACTATTTTGTTTTACGTAATCAGTACTGTTATATCGGTAAAGAGGGTTGCTACCAACTGGGATAGCATAAAAACCGTTTACCGTAATACTTTGCCAAGTATATTTAACTCCAATACCGTAACCGGCCAAACTATAGTTATTAGCTGCCTTAAAGTATTGTGCATTTACTTGTTGGTAAACACTTTCTGATTTGTACTGTTGGACCCAACCTTTATCATAAAAAGCGTAACCAACAATCCCTTCTGGTAACTGTTGTTGAACCTCTAGGTTTAACATAGCGCCTTCGTCACCAGAACCTTGAGAGGATGGATAAGCTCTAACCCCGTTAGGACCACCTAAAAAGAAACGCTCTACCGTATCCAAATTATTAGCTGCGCGTTGCCCCGATAAAGTAGCCGTTAAAACAGTTTGGTCTGTAACTAATTGTTGATTACGGCTAAGGGAAAAATTGAACTTACTGTAATTAGGGCTTGTGTATTGGCCATAATTATTAGTGGCTGTTGTATCCCATAATGGATTTGTCCACTTACCTTTTGTCATACTTAAAGAGGCTGTGGAAATGCCACCACCCATCCAAGCATCATAGTGATTGCCTGAAAAACCCAAAGTCCAAGTCTTGACGTTATAGTCACTATTAGTAACTCCTGAAGTCAGGCTATTCACATAAGACTTATGGTCGTAGGCTAAAGTCGCATTAGCATTGGTCGTTTGACTACGCAACAATGGATAAGACAAATTCAACCCACTGGTTTTTGAAGAACCTAGGCTACCGGTAAATTCATTAACGGTGTGATACTTCATATCACTAATGGATGCGCCTAAACGTAAGCCGCTCTCATGAATCGGGGCACTATAACTAGCTTGAGAATAATCAGTTCCCTTTGTTTTAAATCCATTCAAACTTAATTGATCGCCAATACCTAATGGATTATTTAAACTAAGATTGACCATGCCCTGTTCTTGGCCAGTAGAAGCACTACCGTAATTACTTACCGTGACACTACCAGATATAAGAGGCGTACTCGCAGCCTTCACATTTAAAGCAATCTCACCATCATTCTCACCAGGCGCTAATTCTGTAGTAACAGCCATGCCAGGCATTTCATTGATGACATAAATCGCTTCTTCAATATCTTTTGTTTGCACAAATTGTCCAATACGATTACGGTAAAGAATGTATTTGGCTACCATGTCTTTATCAAAACGCGTCTCACCTTCCGTTTCCACATTCACAGCGCCCAACTTGGCCTCTAATACCTTAATGAGTACAACACCATCTGACTCAATTTTTTGTGGCGGAATAAAAGCTTGCGCTAAAAATCCTTTTGACTGGTAGTACTGAGCAATAGCATCTGCTGCTTTATTTAACTCAGTCAAATTCAATGTCTTATTTAACCAAGGTTCAACAACAGCCAGTAAATCTGCTTCAGGTAATAAAGTCACGCCCTCTAATCGGAATCGCTTGACATGTACAGTCACATCCGATGTTTCAGGAGCAGACAACTCTTGAGAACGTTTTTCTGGACCTGGCAACGGTAGTGCAGGCTGAGGAAGTTCACGCTCAATCCCTCGTTGAATAGAACCTGCTGTTGGATCATTCGGTTGAGCAGATCGCTCTGGCGCTGGAGTGACAGCCCAAACACCAGACATACTTAGGCCTACACATACAACAATAAAATTTCTAATAAACATAGTCGACTTCATAACAAAATAACCTTTATGACTGATTCTGTGAGGTGGTATCAGAAGCAATTTCAACAGCGGCAGTCGCAGTGGTAGCTACAGGCACTGATTCTTGTGGAGATCCCGCATCTATCTGCTGCAATGACAAAGTTAATTCCGGCAAGGTTTTCACACCTAATTTAGCTGTCATACGAGACTTATGAACCTTCACACTTGCTTCAGAGATCTGTAGCTCATCGGCGATCTCTTTATTCTTTTTTCCAGAAACTACCAAACGTAAGACCTCTAACTCTTTGGCTGTTAAATGAGAATCTTGTACAGAATCTGCTGAATTTTTATTTGCGTCAGCCGATACCGCATCTTTTTTTCGTTTAGATGAAACGCTTTGGTTTGCTATCCCAGAGGTTTTATTATTTTTTGTTGTGGCTGATAGATTTAACTTCAATACACCAGCAAATGTTTCTTGTTTTTTGATAGCCACATCAATTACCCACAACATTGGTAATGCCAATTGAATAACAAAAGAAATTAAAGCTACCGTACTCGGAACCAAGGTTTCTGGATGAACATAATCTTGACCGATACCTGCCAAAGCTCCTATTGCCAACACACCATAGATAGCACATTCTAAGCAAAGGATATACGTCATCAATAGCATCGGTGACAATTGAAGATCTTGACGTTGATCCCATAAATACTTAGCTGTTAATCCAGAAGCAACTCCCAAAGGCAACAAAACAATCGTTTCCAAACTACCTAGTGGCGCACCTAAAGAATGGCACCAGCTAAATAAAATACCCACAAAAACAATTGTTCCAAGCCCCAAACCTAAAAAGCGTTTGGTTAAGGCTGCACCCAACGATAAAGACATTGCAACAAAACGTGCTAAATAAGCTCCCAACACAAAAAGAACTGAAAGCACATAAAAATCAGCAACCTCACCAACTAAGCCACTAGCTAAAAGCAAAAACCCTAAGCCCATAAGTAGCTGATAGCCTAACCATGCCGCTTGCTCGCGAGATACTTTTCGACCTAATAAAAGAAAGTAGATAAGAGCTTGGCCCAAACTGGCCAACCCGGTTAAGTAAAGCACTGTTAATGTGTGAATGCCAAGCATCGCTAACCTCTTTATGAAATCTTAACCCAACAATTTTAACATCTTATAGTATTGATTTTTATGAATTTTATATAAAATAGCCTAACTTAATTACACAAAACTCTTATGAAACTTCCCGCATCTTTTATAAAGTCCGCACTCTTAACCACTAGTCTTTTTTTATGTAGCCAACTAGCCCTAGCTCAAACTGGCCAGACCAACCCAAAAGACAATGAAGCGACTAGCGAAACAACTAGTCAAGTACCCGCAGTTAACTTGTTACTCCATGGCATCGTTTTAGATAAGGATTTATTTGAATTTCGCTTACAAAACGCATTGCAAAATGGTCAAACAGACAGCACTGAATTACGTATAGCGATTCGAGATGAGTTGTATAACCGCGCCCTCCTAATGGAGCAGGCTAAAAATGCTGGCTTTACTAAAAATAAAAGCGTCAAATTACTCGCGCAAGAAACACAAGAAAATGTCTATATTGACCTTGTATTCCAGGAGTATTTGAAGAGCCATGCCGTAACAGACCGCTTATTAAAAGCAGAATATGATCGTCTAGTTAAAGAATTAAGTCCTCAAGGAGTTTTGGTCGAATACCACTTGGCAACAATCGCCGTCGCCGATGAAAAACTCGCCCAAGAAATTCTTGATAGAACTAAAACTGTCAGCTTTTCTCAACTAGCCACAGAATATTCTATAGATGCTTCTGCTAGCAATGGTGGCGATTTAGGCTGGGTGAATGTTGTCCAACTATCTCCTGCTTTAAAAGCGGCGTTACCGCACAAGAACCAACCTCACATCATTAAAAACCCCATACAAATTGGTAGAAACTGGCACATCATTAAGTTTTTTGAGCGCCGTGAAGGTAAACCTTCTAGCTTTGCCGAAAGCAAAGAGCGCCTAAAGCCAGCAGTTATCCAAAAGCTGCGCCAGGAACACATTGAGGAGCTGCGTCAAGCAAGAATCCAAGTGCGTGGAGAAAAATAAACTAACTTCCTGGAGTTGCAAAAGTACTATCCGTTAACACGTTAGCGCAATAACGATATCTCTCATTTCTTCTTGGTACTGTTACCGGATAGGGTTACAAAAGATAGTTTAGTAACGCCATTAGATTGCGCCAAAGCCATGATCTCTGCAATACGACCATACTCAGCCTTCTTATCCGCATGGATTTGTAACTGATAAGTCTTGTCAGAAGATTTTTTCTTAAACTCTTCCATCAACTCCTTATCAGTTATCGGACTATCTTGATAAACCAAAGACCCATCAGATAAAACAACCAACTGTACATTTTTGACGGGATCTTTTTGCGTCACGGCAGCAGTTTTAGGCAGATTCACTTTCATAGATTGAGGCACCATGAGTGGCGAGATCAAAATAAAAATTACCAACAAAACCAACATCACGTCCACCAAGGGAGTGACGTTAAGATCCGCCATCAAGCCATCATCAGCCCCACTTTTACTTTGCATTGTCTTCACCCGCTACTTTTTTAGGCTTAATCTGACGGCTAGCCAATCGAATAAAAGCCTCATTAAAAGTATCTAATTCAGTCGTTAAGATTTTCATCTTACGTAAAAAGTAGTTATAAAAAATAACTGCTGGCAAAGCCGCCGCAATACCAATCGCTGTAGCCACTAAAGCTTCACCAATCGGGCCCGCCACCATATCAATCGTAGCCTGACCACTCTCACTAATCGTACGCATTGCATTAATGATGCCCCAGACCGTACCAAACAAGCCAATGAATGGGGCCGTTGACCCAATAGAAGCCAACTCTGCTAAACCACGCTCATGACGGCGCAAGATTTTCTGCGTTTCCTGATGAAGCGGGCTTTCTAACGCCTCGCGTATATCTCCAGCATACTTTAAGGCACCGGTATTTTTACTATATTCATTAAAAACACTAAAACCTTCCTGGGCGATTAAGGCTAAATCTGACTGACTATCATCAGCAATCTTTTCGCCTTCCTTCCAGCTTTTAGCATTCCAGAATTCTTTATTAAATTCTTCGGCAACCAAAGCAACCTGCTTCATTTGCTTGTATTTCATAAAAGCAATTGACCAAGTTGCAATTGATACGAGTATTAATAATAAAAATACAGAATTAACAATCAAGGTATCCATAAATAACTTTCTAATTAACGATTTTTCAAACTAAATGTGATTGGCACTTTGATAACTTGACTAACAATCACGCCATTTTTTCTTGCTGGTGTAAATTTCCAACTCTTCACTGCATCCAATGCGGAATGATCCAAAGATTCATTACCACTTGACTCAGCAATCGTCACCCTATTCACAGAACCATTCTCAGCAACATCAACTGTCAAGAGAACTTTACCCTGAATCTTCATCTTAAATGCTAGCAATGGATAGGCTGGCTTAGGATTGCTTTGGGTTAGAGCTTTAGGCTCAGCATCAAGCGTTGGTGCGGATGCTGGCGCATTAGAAATGCTAGCACTCATAGAGCCACCAGCCCCCGATGCGGACGATGAGGAACCACCAGATGTTAGTGGTGCCGATGCAGCAGCTGAAGAAGATGGGGTCGCTGAGCTGGATGGAGGCGGGGATGATGCAGGAGCACTCGGCGCAGGTATTGATGGCGCCGCAGGAGTCGCTGGGGCTGGAGGAGGTGGCAAAGTACCATCCCTCTCCAATTTCTTAGGCTCAGGCAATTTCTCTTTTTGTTTTTGTTGCTTTTGTTGTTGCTCTAATTGCTTTTCTCGTTGCTTTTGCTCCTGAACTTCTTTTTGTTTTTGCCTCTCTTGCTCTCTTGCTCGATCCTGTTCTTTTTTCTTTTCTTGCTCTAAATCTTTAATTCTTTGACGCTCTCTCTCAAGCTCCCTCTTTCTCTCCTGCTCTAACTCTCTAGCTCTTTGGCGATCACGCTCCTGCTCTTTAACCCGCTCCAAATTAAGCTCTCGCTCTTTCTCTTTTTGCTTTTGTCTTTCACGCTCAATTTCTTTTCGCCTCTCCCGCTCCAACTCTAGCTCTTTATTTTTCTCCAAACGCTTAAGCTCGCGCTCCTTCATAAGCTGTGTATCAACATTTTCAGTTACCGACGATGTTTTAGGTACATCCTTCACAGGATTAGGTAAACCCTGCTCACCAGGCGATTGAGACAAGCCATCAGAAGCTGCCGGTGACCCCGATAACTCAATCATAAGGTCTGGAATTTTCTTACTATTTAATTCAGAAAAACTTAAGGCTAAAAAAAAGAGAATCGCATGAACTAATGCAACAAAAAGAAAAGTTTTTCTTGCATCTTTACTCTCATAAGAAAAAATTGCAACCCCACCATTAAATCTAACCTGATCAGAGTTAATCAACCAATACTGAAATTTATAAAACTGTCGAGCACAATAACTCAAGGGAGGACTGAGTTTTAAGGTAACGCATCCTTGAAGATTGATGAATTCTTTAGTGACTTTATTAAAAATCGGCAACAAAAATCTCAGCGAGTGAGGACATTGCCAATTAGAAAAAATACCGGCTAATTTATCTGGTAAATGGGTAAGGATCTGTTGACAACGACCTACAAAATCTAAAGCCTTTAAATGAATATGATTTTCAATAAAAACACTGGCCTTCACCATATACAAATTAATGGCTGACTTGATAGGGTTAATTGGCCGCTTCTTTTTCAAAAATTTCACATTCTGTTCAGTGACAACTTGATCGATGACTCTCAATTCGACTTGTATTTTAACTATTCAATAATGCAATCCACACATAACTGATAACCATAACCCCAAACTGATTTAATAACATCTTTTGCCATGGCTACTTCGGCAATTTTTCTCCGCAATCTGCTAATAATGGCTTCAAGTTGATTTTTAGAGAACTCGCCTTCTATTTTCCCCAATTTACTACTCAAAATATCTGTTCGAACTTTTCTCTCAGAAGATAAAGCAAGCATTTCGACAATAGTCAATTCATTTGAAGTTAGCTTTACTTCTACTCCAACTGGAGACTGGAGTATATTTTCTTTAGGCCGCAATCTCCATAGGCTGTCTCTTTTTGCAACCGGCTGTAATCTAATGAGTAAATTAGACATAGCTGCCAGCAACTCTTCTGGCTTAGCTGGCTTAGTAATATAAACATCTGCACCAGACTCGTAACCAACGACCTTATCAGCTCCAGTAATGCGAGCTGTCATCATGATGATGCCAATTGCAGGCTGTAGAGCCCTTACTCGCTTAGCAATACTTAGACCGTCTTCACCCGGCAAATTGAGATCCAAGATTAAGATGTCTGGAAGCCTTAGTTTTAGGGCATCATTAAGCTGTTCTCCACCATCCACGGCGGCCACATCAAAGCCCTTAGCCTGAAGAAATTCAGTTAATTGTTCTCTTAATAACTCGTAATCCTCAACAAGAACTACGTATGGATTTTCATTGACCATCTCGAGCCCACACAATTGAAAAATTAATCACATCTCCCTTAGCGTCATAAGTTAATTCAGCATTCATGAGATGAGCAATAGAACGACTTAACCACAAACCTAAACCCGTACCACGATTTTTCTGCGCCTTCTCTGAACGATAGTATTTTTCAAACAATTTTTTTTCATCCGGCAATCCAGAATACCCAGCTTGGTTTTTGATGGAAATAGCAGTTTTGAGATCATCCGATATCACTTGAACATCAATCGGCGAGTCAGCTTCAGCATACTTAATAGCGTTATCAATTAAATTAATAACAATCACCTTAAGCAAATCAGGATCAAGATCGACATAGACATTCTTGCTGCAATCCCAATGCAACCTGTTAGCGCCTTGCATTTCTAGCGCCAACTCTCTAAAGAAATCAGCCAAATTAGTATTCTTTTTTGAAACATAAATTTTCTCTTGATCTAAACGATCAACATCAATACATCTAGCAATCACCAAATTAATATCATCCATCGCCTTTGAAATATTAATTAGGTTTTTATCTAATGAAGGTGAATCTCCCTTCAACTTTGAAGAAATAAGGCTCACAGCCAGATCAACCACAGCTAAAGAGTTTTTCAACTCATGCGTCAACATACCCACAAGACGACCTTGATCTTCTCTACGTATTTGTTCTTGTTGCGCCTTACTTGATTCAACTAAGATTCTCTCAAGCTGCATTTCGCTTATTTTTTTAGCGCGGTACTGTAACAGTGAAAACAACATCAACCCACTTAATAACCCGTGAATGAAAAGAGCATGCAAACTAAACTCGACCGCTTTAATTAACCCCATCATAGGTAATAAAGTCACCAAGAGAATAAGTAGTAATAAGGTGTAATACGCCTTAATAAATGATTTTGGCAAGACAGCTCCCACTGGATTAACGGCATTAGAATCAAATCCATAATATGTGGTTATAGCAAGGAAAGTTGTAGCGAAAATCAAACTAGTAGCATTAAGTTGTAAGCCACTAGTCACATAACCCAAAGCGATCAAAATGAATGAAAAAATTGGTACCAATAAGAAAATCCACAATATCCATTTAAAAGATTTTTTAACCCCATATTCACTCAATAAATTGACATGTGAGTAAAGTGCAATTCCCACATAACTAACAATTAAATAATTGGTCACATCATTTAAATGATGTGGAGAAATTACATCATCAAAGATAGCTCGAAAAAACCCAAACATGGCTGCTGCATAAAAAATAGCAGCTAATTGAGTGATTGAAAACAACCCAAGCACTTTCTCTTTATTGAGGCTCCAGGCACTAATTAGCCAAACAAATAAAATGACCAAAAATCCCAGATACGAGAAATAAATTAGCTCTAATTTTCTATCTGAAGCCTCAGCGGTTGATAAATCTAGCGCCTCAGCATGAAGCATATAGGTGTGGGCACTTTTAACGCGCAAATAAACATCGCGGTCTAACGCTGTCTTTTTAATTTTAAAATTTAAGTTGAGTGACTGATATTCATCGTCAGACCATGCATGCATATCACCCGTCAAACGAGGCTTCAGCTTGTTATTTTGATCGAGTGGATCAAATAGCTCGATTTCATCCGTGTAACTAGGCCTCAATCGAAGAACCAGTGAATCATTGACTTCATTTAGCTGACCACCTTTTATCGTGAGCTTTAACCAGAAAGTTGAATGGCTATACCCTCCAGTTAGGATATCCTGATAAACGGAGAAGCTTTTGGTTTTAACTTCTTCAAAAGTTAATTGATTGCTAACATCTTCAAAATATCCTTGGGCAATCACATAATCTTTTTTAGCATTAGCAACTTGCATAGATAATGCCATTAGAAAAATTGCTATGTAATAGAGAATTTTTTTAGTCATAGTGACATTATGACTAAAAAGTGGTCTTTTTATTAAAAAACCACTAGTTAGGGTATTTAACGCTATTGCTTAATTTTCTCAAATACCGAATCAAAACCTGAGAAATCAAAGTTAATAACTGCTTTATTTGCATTAAAAGCTTGGTATTTAAGAACTAATGTCTTTTTCTTCTTCAAACTAGCTAGCATATCGTCAGTAAGTTTAATTTGCGTCACGCAACCAGTCTGATCACAAAACAAAAATGATAATTTCTTTTCCTCAAGCCCCTGAAGATCTAGAGTCAATCCTTCCGATATTAAAGCACCCAATGGCGTAACTAGAGTTAGAACAACTGCTTCATTTTGTGCAGTTCTTAACCCAACAGAAACCATTCTTTGTGACATAGACTTGTCATAGAACAAATGCTTCTCCATCACACACACCTTCGCCGATGAAGCAGTAGAAGAATTACAACTACTACTCCATGAAGAAATATATGCATCATGTTTTACATCAGCTGCGATCGAAAAAATAGGGTTCGCTAATACACACAATAAAAATAATAGTCGATAAATCATGGCTATTTTATAAACCTACTGTGTAAATCAACATACCAGATAATGAGCTGATACCTTTAAATTGATCTTGGCGATATGACCCACCAAGGTAAACAGATTCATTCTTTTCCAACATATAACTAAAACCAAGAGTGGCAAACGATCTTGTATGACGAGCGGCTGTTGATGGCGCCAAATTAAAACTACTTAAACCATAGATATTGCTCGTACCAGAATAACTTGGGTCATTGTGTTTGATGTCTGTATCAACACCCACTGAAGCAGAGTACTTCACTTTAGGATCCAAATTACCATCAAACTTAAGGCCACCATATGCCATGGTTGCCCATTGAGAATACTTGGCGTATGTCACTGGCACCTGGACAGATGCGCTTGCTGACTCTGCGTACGCTCCCATGCTACCGTTAACATTTTTAAATCCAATAAATGGAGAAACTACTGAATCAGGCACAACACGATCAAAACCATAGGCTAGCTCAGCCAAAGCAGCCACACCTTGATAGGATGTTTTCCCATGACCTGGCTCAGTATTTAGCAACTGCTTACGAGTAATATCAATGTTCTTATCAACATATGAGGCAGCTAACTTAACTTGCCATTCCGTGTTATTACCCGATGGGTAATACACACCAAAAATACCAAACATTGGATTAGAGTTAGATACTTTTACATTACCACCCTGTGTATGTAAGTCTTGATCAACCCAAGCACCAACCCTTAATGTTGGATCGACTCTATAGGCACCAATTAATAATGCTGAAGTAGTCATTGGGCTATGTCCATCAAAGCCATCTAGCTTGTTGTACACATAACTAATCCGCCCTCCCAGGTTCAAGCAAATATTATTTTCACCAAAAAGTGAGCAGTCATAATTAAGGCCATTCATTAACGCCGAGCTTTCGGATGCAAACACACTTCTTATTTGTTCATAATTATCATTTAAGCTAACAGTAGTATTAACGTAATCTGGGCCTAGCGTTAAGTAGACATTGTTATTGTCATAACTTAAAAAGTAACCCAATGTTGTATATGAGCTTAGATCTGTCGAGAATGTATTAAAGGTTCCAGACCGTCCTGATGATGTTACAAGTGTGTAACGTGTTGGGGTATAAGTCCCTGAAGACCCATTAACTGTTAATGTGCCATCAAGCGTTGCAGTTCCAGCAACAGCGAGCAAGTCGTTTGTCGTAGGAGTTAATCCTAAAAGTAAATTGCCCCCACTATTTTGAACATAAGCACCGCCCACTGATAACGTAGCTATACTGTTATTACCAGGGGATACTGTTCCTGAATTAGTTAGAGTTGTTCCAGTAGCACCAACAGTTCCATAGCCAGCAAGCGTTCCACCAGATGAAACTGTTGTGGAACTAACAATAGCAGCTGATGATTGATTTGAAGCATCGCCAACTATTAATGTACCGCCATTAATAGTCGTGTCACCAGTATAAGTATTAACGCCATTCAAGGTTTGAGTGCCGTTAGTTAAATTTACCCCCCCAGTACCCGACATTACCCCAGAAAAAATACCTAAGGCATTTGTGATAGTCAGCGTCTTTGAACCCAAGATAACAGAACCAGAACCAGTTAAAGCCTGAATAGACGTACCAGTAGTTGTGCCAGAAATATCAAACGTACCATTAGCAATAACGCCACTTGATGCGGCTATTGAGCCAGATCCAGTTAACGCTAAAGTTGCACCACTATCAATAGTAGTCGTACCAGTATATGTATTAATCGCTGTTAATGTTAGAACACCTCCAGAGCCAGAGTTTGTTACTCTTAAACTACCAGCTGCGCTTGAGTCATTTGCAATAACAGTATCTATCGTAGCAGTGTTACCACTTACATCTACAGTACCGTTATTACTTGTAATCGTGAATGTATACGTGCTACCTAACGATGTGCCATCTAGAACCAAAGTACCGCCATCAAATCTCGGATTTAAAGTCGTTCCCAAATTTGCCGCTAACTCATTACTCCCCACAATATCATGAGCCGTAGGAGCTGCCACATTAACTGTCAGGCCCTGCGGTGCATTTGCGCCCATGTAATCTAAATAAACATACCCCCAATGCCCACCAGCATTACAGTCTGATGCCAGCAATGCAAGTGTATAGTCATGTCCGGCTGTCACGTTAATACCATCAGCACGCCAACCAGAAACATAAACGCCATTTAGATTAGTAAAAAATGATGCAGTTGTTGCAGAGCTATATGAAATAGATGCCACATCGGTATTAGTAGTGTCATCATGAACTTTAATCACAAAATGATCTGAATCCGTTGGACCATGAGAACCCTGCAAAACAGCCAACCATGCCACATAAATAGTGGAAGCAGAATAGTTGGTTACGGATTGGCGAATAACGCTAACGGAAAAATTATTAGCGTTATTGTTAACTCTAACAGCATTACTTCCGTCAAATACAGGAGTTATATTGGTGTTGTTGGCCGCATTGTATTGAGTAATATACGTATCAGTAGTAGTACTGTTCACCACAGTCACTGAAGCATTAGATGAGTTTAATGACCACGCTGAACTAAATGGATCCAACGGCGCTAAAGAAGGTGTAGAACCTTGCCAAAGTCCACCATAAATAGACCAACCTGAAGTATCACCAGTCTCAAAACCACCATTGATGAAATCTGCAGCCTCTGCATATGTTGAGGGCAATAACCCACCCAAAACAAGAGCAACAACCAAAGGAATTGCTTTTACTTTTTTAAGTTGACGAGTAGACATAGTGATATTTTTCAGAAATTAATTGATTAATTAATGGCTATTAGCCTTAGGGCTAATTATTGCAATTAATTACAAACTATTACAATTAATTACTAAAAAATAGATGGATTAACCACGCTTTTTATAAGGGTTAACCCTTATTTATACTGGCAACGGCATAAATAAATACTGTATTGCCCCAATAAATTTCTATAGATCAATTGGGTTTAGAGTCATTTTTGTGGGGATTTACTACTTACCAACTATAGAAAAAAAGCTTGGTTATTTAGTCATCTAAACGGCAATTACCATCACCGTCATAGTCAAGACAGACGATTTCTAAACCAGTACCACCTTTAGAAACTTTTCGAGACTCTTCTATGATGTCGCTATTCACTTTTGATGTACGGTGAATTTCAGATAACACCAATGCAGCAGTAATATCGTTACTAGATAACTTTGCCAATCTAATGGATTCAGTATCAATAACTCTATATGTATTACCTCCTACTGCTGTTGGCGCCACATTGGAACCCGTTGCTCCAGTGTTAAAGATCACACGACCCTCAGAAGCGGTAAAGGTATAAGCGCTTGTTGACTGGCTGGTACCGATATCAATTTGATTCGCCGTATATTCCTGATTACCTAAAGTTGTCACATCACCCGAAATAGTGACCGTCCCCAAATAACGCGCTTGCATGATCTCTGAGAAAATCGGCGGCGTGCCGGCTCTCTCTTGCTCCCCCGTCACAACAGTAAAGGTTTTAAAAGCTTGGGCAACGCCCAAAAACTCAAGGGGCGATGAATAATCGTGGACCTGATAACCGGCAAATTCCAACAACCCTTTTAAGGTCGCACGCATAGATTCATCATCTTCAATTAAGAAGATGTGTTTTGCACGATTAGAAATGAGAAATTGATTCGCCATAAATGTCAGAAGTTGGTTTGATTTTATTAAACCACATACCTCTAGGCAATTTATGTTCAATGACAATATTTATTACTTAAACCCATAGCCAATTTTTGATAAATTTCGAAAACAGCTAATTATTCCAACGCCAAAAAACTTTGTGATTAGTAAATTCTAAAAAATTAGAGATTGCCTACAAAATTTTTAGATGTTCACTAATTCGATTTATCAAATCAGAAAAACTTGGCTGGCCTTTGTAATATAGGCTAGCTACTTTTTGATATTCAGACTCAAATAACTTTCTGTCTTCAATATCAGCCAAAAGAAAAGCTGGATTCTGAATAATGATCAAATTATCTGACCTAGAAAACCTCTCCCTCTTTCTAGCTTGATACCGATCAGTTTTAATAAACTCTAGGACAGGCTGATAACCCAAAAGGCAATATACATCGTAGTAATGTCTTAAAAAATTCTTAGGAAACCCCTTGCCGTCTTTGTACTGGCGATACTTTGTAGAAATAGTTTGTAGCTTTTCCACAAAGGTGTACTCAGGCAAATAACACAAGACATTTTTAACCCTATTGTCATCAATATCTTTAACATACTGAACCGCATAATCATATGCCCATGATGAAATATCTACAGGTTTGTTGGGCGCCGTATCGTCAAAGCCGAGCTCCAATAACACACCATCCTTTAATCCACGCAACGATGGTGTTGCAGATGGGTAATTTAAGCGAACCCCACCACTGCGCATTTTTTCTTCATCATCAAATGCATGGTCTCGTACTACATCTTGTATGCCAGAAATTTTCAAGTTGCTGGCAACCCAATCGTAATATTCAAATCTAGATTTTATGTGCGCTTCTTTATCTTGATTTTTACCAACCTTAACATTCATGCCTGTTGGCGGTTCAATGCGGATATCAATATCTTCAGAAAAACGATGGATTAGCCCAAATCCTTTTGATAGTGAAGTTCCACCCTTCAATTCAAATGCAAATCCTTGTTGCTTCAATCCCCACAAACAATGCATGATCCAATAGTCTTTTTCAACCAAGGTGGGATCAATATTCATTGCATCCGATACTGTCGCAATCAGATCTTTGAAATTTTTATGGTCATGCAACAGCATTAAGCGCTCACTCTTTGGAGGTGATGCAACCAAGACGAAAACCGCTTTTTAGTTCTTCCTGCACCATAAGCACTAACCATTTTTTGCAATTTACCAGTTTCAAACTTATCTAACTGCTTCTCTGCCATAGCCAACACATCGCCTTGATTCTCGGCAAGGGAGTCAAGGTTATTTAATAGATCGACCAACAAGAACTCTTTATCTACTTTTTTGGGAAAGTTCGGCTTTAACCGAAACTCAAAACTTCTATTACCCAATTTAAAGACACCGTGACGTTTGTGGTTATACACAACCATCTTGTTATATAGTTGGGTTGTTCCTAGACCCAAAGAGTTATAACTATTGGGCGAAAGTAATAAAAAATTTTCATCTTTTAAAAAAGCTCCTACTAACTCACTATCTTTAGGAGGCACCCTACCAAATGCTGAGGATTTAGGTGCGTAATATAGCCCTTGAGCAAGTTTCTCTAAATCACCCGCATCAACCAATTGCCTTAAATGGCGGTCAATCGCACTAGAGCCGACTAGAAGATCCTCCCTTCTATAGACATGGCCCTTTTTTAAATGCGAACGAAGTCTTCCCAAAGCACTATCTTCAGATTTAGAACGTTCATTTAAAGAAGGTTTAATTAAGTTATTTTGCATGATTTTTAATTAAAATTTCATGCATTTTAACACACAAAAAACTCAATAACAGCCCCAAAAAGCTTCATATTTTGTGAGATAAGGCTGATTATTTATATAAGCATTTATGTAGTTAAAACCCAATATTTTTAAAACTGTTGTATGAGCTTAGTTTGTAAAAATATTTAGGGTAGCGACCCAAATACCCCATTGCGATAAATAATTTTTTGCAGATTACTAAAGACTACTTAAAGTGACTCAAAAAAATACCAACCCGAAGGTTGGTATTTCCATTACTGGTGGGCCCTCGCGGACTTGAACCGCGGACCAAAGGATTATGAGAAGAGCAACCCCTACCTAAGCCTTATAGAATATGGCTTAGAAGCACTTTAAGTAAAGTGTAGAGGTGAATGTAGAAGCTCTTTTTGAAATTATTAGATTAGCTTTTGCAACACAATAAAGCACTGCAACTGCATGTAACAAAAGTGTATCACTACAAAAATATAATGAACAAATCGTTTAAACGATTTGCATACTTTTATATTCAAATTCGCGTTCGTTCGCTTTTTCTGCGCTTCAAATCAAAAATATATAACAATACGTTTGAAACGATTTAAATAACGCAGAGAATGTCATTTACCACTTAACTTTGTAAGCCATTCCATTGCAGTAGGAGGCAAGCCCTCGTCCTTCACTATGCCATCACCCGTTGGTCTAAAAAGCGCAGCAAGGATTGTTCCAATATTATCTTTACCTTCAAATGAACCATCACGTATTAAGGCAAGATACGTTTTAGCCATAGTGACACGTTCAGCCGCATCATTCTCAAGGTGAATATGACTGAGGAAAATTCGAACAAGCAAGCGAATAAACCAAAACGCCAAGGTCACAAGAAGAATGTAGGCTCCAATCTTCCACGTTGCCAAGACATCAAGTAATGGCGACAACGTACTAGAGGCAGTCGCTGTTGCAACTGTGCTTCCTAGCTTTGCATTGGTTGCACTTGAGGCAACAGCGGCAATTCTTGTGTCTTCAATCATTTGCGCTACACCACGCAACTCCCAAAACAGTACACCTCCAAATGCGACCATACAAAGTGTCAATCCGATGAATGACCACTTAGCCCACTTGCCATGTTTCTTTTGCTTCTCCTCCCAGTAACTAACTGGAGCTGCCAACGCCATATACGCATCATATGTAGCATTCAGCTGTTTAAGTTCTTCTGCTGTTGCTGTTAGTTGAGCAGTCCATTGCGAATCACGTTCAGTTTGAGCCTGTTCAAAGCTCTCACCTTGTGCCGCAACCTGATTCGAGACACCTAAATTTAATGCAGTGAATTCAGCAACTTGGGCGGCCTTTAACTGCTTATGCTCATCCAATAACGTAGACATATCACCAACAAGCCTTTTCAAAGCGGCACCTTCAGATTTCACACGATCTTTTATGCCGCGAGAAAAGAGTTCAAACTCAACAAGAGCTGGGATAAGTTTAGAAAGTGGCGCTCCGTTTAAATCTTGGTCGAGCAAATACGATGTTATTAACCCAGCTTCAACTGACCTACCCCCATCTCGCAAATCAAAAATGTATTTTCCATAAGAGCTATTTGGCAAAAGGAATGGATATTTTCCAAATAACCGTTCTAAAGCCTTCCCAGCCTCAGACTTCATATGTTCATTATGTTTTTCATTATCTTTGTGCTGTTCTGCACTATTTAAGTTATTCGTAAAATTACTTACGGCGTTCCATATGACAGCCCATGCGGTGTTGGTTGGATTGGTATTCTGTTGAGAAATCCACTGCCAATCATTTCGTTGCTTAGATACCCAAGCATTTACCTCATCATAACTAGACCAGCTATAGATTCCACCTTCTTCGCCAAAGTTAGCCGTCAGGTACGATGTAGCAGTAGGTTCACTCATAAATTTTTAACCATCTTCAAAGAATTAGTTTCAGCACAAAATTAGGCAGCATCAACCCATTCATCTCCAAGCGCCTGGACTTGTTGCAACACTAACTCAACAGCTCCATCTTGTTGATCTGGTGGGTATTTGTATTTTCGCAAGATACGTTTAACCATTAGACGCAAGTTGGCGCGGACGCTTTCACGCTCCGCCCAATCTACTTTGATATTTTGACGTAGGTTTTCAGTCAGCTCATGTGCGATCTTCTTGAGTATCTCGTCATTGAGTTCACGAACTGCTGACTCGTTATTTGCAAGCGCATCATAAAACTTAACTTCATCATCCGTAAGTCCTAGTTGCTCCCCCCGACTTGAAGCTTCTCGAAACTTCTTAGCCATCTCTATAAGTTCTTCCATCACCTGCGCTGTCTCAATAGCGCGGTTTTGGTATCGTTGAATCACATTGGTCAGCAGGTCACTAAACTTTTTCTCCTGCACCACATTACTGCTGAATCGGCTTCTGATTTCACCTTGCAACAAACGCTCAAGCAGCTCAACAGCTAGGTTGCGTTCAGGGATGTTTTTAACCTGCGCCAAAAACTCATCGTCCAGCAGTCCAATGTTTGGCTTGTCCAAGCCCACAGCATCAAAAATATCTACTACGCTATCCGACACCACAGCAGAGCTAATAATTTGACGAATCGCTAAGTCACGCTGCTCATCTGTCTTACGCTGTGCAGTTATGTCACGCTTTGTCAGCAAGACTTTGATGCCCTGCATAAACGCGACTTCTTCGCGAACAGATTTGGCTTCATCTAATGTGCAGCACAAGGTGAATGCCTTGCTCAATGCAACTGCCGTATCGGCAAATCGTTTCTTGCCATCCTTTAAGCCAAGCACGTGGTTAGCTGCACCAGCCAACGTTTTGTGACCAGCCGCCAAAAAGTTGCTGTAGTCAAAGCCGTGCAGCATTCCGCGCAATATGTCCAACTTCTCGGCGAGTATGCTGTAGGCTTCGTGGGCATCAACTGTTGTCCTACCCCGTCCGCTGCTGTTCGTATATTCCTTCATCGCGGCTTTTAGCTCGTTGCCAATGCCGATGTAGTCCACGACCAAGCCACCTTGCTTATCCTTGAACACGCGATTAACCCGTGCAATGGCTTGCATCAGGTTATGCCCTTTCATCGGCTTATCAACGTACAGTGTATGCACACAAGGCGCATCAAATCCTGTCAGCCACATATCGCGAACGATCACCAACTTCAACTCGTCGCCTGGGTCTTTAAACCGCTTCTCAAGGCGTTTTTTGGTTTTGCCATCGTAAATATGGGGGCGCAGTAAAGCCTTGTCACTTGCCGAACCAGTCATCACGATTTTTATTGCGCCTTTTTCGGGGTCTTCATCGTGCCAATCAGGGCGCAGCTTGACGATTTCGTTGTAGAGGTGAACGCAAATATCGCGGCTCATTGCAACAACCATTGCCTTGCCAGCCATTGCCTTGTTGCGCTCTTCAAAGTGCGCAACCAAATCAGCAGCCACTTGCGCTACACGAGGTTCAGCACCAACAACCCTCTCCAATGCGGCCCACCGGCTTTTGAGTTTGCTTTGTGCGCTTTCCTCTTCATCCTCTGCAAGCTCATCCACTTCTGCATCAATAGTGGGCATCTGCTGCTCATTGAGCTTCAACTTGGCAAGCCGTGATTCGTAATAGATTGCAACAGTTGCGCCATCTTCTTTGGCCTGTTGCATATCGTAAATATGGATGTAGTCACCAAACACTGCGCGAGTGTCACGGTCTTCACTACTTACGGGAGTGCCCGTGAAAGCGACAAAGGTTGCGTTTGGCAAAGCATCACGCAAGTGCTGTGCATAGCCAGCTTGGTAACGTTCTTCACCCGCCTTGCCCTTTAGCTTGGCATCAAATCCGTATTGAGTGCGGTGCGCTTCGTCCGCAATCACCACGATGTTGCTGCGGTCGGACAAGACAGGAAACGTGTCCTCGTCTTCGCCCAGCATAAATTTTTGAATAGTTGCAAACACAATGCCGCCCGATGGACGATTGGCAAGTTTTGCACGTAAGTCTTGACGAGTGCCAATTTGAACTGGTTGTTCACGCAGCAAGTCTTGGGACAAGCTGAACACGCCAAACAACTGTCCATCCAAGTCGTTGCGGTCAGTGATGACTACAACTGTTGGGTTTTCCATCGCAGCAGATTGCATCACCCTTGCAGCAAAGCAAGTCATCGTGATGCTCTTGCCACTGCCCTGCGTATGCCAAACAACGCCGCCCTTATGTGAGCCATCGGGACGTGATGCTTGCACAACTTGTTCGATGGCTGCACGTACAGCGTGGAACTGGTGATAGCCAGCAATCTTTTTAACCAGCTTGCCATCATCCTCGAACAGAACGAAATAACGCAGGTAGTCAAGCAGGTACTCAGGGGCTAACAAGCCACGCACTAATGTCTCAAGCTCTTGAAACTGTCCAAGCGGGTCAATTGTTTTGCCATCAATCGTGCGCCAAGCCATAAAGCGTTCAGCATCAGCAGACAACGAGCCAAGCAGGGCTTCCGTACCGTCGGAAATTACCAATACCTCGTTGTACTGGAATACATCAGGTATTTGC